>JAEZJW010000114.1 GCA_023415595.1 Bacillota bacterium
AACGAAGTGTTCAGCGTTCCCTGATCGGACAGCTTTCCGGTCCATCCCTTCGGGTCCGTGCTCCCGGAGAGGGGAGCGAAGCGCAGGGTATAACCCCCGTACAGGTAATCCCCCGCCTTCTCGGGCTCCTCTATGATCTGCACCTTGACAGTTTTATTCAGTTCCTGTGTCAGTGCTTGGAGCTGCTTTTCAAATTCCTTCTGGGCAAGTTCCATGGCCTGATTGAGCAGATAATTCCGGGCGGAGGTAAGGGGCGCCTGCAGACGGTTCATCAAATATGCCTTATATTGTTTCGTTAGAACCTCCCGATCCTTTGTCCACTCCCGCTCATCGAAGGAGTATTTCTTGCCTGAAACACCGGCAATTTCCTTGACTTTACCAAAGTCAAGTTCCCAGAAGCGCCCGCAGAATTGATCATTTTCAGCTTCAATCTGCAGCCTGGCCTGATCCGGATCATTCTGGTTATCTTTCATAATACGAATAAAAAGCCTGCGCCACTCCTTATTGGTACGGGGAGCTTCCACATCATTATAGTATTGATATACATCACCGATGTTCTCCAGCTTCAGTTCTACCATATCGCTTTGAACCGTGGAGAGCAGCACATCGAATACAGCGACTCCGGCGAAGCCCACCTGAAGAGCGGCGGAACCGAAATATCCCACAGCATTATTAGCAATGTTTTTTGCCAGATTTGAAAGTGTGCTCAGTTTTCCGGCATCGTCAGAGAAATTATGGGTAAAATCATAGCAGGTCTGCACTGCAGCAAGGGCAAGACCTAAGTGCTGTGTTCCCTTTCCAAGCATATCTGCCAGTGCGCCTTCATATTGGCCTCCCAGAGTAATTGCAGTAACGGCGCTACCGGTATTCCCAACAACGGAATTAACAGCCTCAAAGCCCGCCTCAAAGGCAACACTCCCGAGCTGTCCGCGATCTGCGAGTTCTTTCAGTACCTCATAGGCTTTTCCTGAATTTAATATGCTTGCAATGGCATAAACATCTGTAATATAGGCCTTTCTGGTATTTTCGTTCTTAACCTGGAATACTCCATAAGTGGACAGATGGGTTGTATAGATGATCACCTGCCGGTTTTGGGTGTCCACCTCATAATAAACACCCTCCCATTCACCGGTTTCCTGATTGTAGTATTTCGCGCCGACACATTCGGTTTCGGCACCCTTCTCAATATACGCTTCTTCATAGGGGATCGTTATGACAATCACGTCCTCAAAATCAGTACGCCCGTCCAAATCAAAATCATAAGCCGTAACCTTGACCTCCCCAAACTCATCTACTTTTTCTGGGAGCCTCCTGATTTTCAATGTTTCTGTTTTATCTAGGCCATACTCACCGAAACTGATGGTTACGCCATAGGCATCAGCTTGTGGTTTTTCAGGCGTAAGCGTAAACTTTTTGGTGCTTGCTTCATAATCGGCTTCGCTAAAGGAGATGTCATCCGGAGTTTCTGCAGTGCCAATGGTATCGGTTGTTATCTTCTCTTGATCCTTAAGGACGGGAAGAAGAAGTACACCTATCATAAGTAACAGGATAGCGGCAATGACAGGAAGGATGAGTTTCCAATTAGGGCGCTTCTTTCTTCCGGCACGAGCGATAAACCCCCGTGGTGATATAGAGCTCTTAGCCTTTGTAACAGGGGGGATTGCCGTTCCGCAGGAGACACAGAATTTTACTCCGGGATCCAGCTGTGCTCCGCATTTATTACAAAAGTGATTCATTTAGGAAACCTCCATTTCATTTTTATTTTTATGTCAGAGTTTTACATCAATTACAGAGTGACCGTTGGAGTAATCCCTGTTTCGTATTGGAATTTTCGGATAATCTCTGTGAGCTGCTCACTTCGGAGCTCTGAGTGAAGAACCTTAGCTATGTAAATTTTCCGGTCTGTCCCATAGGTCATCGTGATATAGTACCGACCCAGCTCCACTGATCTCAGGCGTACCTCTGATTGATTGAATATAATGATTTTTGCACCCAGAAGGATACCAAAGCAGGAGATGAACACCCCTACGGAATCACCGGGCAGATATTGGATTGATTTTCTTTGACATTGTTTTTTTAAGATAACCGGCTCAGTGTGAAGAATTTGGTTTTCGATGATCAGTTGTGCGGCGTTTAATGCTCTGCTCACCTTACCAAGAAGCAGAATTGATATTAACAATAGAAGAAATACAGCGCCTGTGTACAGTCCCCAGGCAGTCGGCTGCAGGACAGGGACAGCAATAAGGGTGGCTGTGAGTAGTGTTGAAGTGATAAATATGACGCGCAGTTGTCTGCTCAACTTTAGCAATTAACATTTTCCTCCTTTCTGTCAGTATAGGCTATTCATATTCTATCCTATCAGGAGGGAGTAAGCGTCACCAAAACGGGTGATTTTATACAAAACCTCCCACCATATTAGGTGGGAGGCTCATAGGAATAAATGAACTTTTGTACTTGCTTCAGCGGTTTTTGGATTTTGACGAATCGGCAGCCAAGGAATCAATATTCAGGAGATGATTCATGAGCTCTGTTCGACTCTTTACTCCTGACTTGGAATAGATATTCTTAACATGGGTTTTAACAGTATTTTCACTAACATACAGTTCTTCGGCTATTTTTCTATAAGTCTTGCCTGTCAGTAGTTGCGCGGTTATTTCGTTTTCCCGTTCCGTAAGCTTCTCGGTTACTGAAAAATCACGAAGCAGCTTGGTCTGCTCTTTTACTGGCATAGCAGAAATCGTATTCAGGAAGATGTGATTTGTTAGCAGAGCTGACAATCGATTATGTAAGGGAGGCAGCAGCACAAGCGTGATACATACCACTCCGAGTGCCAACAGGGTGGGGTTCTGATTATAACCGTCTGAAGTTGTGACAGCTCTCCCTAACACGCCACCAAGCAGGACACCCAGAACATTGGAGGAAAGACCAATGCCCATTATTTTTACAGGGTTTGTGCTGAGGTCCAGCATATCACCCAGGATACTCCACCAAAAAAGGTCGTAAACACCGCAGGCGCCAAGCATCAGGGTATTGATTACAAGATAGCTTATCCATGTTCGGTCCAGGATCATAAATGCAATAAAGGAGAAGCCGATCATAGCAATTGCAGCAGATAAGAGATAGGTTCGATTTATCTTTCCGGGCAGGTTCCTCATGATGAGAAGAGCGGCGATATAAGGTACGGCCCAATACCAGCTGGTCAGCCATTTCAAATGGGAGAAGGCCGGTCCCTGTACCTGGTACATCAGTCCGGAATTAATGGTGATGACTACAATAAACAGACACAGAAAAGCAAGAGGACTTCTTAAGCTGGCAGGAAGTTCTCTGCTCGTGATAGGATTTGGATGCTCAAGAACTTCCCCGACGGGGAGACGGAGAGAGAATAAGAAGGCAGCTCCCAGCAGAAGCATAGCGCAAGAAAGTCCTACTTGGGGGGAGATGTGGATGGCAATGATATTCAGCAGAATCATCAGAAGATTTGAGAAGATCAGTCCATCCGCTATGGTCTTGATACGCTTGTCTTTCGGTGTACAGACTTTAAAATAGAAGCCCCAGGCCGCCACGGAGCATCCAACAAGAAAAGCCGATAGAAGCAGTGCAGCAACCCACAAATAAGTAGGTGAAAAGAAAAAACCGCCGGAGGATAATATACTGAAGGAGATGGAATAAAGCATAAGTTTTTTGGCAGTCCTGAGGTTCCGAATGAAAATACCCGATAAAACCAAACCAAAAAAATGTGATGCCATCGTGGAAAAAACTTAGGATTTGGCAGAAATATCATAATAATCTGCAAGAGCATACAGAATTTGTCCTTCGAAAAGGAATGACAGAAGCCAGGAGAAAAATAATGAAAAGACAATTATGGAAAGCCTACGGTTTTTTGCACTGCAGATAACATTAGATTCTTGCCTCATAATCAGTTTCCCCCCCTGATTTTCTATTTTTTTCTATTTTCGTAACCTTATTTTAAATCATTTTTAAAAGAAAATCAATCTTACTGCTTAACGACGGATATGCTCCTCTAGCAGAGGTAGTTCATGTCCTTGGTATTATTAAATTGAGTCTATCGTATATATATTCTCGACAGAATGTAAAAATAAGCATAATGACTATTCTGATATGTATATACATCTTCTTATATGTAATATAGTAACAAATTACAACAGGAGCAAACGATAAATAATTATGCAAAATAACTTACGAAAATAGTTTACGAAAATTAGTTAAGTAATATTGCACAAATTAACAAAATATGTTAATATCAAAATGTAAATTAATTACATGTTAATTTACACTGAATCACTATTCATATTATGTGGTAAGAGGAAAACCAACAATTATTAAGGAGGGTAAGGTATGAAAAAGCTGTATAAGAAAGTTGTAGCATTGGTATTTGCAGTTTCATTATGTATTACCAGTATGTTTGCGGGAACTGCATTTGCAGCCACAGATTACTGGCAGAATTGGACCGATGGTGGCGGAACCGTAAGAGCTACGAATGGATCCGGAGGCAACTATAGTGTCAGCTGGACGAATTGCGGTAATTTCGTAGTAGGTAAAGGCTGGGGCGGCGGATATTCCGGCAGAGTAGTTAACTACAATGCCGGTGCCTTCTCACCGTCAGGCAATGGCTATTTAACATTTTATGGCTGGACAAGAAACGCACTGATTGAATACTATGTTGTAGATTCCTGGGGCAACTACAGGCCGACAGGTACATATAAGGGTTCTGTAAGCAGTGATGGCGGTACCTATGATATCTATACAACCATGCGTTATAATGCTCCTTCCATCGACGGAACGAAGACCTTCCAGCAGTTCTGGAGTGTCAGACAATCGAAGAGGGGGACTGGTAGCAATGTTCAGATTAACTTCGGCAACCATGTAAATGCATGGAGGAGCAAAGGTATGAATCTTGGCAGCAGCTGGTCGTATCAGGTGTTGGCAGTAGAGGGATACCAGAGCAGCGGATACGCTAATGTCACTGTTTGGTAAAGCGTATTTCTCACAGGAGGATGGGACAGGCCTCCTTACATTCTAAAACCTGATCCTGCTGAGGATATCCGATTGGATGGCTCGGCAAACTAAATTATTCTTACCTACATAGTATTGAGATGCTTTGAATAGTGATGTTTGGAAGTAATTGGGGTTTGACCGGAGGCGTCGGAGGCTGTCAGCTACATAGTGAACAGCCTTCGAAGCTTACGGTTTACAATCAAAGTCGCGTGGTATAGGAGATAAATGAATGAGAAAAGTATGGATGATCCTTTTAATTGCACTCATAGGTTCCTTAAGCTCTTGTTCCAAAAAGAGTCCGGACGGTTTTGTCATCGTAAAGGGAGGAAATTTTGTAAACACGAAATCCAACCTTTACGGGAAAGATATTACGATACCTGATTTTATGATTGGTAAATACGAAATAACTCAAAAAGAGTGGATTGAAATCATGGGAAATAATCCATCCGAATTCAAAGGGGATCACTTACCTGTAGAGTCGGTAAGCTGGTATGATTGTATAGAGTATTGTAATAACAGGAGTATAAAAGAAGGGTTAGAACCGTATTACAATATTGATAAGGAGAACAAAGATCCGAATAATATAAGTGAGTATGATGATATAAAATGGTCTGTAACAATCAATTCCGGTGCGGGTGGCTATCGGCTGCCGACCGAAGCGGAGTGGGAATATGCAGCAGGCGGTGGCAGAGAGAGCAAGAGCTATACCTACAGCGGAAGTGATCAGGCAGAGGATGTGGCATGGTATTACAAAAATTCAGGAGAGGAATACCTGACAGGGGATTGGATGTGGCAGACGATTGAAAGCAATCATAACAAAACACAGCCTGTCGGCTCCAAGAAACCAAACGAATTAGGAATATATGATATGTCGGGGAATGTAAGGGAATGGTGCTTTGACTGGTACGGGGAGGTCGTAGACAGCAGCAGTGGCTATGCCCGCGTGTGGCGGGGCGGAGGGTGGCTTGGTGATGACCAGGCTTGTCAGATTTCCTACCGGGGTAACTATGAAGCGAATGGCAGGGGGTATGACCAGGGCTTGCGCATCTGCCGAAGCAAGTAGAGCAGTGATCGTTATGCATATAACTGCTGCTATGCTCCAAGATGTGAACTTTTATGAGATACAAATTGACATTAATTGATAGGATATGGGTTTTGATCTATGTTATACTCGACTAAGTAATAAAAAATACTTATTGGAGGATGACATGAAACGAGGATCTTATAAGGTTACATTAGCAATCATGATAGTCTTACTGTTTATTGCAATGACAGGCTGCAGTAAGAAAGATAATAATCAGACCAAACAATCGGATACTCCTGGGCAGGAAGTGACAGAAACCCAATCAACCGTTGACGATACAGCTGAAGATAAGGATGAGCAAGGTGCGGAACAGGCTACCGTGACTCCCGATTCCAAAGAGGATGCGGCGGCTGCCGAGGCTGAAGATAAAAGTGCGGCAGAGCAGGAAACAGCCGGACAGGTGTCTTCAACCATTGAAGGTGGCCTGAAGGATGTCTATGAGCAGGCCGGTTTGAAAGCGGGTACCTGTTTATCCGATGCCATGATCTCAACAAGCAAATATACAGATCTAATTACGAAGAATTTCAACTCGATTACGCTGGAGAATTTTATGAAGCCGGATTCTATGCTGGATAAGGATGCAAGTATCGCAGCAGGGGATATCGTTGTAAAATTCACATCTAAGACAACAGCACTGCTTGACTGGGCGAAGAATAACGGAATGTCGCTCCGCGGACATGTTCTGGTTTGGCATAGTCAGACTCCTGACTGGATTTTCTATGAAGGGTTTGATAAAACGAAGCCATTGGTTGACCGCGATACGATGCTTGCCCGTATGGAGAGCTATATCAAGCAGACCTTTGAACAGCTGAGTTCCCTCGGCTACTCAGATAATTTCTATGCTTATGATGTTGTGAATGAAGCAATTATGGAGGACGGTAAATATCGTGATAGCTTATGGAAGCAGATCATCGGAGATGATTATATCTGGAATGCATTTAAATTTGCAGACCAATATGCTCCCGAAAATATTAAGCTGTACTACAATGACTATAATGAGCAGTTTAAGACCCAGCATCTTGTTAAGCTGGCGCAGTCCCTGGTGGACGAGAGCGGCAGATCTCTGATTGATGGTATCGGATGTCAGGGTCACTTATATACGCAGGATTCCATTGACAGCTATCTCAATACACTGAAGGCGCTCAGTGCGCTCGGACTTGATGTTCAGATTACCGAGCTTGATGTCAGCCTCGGCACCTGGCAAAAAGTTCTTCCCGCTACAGAGGAGAATTTAAAGGCTCAGGGTCAGTACTATTACGAGCTTGTCAACCGAATCATCACAGAAAATGCCGCCGGCAATACCAAGGTATCCGGTATCACCTACTGGGGCTTTGCAGACAGCTTATCCTGGCGATGGGATCGCAGCCCGTTGCTGTTTGATAAGAATTTAAAGCCGAAATACGCATATTACGGTGCATTGCAGGATCGTGAGAATTCCGGTTATTAATCGTAGGGTCTATTTGTGGAAGGGTCCACTCATAAGGTGTGGGCCCTTTCGTAATGCATGATGAAAGAATGCCTGCCAGGATGGAATTCTTTCATTCATGATTCATAAATGTCTGCAAAGCGGACATTTTTGAATTTGTATAAATACAAGTGATAAGAAAGGAATTTTTCAATGAAAAAATCAACGATATGTATTGATAAACACTTTATCATAGGAGAGATCGATAAACGAATCTACGGCTCGTTTCTTGAACATCTTGGCAGGGCAGTATATGAAGGGATATATCAGCCGAATAGCCCGTTTGCCGATGAGCAGGGAATGCGTAAGGATGTAATCGGATTAATCCGTGATTTAAATGTTCCGATCGTGCGATATCCCGGAGGTAATTTTGTATCGGGCTACCACTGGGAAGATGGGGTAGGACCGAAGAAGGATCGTCCGGAGAAAATTGATCTCGCCTGGAGTGTGATTGAAACAAATCAGTTTGGCATGAATGAATTCATGGACTGGACAACGAAAGCCGGTACCTCTGCAATGATGGCAATCAATCTGGGAACCAGAGGAGTCGAGGACGCGAAAAATATCGTTGAATACTGCAACCTTAAGGGTGGAAGCTATTACAGTAAGCTTAGAAGAAAGCATGGCTATGAGCAGCCCCATGACATTAAGCTGTGGTGCCTGGGCAATGAGATGGATGGCAATTGGCAGATGGGTCATAAGACTGCTTTTGAATATGGAAGAATTGCAGCCGAGGCCGGACGGATCATGAAAATGGTAGATCCCTCCATAGAACTGGTGGCCTGCGGAAGCTCTGCTCTGGACATGGAAACCTTCGGCGACTGGGAAGATATCGTACTCTCTGAGTGCTATGATCAGGTGGATTATTTGTCTCTGCATCAGTATTATGGGAACCGTGATAATCATACACCGGATTTCCTGTCAAACACGGTTGCCATGGATCGATTTATTAAATCCGTAGTTTCCATCTGTGATGCTGTAAAAGCGAAGAAGCGTAAGAGCAAATCCATAAACCTGTCCTTTGATGAATGGAATGTATGGTATCATTCCAATAATCAGGATAAGAAGCTGGAACGTTGGTGTAAGGTACCCCACCAGCTGGAGGATGTCTATAATTTTGAAGATGCTTTGCTGGTAGCCGGTATGATGATAACCCTGCTTCGGCATGCTGACCGCATCAAAGTCGCTTGCCTGGCACAGCTTGTCAATGTTATCGCGCCTATCATGACCTCAGAAACCGGAGCCTGGAAACAGACGACCTATTATCCCTTTGAGCTGATCAGTAACCATGGCAGAGGAACCGTGTTAAATACCGTTATTCAATCACCGGTCTATGAAAGCAAGCATGGTGATGCTCCTTATCTTGATGCGGTCTGTGTCATGAATGAAGAAGAGGATACACTGACACTTTTTGCTGTGAACAAATCACTGGAGGAGTCCATGGAGATCATCCTGGATCTGCGTCAGTTCGAAAATTATCAGGTGAAAGAACATGTGGTTCTGACCCATGCTGATCTGAAAGCAGTCAACACGGAGGAGCATCCCGATGAAGTGAAACCCGCAAAGCTTGAGAACACAGGGGTGGAAGGCGGGATCTTAAGAATAGAATTATGCGATAAGAGCTTCCATATGATTGAGCTTGGAAGAATATGACAATTTCAAAACGTTAATCATAGGAAGCACATAATTGTCAAGAAGTGATAATATTGATATTAATGATTACAATTATGGAGCTGATTTTAATGAGCCGATTGAATCCGGATAAGCTGACAGTGGAATTTCGCGGTGCTGTATCGGGGACAGAACCGATAATTCCAAGAAGGTATACGTTGACCCATTCCGATTTGACAGCGGATCTGTACTTAACGATAGCTCCGGAATTTGCCTGGGATAAATTGAATGAGACGAGGGACGAAGTTTTCTGTATTATGTATATCTTCAGGCAGAGGGGCAGAATGGCACGGGAAGTGCAGCAATCCGAAAGGAAATCTTCCGGCGTGAGCTGCCACTTGCTTTGGAGGCGATCCGTTATGGTGACAGATTGTTCTTTGAAGCTCATCCCGGGTCAGATCAAGTTCCAATTATCGTTTTCTACCTGTATTCCAACCCGGAGCAGAATGAAGTCACGAGCCTGGGAACCTTTGCGGATTATGACATAACTGCTGATGCTGACCGGGGAGAGCTTAGATCTGACGATTCCGTTAAGGCCAATGCTCTGATGGAGCATAAGGTGTTGATTGATGAGAAATATGGGGATGTAAACGGTGACTAAACAGGAAGCAGAATAATCGTTATACTGAAAGTATAAGATAAAGCTCTGCAGCTTCGGCTGCGGAGCTTTATTAACGCCACGGTAAATTGTAGAATCACAAGTATGTTGCTTCCAAAATCCATAGTTTTTACTTGCAGTTATTAAACAGGGTGCTGAACATCGTTGCATGCTCCTGCTCATCTACCATTGCCAGGAAGAAGCAATCACGGATCAGCTGATCGGTTGTACTGAGCTGTACATTTCTATAGAATTCTACGGCCTCCATTTCATCGATCAGCGCCTTCAGGAGAGCTTCATGATAGCAGGGGAAGCACTCATGTTCTACATGGTATTCAGGGGCATTGTCCGTAAAATAGCAGAATAGCTTACTGAACATCTCCAGATGCTTCAATTCGTCACAGTAGGCATGCTCGATAAAATCCCTGTGGAGCTTATTCGGGGCCTCCTTCATCAGATGCCGGTAGAACTCTGCCGCAGCGGCTTCGCCTTCAATTGCTCTGCAGATATCCCGGAGAATTTGGTCGAAAGACTTTGGCCCAAGTAAGGGAAGGCTTGGTATCTGTACATTGCTGCAAAATTTATTATCACATTTTACACATTTATTTGACGGTGTATATTGGAACATAAAGTACCCTCCTTCATAAATAAAAATCCGATATAGTATATTTTACGGAGATTACTCGAAATTGTTCGTATGCCGGTAAAATATTCACATTTTTGTCGAAATAATAAGAACGGCAGGAGTTGTTCTGTTTTCATAATACTTGTCAGGTTTACATTATTTCCGAAACATGATAGAATTTAGACTATCTATGATTGTTACGGGAAATTTTTATTATTTAAGATATACTATGTACAGGCAGACTTTTGGGCAAATATAGTGCTGAAGCTCATATTCGCAGATGTCAGCAGCTTGGAGGATACTATGAAAAAAGATGCGAAGTTTTATTGGAAGCTGTTTACGTCAACCTTCTTACTAAGTGCTTTTACCTTCGGGGGAGGTTATGTCATTGTTCCGCTGATGAAGAAAAAGTTCGTGGATAAGCTGAATTGGATCGAAGAGGAGGAGATGCTCAATATGGTAGCAATCGCACAATCCGCTCCAGGCCCGATTGCTGTTAATACCTCCATTCTGGTTGGATACCGGATGGCCGGACTGCCCGGCGCATTCTTATCCACCTTCGGTACAGTTCTGCCACCCCTGATTATCCTGACGGTAATTTCTTTTTTTTATCAGTCCTTTAAGGACAGCACTATTGTCCGTGCACTGCTGAAGGGAATGCAGGCCGGTGTGGCTGCGGTAATTATTGATGTGGTTTTAGGGATGACCGGAAAAGTCTTTAAGGGTAAACAGGCATTTTCTATCCTGATGATGGTGGCAGCCTTTACCGCAACCTTTGTGTTTGAAATTAATGTAATCTATATTATTCTGATTTGCGGATTCATTGGTGCCGTATCGGTCATCTATGGTGAGAAGAAAAGAAAAGGAGGCGCCGCATCATGATTTATCTTCAGCTACTGATCAGCTTCTTCCAGATTGGGCTCTTTTCCATTGGTGGAGGCTATGCTGCATTGCCCTTGATTCAGGCGCAGGTGGTGGATAGCCACCAATGGCTTACAATGAGCGAGTATACCGATCTGATTACAATTTCGCAGATGACACCGGGGCCGATTGCAATCAATGCTTCTACCTTTGTTGGGAATCAGATCGCGGGTCTTCCGGGCTCTATTCTTGCCACCTTTGGATGTGTGCTTCCTTCCTTTCTGATTGTCATCACCTTGGCATACTTTTATTTTAAGTATAAGAATATCACTATTGTACAAGGAATCCTGGGAGGTCTCCGGCCTGCAGTCGTTGCCCTGATTGCATCCGCCGGACTGTCCATCCTGATCCTGTCCTTCTGGGGTGAAGGAGGCTTTAGCCTGAAACCGGAAGACATAAATATAATTGCAGTGGGATTATTCCTGGTAAGCTTATTCGTTCTTAGAAAGTGGAAGGTGAATCAGATTACGGTAATGCTTGGCTCCGGTATCGTCGGAATGGCCCTGTATCTGATCTTGGGTATTTAAGGACTAGGACCAGATGGATTTCTTGATTTCCCGTCCGGTTTTTGTAGCAGCCAGTCCGCCCTTCCCTGTTTCCCTTAAGGCTTCCGGCATCAGAAGACCGGTATCCCGCATAGCATCGATTACCTCATCGGGAGGAATGCGGCTGATGACCCCGGCACAGGCCATGTCAGCACAGGCCATGGCATTCACTGCACCCATGACATTCCGTTTGATGCACGGGATTTCCACTAGACCTGCGACCGGATCACAGGTGGAACCGAGCATTGCTTTCAGCGCCAGGGCAGCAGCATGGATGATTTGGTACGCATTCCCACCCTTCAGGTAACTGATTGCACCGGCAGCCATGGCACTGGCAGAACCGATCTCTGCCTGACAACCACCTTCGGCTCCGGAGATAAAGGCTCTTTCGGCTATGACCTGTCCGATTCCAGCTGCTACAAACATGGCTTCTACCATTCTGACCTCCGGTAAGCCCAGCTTCTCTTCACAGGATAACAGGACCGCCGGTATCACTCCGCAGGAGCCCCCGGTTGGAGCAGCTACGATTTTCTTCATACAGGCATTGGACTCGGCCATTTTCAGGGCTTTAACGATTACCTCACCAATCAGGGGACCACAGAGAACTTCGCCCCGTTCTAGCGCTTCCCGGACCAGTTCTCCGTCCCCACCTGCCAGGTTACTGGCGGAACGCAGCTTCCTGTCGTAGGATGCATTCGATAATTTCATTTGAAGGTAGAGCCCCTTCATCCTGTTCCAGGTATCCTCTCTGGTTACCTGCCTCTCTTGCCGGTCATTCTCCAGTATGGCTTCCCAGAAGGACAGTCCCGTATGTTCCA
This sequence comes from Bacillota bacterium, assembly GCA_023415595.1. Lineage (GTDB taxonomy): Bacteria > Bacillota > Clostridia > Lachnospirales > Lachnospiraceae > Mobilitalea. The sequence goes on from JAEZJW010000114.1 coordinate 12,744, forward strand.
TAGTCTCTACGATTTCTGTTAATGCTTTAAACATAATAAACTTCCTCCTGATCCCTGACGCTATAATAGGATACCTTAATGACCCCATCAGCCATTTCCAATGCCCGTAGTGTTTCCCTACGGATCTCGTGATCACATTCCAGTACCATAACAGCCTTTCCGCCCCTATTCTCCCTATATAGCTTCATCTGGGCAATATTGATCTGATTATCCCTCAGTACGGAGGATACTAGAGCGATTCGCCCGGGTTCATCTATATTCTGAACAATCAGGGTCGGGTAATCTCCGCTGAAATTAACCGCAAGGCCATCTATCTGATTGATTCGGATACGGCCCCCTCCCAGAGAAGAGCCAAGGATTTCAAGATATTTACCACTGATACCGGTCAATTTCAGCAAGGCAGTATTCGGATGGACGTCCCTGAGTATGATACCGGAGAAGCTATATTCCATACCCCTCTCCCCGGCAATCTGAAAGCTGACCGGAATCCGGTCATCATCCTCCCTCATTCCGATTAAGCCGGCGATCAGAGCTAAATCAGTACCATGCCCTTTCCCTGTTGCATAGAAGGACCCATGGAGCAGAATATCAGCCTTGGCAATTTCTTCATTCATCAGCTTTCTTGAGACCAACCCGATGCGGACCGCTCCTGCAGTGTGGGAACTGGAGGGACCTACCATAACAGGTCCGATAATATCGTATATATTCATATAAATCCTCCAAGCTGCTGAAACCCCCGAATTTGGGCGTCAGCACAATAATTGCAAAGTGAAAATACACTTTCTATGTTAGTATGGGATAATTTATATATAGTATTATCATTGCTAACGAAAAGTCTTCTAAACATGAAAAGAATATTGTGTGGTTATGGGTTCAATGCTATAAATAGTATAAGGAAATAAATTCTGATCTTATAGGGAGAAACTGACGGTACTTAATATCAGATAGATGATAAGGAAAGGAGAATATACATGAAATACGACAAAAATTACCGTTTATCCTTCACTGTAAAAGCGAAAACAATTTTGGGACAACTCACCCTGGAGGAAAAGGTCTACCTGATGAGTGGGCGCTTCAGCCTGAAACAGGAAATGCAGAATGCGAAGGAGGACCCTGAGAATAGGCATTATAACTATATTCCCTACCCGGCAGCAGGAAATGAACGGTTAGGACTGGAGCCCATGTTATTCTGTGACGGACCGAGGGGAGTAGTTTGCGGTAACGGCAAGACAACCTGTTTTCCGGTCTCTATGTTGAGAGGCGCCAGTTTCGATACTGAACTGGAGGAGAAGATTGGGCATGCGATCGGTAAAGAGATTAAAGCCTTCGGCGGCAACCTGTTCGGTGGAGTATGTATCAACCTGCCTTATAATCCTGGTTGGGGCAGAAGTCAGGAGACCTATGGAGAAGAATCCTTCCATCTCGGGCAGATGGGAGCCGCCCTTACCCGAGGCGTACAGGAAGAAGGCGTAATGGCCTGCATTAAGCATTATGCCTTTAATCAGATGGAGAATGCGCGCTTCAAGGTTAGTGTGGAATGTGATAAGAGAACGGAACGGGAGGTTTACCTGTCCCATTTCAAGGATTGCATCGATGCGGGGGCTGCCAGTGTGATGAGCTCCTATAATTTGTATCAGGGAACCCATTGCGGTCATCACGATTATCTGTTGAATCAGGTGCTGAAGAAGGAATGGGATTTTGACGGCATTGTGATGAGTGACTTCTACTGGGGTGTCAAGGATACCGTAGAAGCAGCCAATGGCGGTCAGAATATCGAGATGGCTCATACCCTTCATTTCGGAGACAAATTACTCCAGGCAGTAAAGGACGGACTTGTTCCCGAGGAGAAGATCGATGATGCTGCACTTCGTATCATCCGTACCATCCTCTCCTTTACAGAAGGAAAGGAAGAGCAGAAGGATACCTCTGTGCTTGCCTGCAGGGAGCATGTCGAACTCGCCCTAGAGAGTGCAAGAAGGGGAATCACCCTTCTGAAGAATCATAAGGTACTGCCTCTGGATAAGAACAGGGTGAAGAAGGTGCTGGTTCTGGGAACTCTCGGTGCTGCTGAGCCGATCGGAGACCATGGATCCAGTTGGGTTCGCCCTCCCTATATCATCTCACCGGTTCAGGGGCTTAAGATGGCTGCTCCGGATGTGGAGATAATCTATGATTCCGGAGATGATATCTGTAAAGCGAAGAAGCTGGCAGCAGAAGCGGATGCTGTCGTATTTGTCGTTGGATATGACTATAATGATGAGGGTGAATTTGTATCAGAGAATGAAGCAGAAGGCTTCACCGGCTCCATGGGCGGAGACCGCAGACATTCCCTTGGACTGCATCAGAAGGATATCGACCTGATCAAGGCAGCCGGACCTGTGAATGAAGCTTCCGCTGTTGTATTGATCGGTGGAAATACAATCATGATCACAGAGTGGATGGAGACAGTCGGAGCCATCCTAATGGCATATTACCCAGGTATGGAGGGTGGAATGGCCCTGGGTGAAATCCTATTCGGAGATACGAATCCCAGTGGTAAGCTGCCCTTTGTCCTTCCCTATAAGGAAAGTGACCTGCCCCAGGTGGATTGGAATGCCACCTCCCAACATTATGATTATTACCATGGTTATGCGAAGCTGGAGAAGGAGGGTATCAACCCCTTATTACCCTATGGCTTCGGGTTATCCTATACAAGCTTTGAGGTTTCCGATGCTGCCTTCAGGGCAGACACAAGCCGCATAATGGCATCCTGTAAAGTGAAAAATACAGGAGATAGGGAGGGAACCGAAGTGATCCAGATGTACGTTGGCTTCCGGAATTCCTCCATTGACCGTCCGATCAAGGTACTACGCGGCTTTGCCAGGGTATCACTGCTGCCCGGAGAGGAGAAGGAGGTTACGATTACCTGTCCTGTAGAGAAGCTTATGTTCTATAATGAGAAAACAAGCAGTATGGAGCTGGAGCATATGGAACATGAGGTTTATATCGGAACCAGTTCCGCGGACGAAGCTCTGATCCGTGGAAGTGTATTGCTGTAAAATAAGAATAAGATCAACCCAACCTAAATGGGCTCTCACATTTTGAACACATCCTGATTGACAGGAAGCGTTTCAAAGCTGTGAGAGCCCATTATTTCTAATGTATTCAATCATAAGGGTTGATATTTGGCATGTTATCAGAGGTTATTTCGCATACTTGGTTCTGATTTTAACACTGGCAGGAATGCTTACCACCTGCTGAATTGGCTTCCATACGAAGGCTGCGATGGAGAAGTCCACCATGCTGTGGATGAAACCACCGACGCCGACCAGTAAGAGGACGGATATGGCATAACCGTTCTCCAGTATTGCAGCTGATACGTTACCGCCAAAGTAGAAGTAACTTACAACGAATACCTCAGCAAGCGCATGAATTAAGGAGATACCAAACGAGTATAGAGCCGCAGTCTTGAAATTATTCAGCATAGCTCCGTTCTTCTTTAATAGATAAGATCCGAGAGCAACAAAAATCAGGTGGGAAAATGCACGTAACACGATGATTAGTGGAAAGCCTGCAAGCAAAAAGCCGAAGCCGGTAACGATAGCAACAGAGATGGCCACTACCGGCGATATAAACATAGCGATAAAGATCGGGACATGACTGGCCAGGGTAAAGGATGCCGGTCCAATCTGTATCTTAGGGAAATACATCGGTATTAAAATGCCAACTGCACAGAGCAGTGCGGCAATGGTCATGGTTTTCACCTTATTCATCTGATTCATACTTATCTACCTTCCTTTTCATGAACTAATATCACGTTGACAGCCTTATTCCGCAGTATTGTTAGCTGTCTTGTCAGCTGTAATTATATATAATTTACAGGTTGTTGTCAATGAACTTAAAGCATAAAATTATATGGAAAATCTACGATTCTTTTGTGGGATTTTACATAGATAAGGATACCCGGAGCTTATTGTCTCTGCAGTGCTTTCGATTGTGGAAGCAAACAGGGAGCTGAGGGTATCCTTAAGTATTTTAGTAAGACTGAATTTTGATTATTGTGCCTAATACGTATTTCTTAGGCTTCAAACGGGAACTTCATAGGAATGTCCAGCATATCTCTTACCTTCAGGAATTCCTTCTGTACCTCAACGCCCACAGGAACACCCTTGTCCCCTCGTTCCAGCCAGACAAGATATTCCTTTTCTCCGGCAGTAAAGATGCGTTCCTCTCCGGGTGCCAGCTTGGAGGCACGAAGGCTTCGCAGGATATCACCAGTAGTTTTCTTGAAGCTGTCAAGACCCAGAAAGGCTTCCGGATCGATTGCTACAAAGAAATGACCGAGATGATAAGGGGTCTTTTCCCCCTGTTCACTAATACCGTTCAGCATCTTAAGATAGCTTCCAGCCTGCAGAGCAGCGGACAGGATCTCAACTACGGTTGCATAGCCATAGCCCTTGTAGCCGGCCAGCTCTTCCCCGATTCCTCCTAAAGGAGCCAGTGCCGCGGTACCTGCAGTTAAGTCGGTAAGGATCTGCTTACTGTCAGTCATAGCAGTACCGTCTTCGCCGATTACCATACCTTCAGGAGTGGCTTTACCGGTCCTGGCGTAATACTCGATCTTACCTCTTTGCGTGATGCTGGTTGCACAATCAAGGATAAAAGGGAATTCCTCGTCAGTCGGCATTCCGAAGGTCAGAGGATTGGTCCCTAACATATTTTCAACACCAAAGGTGGGTGCGATCGTAGGTCGGGCATTCGTACCGGTTATACCGATTAAGCCTTCCTTTATTGCCATCGAAGCATAGTAACCTGCTATCCCATAATGGGTTGAATTACGGGCAGCAACCATTCCCATTCCATACTTTTTAGCCTTATCGATTGCCATCTGCATGGATTTATAACCGACTACCATACCCATCCCGTCATGACCGTCCACAACAGCAGTTGTTGCTGTCTCCCTCAGTATCTCAAATTCGGTAATGGGTTTTTGGATACCGGCAAGAATACGATCCACATAAATTGCTTTAAATCTGTTGCTTCCATGACTTTCAATTCCTCTCCGGTCGCTTTCCATCAATACGTCCGCGCAGAGAGCTGCTTCCTCTTGCGGAACACCCAATTTAACAAAGGCGGCGGTCATAAAATCCCCAATCAGCTTCCAGGAAAGATAGGGTCTTGTCTCCATACAATTATCCTCCATTTTGATAATGTGTTTTTACCATTTTAACACAGTTATTCCAAATATGTACACAATAATCTGATAAGGCAGAAAAATCATTTGCGGAATGGCAGTTGGTATTATATAATTTAAGAGAAATTTATCCATTTTTGCCGGAAAAGTGGGGAAATGGAGTAAGAGAAGCGTACATAGAATGAATCAGTGGGAGGATTTCATTATGTTATGTAAAGGTTGCGGTAAAGTGATTTCCGATGACAGCACGTTCTGCCCCTTCTGCGGAAGAAGAGCTGAATCAGAAGATATCATGGAAGGATACATACTTAAGGAACAGCCGGATAAAGAGAAGCATCCGGTCTTTCAGGTACCTCCAGAGAGTTCGAGAGGACCGGTGAATCCTGCTGTGACACAGACACCTGTTTCTATGCCAATGAGTCAGGTGCCTCACGATAAACCCGATCCACCGCCGCTTCCGATGAATCAGCCCCAGCCGATGGGCCAGATGCCGCAGGGGATGCCGGGACAGATGCCGCAGGGGATGCCGGGACAGTAGCCTCCCTATGGGAATCAGACACTGCATGCACCTTATAACCAGATCCCACAGGGACAGATGTACCAGCCGATGAACCAGATACCTCAGGGGATGCCGGGACAGATGCCAACCTATGGGAACCAGACATCGCAAGCACCCTATAACCAGATACCGTCGGGGCAGATGCCACATCCGATAAATCAGATGCCGCCGGGACAGATATCGTCATATGGGAACCAGACATCGCAAGCACCCTATAATCAGATGCCGCATCCGATAAATCAGATACCACAGGGACAGTGGGGTCCGGGACAGGCACAGCAGGGGATGCCGGGGCAATGGGGACCCGCAGGTCCTGGTACATATCCGCAGAGCTACCCGGAGTTACCCGGGAACAAAAGGAAGAAAGTTCTGATACTTAGTATTGTCGTATCCTTGATCGCTGTTCTGGCAATCATAACGGCTATTACCTTTCCGAAGCTAAAGGAAGTGTTTGGCAATGCTTCAGATAAGGAATCCGAGGAAAGTGACGAGAGGGATAACGATAAGAAGGATGAGGATAAGGAAAGGCTATTAGAGGAGGAAGACGAGAAACCTTTCGTAATGGCGGATCCGACACCAACTACTGCTCCTGCCAATCCGGTCATCGAATCTGATTTCTTTCCGGTCTATTCCTATTCCGAATTACCGGATGTTCTAAGCCTGGATTCGGATGAACGTTTCATCCTGAATGACTCCCTGATAGACAGTGGAATTGCAACTTATCAATTTTTTATCGTCGGGACGTTTCATACGGAGAACGACTTCATAGATGCTTTGGATAATTACAGCTACATGCTGCAGCAGACCAATGGTTTTATTTATGAGCAGCAATTCAGCGAGGAAGAGTATGCTAATTCCGGTGACCCCATCCTTTATCTGACCAGAGGGGACGATTGGCTATCCATTGTTCCGAGCTATGATGAGAATGCTGCTTATGTCCATATTTATAATATGGCCAATCTTTCCGAAACTGGGGAAGATATAGATTATGGCTCATATTTTTATGACACCTATCTCGATGGAAGGAATGAAACAGAGTTTACCAGCGACTCCTATGTTACAGCCGAAAACGGTGATCTGTTCTATCTGAACGATGTATATAGTGAGGATCTGGGGGATGGGACCAAGAAAATCGAGGTTAGTTTGGATTTGGCCGGATATTACACCGGTCTCTATCTGAATGATTATGATTTTGTGATACTGTCCAAGGATTTGAATGGGAATATCATAACAGATGCCAGCCCGATTGTGACTGTCCGGGATCCCTACGGTAATGAGTTGTCGATGCCGCTTGCCCTGAATGCAGATTCCTATGAAAGCTACTCCCTGATCTTTTATATACCTGAGGCCGCGGAGTATATTACCCTCTATGCAACCAACACTAACTACGGAGTACCTGCAGGAACCTTGTATTACACGGAATACAGCATAAATTAATAAGTTCTTCCGGAGAAGATTATAGAATAAGCCCTGAGTAAACAACAAATAAGCGGTGAGAGCCGACAGTATTTATTGTTTACGCAGGGCTTTATACATTTTGCTAACCGATCATAATCAGTTCTTTTTGGCTATTGTACTTATTCTTTAAGCCCTTACCCTTCCGTCCGTATGGTTAGTATCAACCTTCTCTGTCTCTATGCATCTGCGGATATAGAGTGTACCGGCTGCTAAAATCAGGAAACCGATCAGATTCAGAACCTGCTGAGCATAAATATGTCTTCCGAACAGAGCCAGGGGGTGGCTCTGCAAGTAGCTTAATAGGCTGCCGCCCAGTATGGATACCAGGAAGCCTAAGATTCCGCAAAGGGAGGAGGTGATGGTAAGCCAGATCATCCTCTTTTCACTTTGATAAAAATCCAATTGAATTCCGAACAGTCCAATACCAAGGAAGGCCCAGGCGGTAGATGCAAGGAATGCACTTAAAATCTGCATCGGATAAGCATTGCCGGGAACAGTAAGAGCAGTAGACAGGAAGGTCAGCCCAAGAGCGAACAAGGAGTAGCGAAGGAGCTTAGCCATACCGTATTTATCTGCCAGACGTCCCAGCTTCGGGGCGATATAGATCCTGTAAAGGTTGGCAATGAAGCCTACCAGCATCATAAAAGTATAGGGCAGGGACAGTTCATTGATCTGATAACTGGCTGTAAACGGGATGCAGATATAGAAGCCGAAAGTAAAAATACATTGAACCAGAAAGGCCTTACGGAATTTGCGGTTGCTAAAGGCCCCCTTCAGCTCGGCAAGAATACCGGGATCCTCGGACTCGGCAGACTGCACGGTGATTTTGGCCTTCCTCGCTAACCGGCCATGCATCTCCTTCCCATCCCCATTCATATACGAGGTTTTCGGTTCTTTCATCTTGGAGAGGGAGATCACATTAATTAAGGATAACAGGAAGATCAGGATACCGATGATCAGAAAGCCGGTTAGTATGTTTCTTCCTTTAAAATAATCCAGAATCATTCCCCCTGCCAGCATCGTACTGGAAACAACGAATACGGCGATCGAGTCCTTGATGGAGAAGTATTTTCCCCTCAAGCGGCTTGGAACAAGGCTGGCGATCCAGTCCTGGGAAGGCGGGTTACCGATCTGTACAAAGATCTGACCGGTTACATACAGGAGGACAATGACGGCGGAACTCACGGTTTTGCCCAGGGAAAGTAAAGGAATCAGATAAATCACCGAAAATAGCAACCTCATGGCAGAGGTCGCCGTAACAAGAAGCTTATACTTCTTGAGCTTTTTCATATAACTGATCAGGAATAGCTGGGATAGTGCCGCGAAGCTGACCAGGGAGGTGATAATTCCGATATTGGCATCAGAAATTCCGCTGTAGGACATAATCGTAGCCAAAAAAGTACCGCCGGACAGCTGAATGATGGTTTGTGCACAACTGTCTGCGGTAGTATAATAGACACGGCTCTTCTTCAAATCCTCCTTAGATTCCGGAAGTGCCATAAAATAAATCCTTCTCATCTGTCCAACCAGATATCGATGGATGTATGTAATGTTGGTTTGCATTTTGAGGTGATTCCTCCGTAGGTAAATAAATGGGGTCAATGAATACTCAAACATTATAATGGATAATGGTATCCTTCACAATGGATTTAATTATACAGTTTTTATTCTATTTTCTCCCACCGGGAAGCAAGCGCATTCAATGCATCGTTATGTACACGGTAAGTCGTCCAGCAGTCCATCGGGACAGCGCCCAGCTTCTTATAAAACCGGATGGAGGGCTCATTCCAATCCAGGCAGTTCCATTCCAGCCTGCCGCAGCTGCGATCCTTCGTAAGCTTTGCCAGGAATGCCAACAGAATGGTTCCGATCCCCAGACCCCTATATTCCGGCTTCACAAACAGATCCTCAAGAAAGATCCCCGGTCTCCCGAGAAACGTAGAGAAATTATGGAAGAAGAGGGCGAAAGCTACTGGTATATTCTTATACTCACCGATGATTACCTCACACTGCTGCTGATCGAATATGGTCTTCTCAAGAATTTCAGCGGTGGCTACCACTTCCTCGGACATATTCTCATATTCTGCCAGCTCCTTAATAAATGTTAGGATCAGTGCGGCATCCTTCCTCTCGGCAAATCTGATCTTGAAATCCTTAATTTCGGTGTCATAAATAGTCATATGCGTTCCTCCTGAGTTATTGTATTAAGATGGAGATATTGCTTTACCTAGGCATATATTCCTGGCTGTTATGATGGCTATTATACCGCCTGAGGAGAAAGATGTATATAACCATAATCCACAATATTACAGGGAACAGCCACTTGTCTGATATGCAGAATAATCATATAATAAAGCATACGAACCTTCATCTGCACGAACATAGCTGACTTCGTGCAAAGTAACCATCTGATAAGCCATCCATAAGAAAGGGATACCTATATGATACTTAACGTAGAGCATCTGAATATCCGCCAGATTGCGGAATCGGGACAATGCTTCCGGATGAATCCCATCGGAGATGGGAAATATTCCCTGATTGCATTTGGACGGTATCTGGAAATCAGCCAGCCAAAGGATGATACCATTGAACTGGGCTGTACGGAAGCAGATTATCGGACAATCTGGAAGGATTATTTCCATCTGGAATATGATTACAGTAGCATCGTTCACAGTCTTCGGAATTGCAATGATGAATTCCTTAGAAAAGCAGTCCAATATGGCAGCGGAATCAGGATCCTCAGGCAGGAGCCCTTCGAGATGCTGATCAGCTTTATCATATCCCAGAACAAGAATATTCCTTCCATTAAGACCTGTATTGAACGGATCTCTGAGAAATATGGGGATTGCTGCACCGATCAGGCTACTGGTGTGGTCTATCATGCATTTCCGACTCCGGAACAGCTGGCGGAGGCGAAACAGGAGGATTTAAGACAGCTGAAGCTGGGATACCGGGACACCTATATCTTAAGTGCTGCCAGGGCAGTGGCGGAAGGGATGGTCAGGCTGGAGGAGCTTAAATCAGCCGGACATGATGAGGCGGTGAAAACCTTACGTAGTATTCATGGAGTTGGTGAAAAGGTAGCTAACTGTGTCTCCTTATACGGGCTTCATCATATCGATGCCTTTCCTGTGGATGTCTGGATCCGCAGAATATTATCCGAGGTATATGGGAACTGCTTTGATGCAGCTCCTTACAGCGGTTACGCTGGGATCCTTCAGCAGTATATGTTTTATTATATCAGGAGCCAAGGTTATAAACCTAATCATAAGGAGGAACCACTGTCAAAGATTGTCACATAATAAAAGTAATTTTTAAATTTCAAAAATTACCAGCCTATCCGAATGGAATAGACTTCTTGATATTCCATTAAGCTTGCGAAACGTATTCTGCTATAAAGTATATATGAAAGCAGCATCGGAGAAAATAATGCTGAGAATTCAAAATTCTCTTACTATTAGCAGGACTGCATAACAGGTAAATGGAGGCTGTGTAGGATAATGCATCCTCACAATATCATTTAGATGTCATTTAATCGGCATCATAGGAGGTTTGTATGAATAACGGAGACAGCAGGGATAACAGGAGTTTAGAAAATGAACGCCGGGTTGAGCATCTCTGTAATCTGGTAGAGAAGAAGACCAGAACAGAACGCCATCTCGAAGAGCATTCCGATATTTCATCTTCCCCAACGAATATTGAGCATGCAAAGGAATTGCAAAGGGAGCGCGAGCAGGAGATTGATAACCTGAAGGATATTCTGGCCCATGGCGAAAATGCTAAGAACAGGCAGTATGAGAATACCCAGAAGAGATTTTTGTATGCGGAAGGGTATCTGAACCATAATGCCGGCCATATGGACGATCAATCCTATAAAAATGCAAAGGAAAGACAGGAACATCGGAAGGATCAGCTGGATAACATGAGATAACCCATGACCTGAAGTGTGGAAGGATTGCAGCACGAGATAACCGGAGCAGTATCATGATAGAGAGATACTGTCCCGGTTACTTTAATATAAGATTCCTGCCAGGCTGGCATTCATTAATTTATACTTCCAAATAGCCCTATGGAGTCAGGCGTTTGATATCTCTCGGAAACAGGGTAGAATACCGGACATTACTCTGATCAAGAAGTTTACTGGTAAAGCGTTCCAGACCAAGTCCTAAGCCTCCGTGCGGCGGTATTCCGTATTTATGGAGCATCAGATAACTTTCAAAGGCTTCCGGATTCATCCCCCTGGCAATGAGCTTCTCTACCTGCTTCCCATAATCATGGATTCTCTGTCCTCCGGTAGTGATCTCCAGACCACGGAACAGCAGGTCAAAGCTTAGGGTAACCTCCGGGTTCTCTGGATCCTCCAGGGCATAGAAGGGACGTTTCTTCGTCGGATAATGAGTTACAAATACAAATTCACTTCCGGTTCTCTTCTTCATGATTTCATATAGAAGCTTCTCTTCCTCCGGTTCAAAGTCCAGTAGATCGGTAATCTCTCTTTTGTATTCCGCAGAAATCATTCTCTTGGCTTCCTGGAAACTGATGGCCGGAATTTCTTTTGCATTAGGCAGGGTAACCTTACATAGCTCTAGCTCATAAGCATAGGCTTCCTTCAGATAATCGAGCGTATACGTAAGCATTCCGCTCTCCAGCTCCATCAGCTCTGAAAAATCATTGAGATAGCCCAGCTCCAGATCCACACTGGTGTATTCGTTCAGATGTCTGGAGGTGTCATGCTTCTCCGCACGGAAGACGGGGGCAATCTCGTATACCCTTTCATATACACCCACCATCATCTGCTTATAGAATTGTGGGCTCTGAGCCAGATAAGCCTCCTTTCCGAAGTAATCCAGGCGGAAGATATTTGCCCCTCCTTCTGCTCCGGAGAAAACTATTTTCGGGGAGTGGATCTCAGTAAATCTGTGATCAGACAAAAAGGAACGGAAGCCCTTGCAGATTCCCTCCTGGAGCCGAAAGACAGCTCTCTCCTTCTCGTTACGAAGTGTCAGGGGACGGTAATCCAGAAGGGTCTCGAGGGAGGCGTCCACTATTTTATTATTAATTACTACAGGCAGCTCTTCCTCCGGGCAGGAGAGTACCTCTGCCTGCTTCAGCAGGATTTCAAAGCCTGACCTTGACCGTTCCTCCGTAACCACCTCTCCGGTTATGATAACACAAGCCTCCTCCTTCAGGGCTGTAATCGGAAACTGTGCGACAGCTTCATTATAGATACACTGCAGTAATCCTCTTCTCATACGGAGAATTACAAAGGCAAAGCCGCTCATCTGCCTGATTTTATAGACGGAACCCTGAAGCTTTACGGTTTCACCGATCCTCCCCGACAGCTCTTCGGGTTCACAGGTGTTTGAATAAATATTGCCATGAATTGTTCTCATAGAATCTCCTTTCAGATATACATTATGCAGGAAAATACGAAACCTAATAAGTTACGTTATTTCTTTATTTGTTATATAGTAATATCTGATTATCATACCGGACATCATCCATATGCCGCATCATATCACAACCTTTCCATGCTATTCCCCAAAAATAAGCAACAAAAAACCACATAGGAATCATAAGTAACTTAATGACCCATGTGGTTTTATATCTATATTACGTTAATAGCTCCACATAGGCACAGGACGGATAGCGCCTGCACCTATGAGCTCCATAGCTGCAAGCGCTGTCAATCATTGTCCCTATCTGAGGTTAATGTGATAAAGTATCTCATGACATCCCTGCTTCCGAAATTTTTATCAAGATTATCACAAAAATAGGCTGATGTCAAATGTATTATATTATATTTTTGAGGCAGCATCTTTGCTTTCTTTCTGACTGATATTGTCTTCCCCTGATCCATCCGTTATAATCATCTCAAACAGGAATCAGACCGGACAGTATACGGAATGGATGAAATAGGACTGAATATTTCATGATATTATTGGCAGAATGAAACAAGGGTATATCTTAAAACAAGTGATTAATAATGAAGCAATCGTAAATAGGATGAAAATCACAGGAGGTACAGGTACTATGACGAATGTTAAGGGAAAATGGGCATTGATAACGGGAGCAAGCAGAGGAATAGGTTATCTCATCGCACTTGAAATGGCAAAGCGTGGCTGCAATCTGGTGCTCCATTCCAGAAGTATTACCCATACTGAGAAGGTGCTGGAGGAAGTGAAGGAGTTGGGCGTCAAGGCATACGCCGTTCAGGCCGAGCTGTCCGATATGGCTGCAGTGAACAGGATGCTGGATGAGATTGAAGAGAAGGATACCCATATCGATATTTTATTCAATGATGCAGCTGTCCAGATTGCTTATCGGCATGAATATTTTAAGACACCGGTTGAGGATTTTACCCAGAGCTTTTTGATCAATACGATTACACCGGCAATGATCTGTTATCGGTTGATTCCCAAGATGGTGGAGAAGGGCTTTGGCAGGGTGATCAATACTACCAGCGGTATCCGGAATGAACCGGAGCAGGCAGGCTATTCCGCCAGTAAGGCTGCACTCGATAAATTCACGAAGGATCTTGGATCGAGACTGGAAGGAACTAATGTCATGATCAATCTAGCCGATCCCGGCTGGTGCAGAACGGATCTTGGAGGACCCCACGCTCCGAATTCAGTGGAAAGCAGTATTCCAGGTATGCTGGTTGGTGCATTTCTGGATGATAAGAAGAGTGGAAGATGGATATCGGCCCAGGATTACACCGATATGACACTGGAGGAAGCGGTTAAGAAAGCTCAGAATATGGAATAGAAAAACAAGAGGATGAATGTGAAACAGCCCCTTGTCATGAATAATTCCCCGGAGGGGATGCAGTAAAGGCATATCATATACCTGATTCTGTATTCCATCCGGGGATATTTTTGACTTATTCACATCATTATGTGGATATCATGGTAGTGCTGATAACTTATAGATCCGGCTTCTTAGGAAACCGGCAGCTTTATAAACTGACCTACAAAAATTACTGTGCTTTTCAGGTCATTCAAGGTCATGATCTCTTTGTACCTTTTGGCATCGCCCAGATATTGCAGGCTGATATTGCTTAAGGTATCTCCACTGCGGACTTTATACCGGGTATATTCCATCAGAAGTAACTTCTGCCCGGGGTAAATCAGATTTGGATTCTTAATTTGGTTCAGCCGCACCAGCTTCTCGACAGTAGTATTATGTTTATCCGCAATTTTCTTCAGCGTTTCTCCTATGGCCACGGTGTGATACAGTCTGATTATTCCGGAATCCTCTGCTTGTTCCGAATTCCTGCAGCCGCAGAACTGATCGATACCATCCGCTATTTCCTTTGCGCACTCCTCCCAGAAATTTTGATTTGCCATCAGTTCAGTCGCTTCCAGTTCATTCGTCATAAATGCGAGTTCGCAGAGGATGGAGGCTTTTGTATCCATGGCTTTACAATTACACATGGCGAGTCTCTGCTCATGTATGCCGCGGTTTACCTGTGCAGTGCCTCGGGCGAGCTCCCGAAGAACATATTCCGCAAATTGCTTGGAGGCTCCCGGGTATTGGCTATGTACATAGATTCCCACACCACGGGCAGAATTAAAATCCTTACCGTTTCCAAATGCATTGAAATGAATGGAAACGGAATAATCACAACGGGCAGCCTTGATCTTCTTTTGTCTTGAGGAGAGTGACTCATCCGGGTCATCGGTCGCAATCTCATCATCCCATCCGGTTCGGATCAGCTTGTAACCCCGGTGCTTCAGCTCATCATACAATAGTTCAGCTACACCTGTATTCGCATAATGTTCCCGGAATTGCTCCCCAATTCTTAAGTCTGTTCTGCCATCCATATCGAAATCCACATCCGTTGGGAAGGGAGGTGTTCTCTTTCCTGCGGTATTGCTTCCGTGCCCTGCGTCAATTGCTATCTTATGCTTCGCCATTGCATCACTCCTCGATTTTTATTCTATTACTAATATACTCGGGGAGGTCGGATATGTTCCTTATATTTTCGGATTGAGCAATTAAAATTGTTAAAAACCTTCCTTACGGCGTCGATGGCGCAGAGAATGACGTTTCTTTCCTGCCTCCCATTCGGCACGCTCTGCTTCGGTTTCCAGAAGCAGCCGGGGTACCTCTGTGGGATTTCCCGTCTCATCCAAGGCAACCAGGACCAGATAAGCGCGGTTCACTACCTTTCTTACACCGTGCAGATCCTCAACATAAGTATCCACCCTTACCTCCATGGAGGTCTTCCCCACATAGGTAATGCGGCCGATCAGAACAAGAGTATTATTGATATAAGCGGCGGCTTTAAACTGTAAATTATCTATCGCTGCGGTGGTGACATTACTGCCGGAGTGACGTCTGGCTACAACGGCAGCCACCACATCGATCCATTCAACCAGCTGTCCGCCAAAGAGACGGTCCTGACCGTTAATGTGGTTCGTCATCAGAATCTGTACCTGCTCCGTCAGAGAATCTGCTACCCGTTTTGCTTCCATAGTTTCGTATCCTTTCCTTTTACATATACACAATGAAATAAACTTTACTTTTAGGGTATCCTAATTTTAATCCTTTCAATAGGAATTGGCAAGGAATTTAAAGTCTGGTTTTAAACCAAAAAGGTATCGGTACGGATCTTGGTTATTTTAGAAAAAATATCTTTTCAAACAGTAATTATATGGTATAATATATGGAGCATGCTCACAGCGGACCTTTCAAGTAGGCTTTCCCTCACAATCCTCATTGAAGATAAAGTTGTCTTGGTCTGACTGTCATGAATATTTAACGAAACGAAAGGAATGATAAGAGATGGCATTAGTAACAACAAAAGAAATGTTTCAGAAGGCATATGCAGGCGGCTATGCAATCGGTGCTTTTAATGTGAATAACATGGAAATCGTTCAGGGTATCACAGAAGCAGCCAAGGAAGAGAACGCTCCTGTAATCTTACAGGTATCCGCAGGTGCAAGAAAATATGCTAAGCATAATTATCTCGTAAAATTAGTGGAAGCTGCTCTGTTAGAAACAGATCTTCCGATAGCGCTTCACTTAGATCACGGCGAGGATTTTGAAATTTGTAAATCCTGTATCGACGGTGGCTTCACCTCGGTTATGATTGATGGATCTAAGCACAGCTTTGAAGATAATATAGCATTAACCAAGAAGGTTGTAGAATACGCACATGCTCACGGCTGTGTAGTTGAAGGTGAGTTAGGTAAATTAGCAGGAATCGAGGATGACGTTAACGTATCCGCTGCAGATGCTTCCTATACAAGACCGGAAGAAGTAGAGGAATTCGTAAGCCGTACCGGAGTTGACTCCCTTGCAATCGCAATCGGAACCAGCCATGGTGCTTTCAAGTTCAAACCCGGCCAGAAGCCTCAGCTGCGTTTTGACATTTTGGAAGAAGTTGCAAAGAGACTTCCCAACTTCCCGATCGTATTACACGGTGCATCCTCCGTATCCCAGGAATATGTTGAAATCATCCGCAAAAACGGCGGCAAGTTAGACGACGCTATCGGTATTCCTGAGGATATGTTAAGACAGGCTGCTAAAATGGCTGTATGTAAGATTAACATCGATTCCGATTTAAGACTTGCCTTCACAGCAGGTGTAAGACAGCATATCATGAACAATCCGAGCCACTTCGATCCCAGACAGTTCCTTACTCCGGGAAGAGATTTCGTAAAGGCTCTTGTAA
>JAEZJW010000161.1 GCA_023415595.1 Bacillota bacterium
ATAATTACTACTGCAATATTATCCTTACCACCAGTCTGGTTTGCACATTTCACAAGGGTTTCTGCCGCCGCTGCCGGATCATCTGATTTCTCCTTGATAATCCGTTCAATTGTCTCGTCCTCCAACATATTCGTCAGGCCGTCTGAGCACATAAGTACAATATCCCCTTCTTCTAAGTTCACTTCAAAAAAGTCCGGCTGTGCAGTTACATTTGCTCCCAATGCTCTGGTGATGATGTTCTTGTTTGGATTCTGTCAGGCTTCCTCCCTGTTAAGATCGCCGGTTTGCACCATTGCTTCTACCAGGCTGTGATCTTCCGTAATCTGCTTTATCTCATTTCCTATCACATATAATCTGCTGTCACCAATGTTGGCAACAAACATCTCATTTCCGAATATGGTTGCAACCACAAAGGTGGTTCCCATACCCTCAAAATCGCTTTGTTCCAGAGCTTTGCTCCGAAGTGCTTCATTCGTCTCGGTAATTGCTGCTTCAATCATGGCAATCGGTGAAGTCTGACTGCTTTCCCTAATCCTTTGCGTAAAAAACTCAACACAGAATCTTGAAGCATAATCACCCGCATTATGTCCTCCCATCCCATCTGCTACAATAAATAAATTCGGCAGATTACCGATGGCATTTTCTTCACAGAAGACATAATCCTGATTTATTCTCCGTCTTTCCCCAATATCCGTTATTGAAAATGCTTTCAAGCCTGCACCTCCCAACTCCAAGCGGAAACATTCTTATAGCTGATCTATATAACTCTTACGCAGCTGACCACAGGCAGCATCAATGTCCGAGCCCATTTCTCTTCTAATAGTAACATTAATTCTATTTTTTTCAAGTATATTTTTGAATTTTTGTATTTTTTAGCTCTCAGATTTCCGATAATTTCTCTCTTTTATAGGGATTACAGGAATCAGGTTTATATGGCAATTCATGCCCTTCACCAGAGTTACCAGCTCCTTCGCATGCTCCTCTTCATCATTGACTGTGTCCACCAGGCTGTACTCGAAAGTGAGCCTTCTGCCTGTCTTATCATAATAGTAACGGAAGGCATCCATCACCTCATTTAACTCATATTGTCTCGCTACCGGCATCAGCTTCTTCCTGATCTCGTTATTCGGTGCATGAAGGGATAAGGCCAGTGTAACAGGAAGTCCTTCCTCAGCAAAAGCCCGTATCTTATCCGGAATTCCGCAGGTAGAAACCGTAATATTTCTCGCGCTGATGTTGATTCCCTCAGGAGCCGTCAGCAGCCTTAAGAATCTCATCAGGTTATCATAATTGTCCAGGGGTTCCCCCGTACCCATCACGACTACATTACTGACCCGTTCCCCTGTGGCAGACTGGATCCGATAAATCTGGTCCAGCATCTCGGAGGGAAGCAGATCCCTCTCCTTGCCACCAATAGTTGAAGCACAGAAGGTACATCCCATCCTGCAACCCACCTGGGAGGAGATACAGACGCTGTTCCCGTGATGATATCTCATGAGTACACTTTCAATTACCCTGTTATCCTTTAGACGAAACAGATACTTAATGGTTCCATCCGTAACTGAATGCAGGGAATCTGCTTCCTGAAGGACGGTCAGCGGATACTTCTCCTTCATGGTATCCCTTAGCTCCTTGGAGAGATTAGTCATGGCATCATAACTATCTGCCAGCTTCACATGCATCCATTCAAATATCTGCTTTGCACGGAAAGCGGGCTGCCCCAGTTCCTTCAGAGCAAGCTCAACTTCTTCCTTATATAATGATTTGATATCTAAGCCCTCAATCATTGAAATCACGTTCCTATTCCATTCTATCTTATCTATTCGTCAAAGTATGTCCGAAACTATTATTATATAACATCAATTCTCTTTTGTAATCACTTTATCAGTATTACCATTAAATGGAGTTACTCTCCTGCTATCCGCTATCGCATTATATATACATAGCAAGCTATCTCATTCTTCGAAACCTCGCCAGGAAGAAGCCGTCAGTCGAATGGATGCCCTGCAGCAGCTGCAAATAGCCTTCTTTGGTGTTCTGGTTCCGAAACATTTCCGGCAGATAGGGGTCCAGGCTCTCAGCTTCAAACTCATCCTGCTCTAAGAACCAATTCCTGTTGTTCAGATTCTCGTCCCTGTTAACAGTACAGGTACTATAAATCAAAATCCCGCCCGGTTTGACATAATCCTTCACCACGGACAGGATCTTCTTCTGTAGCTCCTCCAGTTCCTTTAACTGAGCCGGAGTCAATCTGTATTTGATATCGGCTTTCTTTCCGATTACACCGAGTCCGCTGCAGGGCAGATCAGCCAGTACCACGTCCGCCTTCCCGTAAAGAGAAGAATCAGGAACGGTTGCATCCCATACCTTCACGTCCACGTTACTTACACCGAGTCTAGCGATGTTCTCTTCAATTAAGCCGGTCTTATATTCGGTCAGATCACGGGCAGACACTCTGGCGGCTGTCTCCGCTGCATGCAGGGCTTTCCCGCCCGGCGCCGAGCAGACATCCACGACATAATCCGTCTCACGGATACCGGCAGCCTCACAAACCAACATGGAGCTGATATCCTGAACGGTAAAGTATCCGTTACGGAAGGTCTCCAATTTATCCAGGTAATCATAATTGCTGATATTAAAACCATAGTTCAGATATCTGCTGTCCTCCACAGTTACTCCCTCAGACTGCAGGAGTTTCTTAAGCTTCGTCGGATCGGTCTTCTTCAGATTGCAGCGGATGGTTGTCTCCTTTTCCTTCAGGGAAGAAGCTAACATCGCTTCTACCTCCGGATAAGAATACTGTTTTAACAGCAGCTCTGCCAGCCACCAGGGAAAGGAATACTTAACCTCCAGCCAGGCAGCCGGTTCAGCTTCCCTGTCAGGGGAGGGAAGGTTTTCCCTGCTTCTGATCATATTCCTGAGGATTGCATTCACAAATCCGGACAGCTTTGCGAAGCCCCTCTTCTTTGCCAGCTTCACCGCCTCATTGCATACAGCGGATTCAGGAACCTGGCTCATATAAAGCAACTGATAGGCACTGAGACGAAGGAGATTCCGAATGAACGGTTTCATCTTCTCCACCCGCAGAGAGGCAAAGGAATTAATATAATAATCCAGGGTCAGATACCGTTCCAACGTACCGGTAAAGAGTCTGGAGATAAATGCTCTCTGTTGTTTCTCAAGCTCCTGATGTTTTTTCAACGCCTGATGAAGGACCGTATGGCTGAACTTTCCCTCCTCGATAACCTCCAGGAGCATATCCAGGACAATCTCCCGCTCGTTGCCTAGATTAGTCACGATCTCTTCCTCCGAACAGAATTACAAGTCTTAACAGCTGTAATATGGTCGCTGCCGCTGCTGCCACATAGGTCAGTGCTGCGGCATCCAAAACCTTCTTACTGTGCTGAAGCTCCTCACCATAAAGAATTCCTGTCTCTCCGAGTCTGGCGATGGCTCTCTTCGAAGCATTGAACTCCACCGGAAGGGTAATCAGCTGGAACAGAACAGCCAGGGAGAAGAGGATGATACCCAGATTAATTAAGGACTGGGAACCGCCCATCAGAACACCGATGATGATAATCGGCCAGGCAGCCATGGAACCGAAGCTGGCAACCGGCACCAGGGTGCTCCGCAGCTTAAGAGGAGCATAACCCTGATCATGCTGAATCGCATGACCTACCTCATGTGCTGCAACCCCAACCGCAGCCAGGGAATTCTGTCCATATACAGGATCCGATAAACGTAAGACCTTGGTTCTTGGATCATAATGGTCATTCATATGACCTGATACATGCTCGATTTTAACATCATAGATACCGGAAGCATGAAGAATCCTCTCCGCTGCCTCGGCACCGGTCATCCCGGACATACTTCTTACTCTGGAATATTTCGCAAAGGTGGATTTTACTTTTGCGGAAGCAGCCAAGGTAATTACGATACCGATTATTACTAATATATAAGTAGAATCAAAATAATATGGAAACATCATAAAGATACCTTCTTTCTATGTGAAATTACCATTTGTACAAGTTACTGTTATTCCCCAAACTTTATGCCTGCTGTGATCGGATATCCACGGAGGAACGCATCTGCCGTCATCCGTTTCTTTCCCTCCAGCTGAAGTTCCTTGATAACCAGGGCTTTCTCCCCGGTCGCTGCTACGATGGCATCCTTTCTGATTTCAACCACCTCTCCGGGCTCAGCCTGGGAAGTAAGCTCTTCAACCTCTGCCTTCCATAGCTTCAGGGTCTTTCCGTCCAATTTGGTATATGCGCTCGGCCAAGGGTTTAAACCCCTGATTAAGCGTTCAATAGCAATCGCCGAATCCGAAAAATTAATATTACCCATATCCTTATTCAGCATCTTTACAAGAGTAGCCTCCGAATCCTCCTGAGGAATCCTCTCGGAGGTTCCATTCTTAATCTTTTCCAGAGCTTCTACCAGTAAATCACCTCCCAGGTCAGCCAGCTTGTCATGGAGGCTGCCTCCGGTTTCCTCCTTCGTAATCGGAACCTTTCCTTTTAAGATCATATCCCCGGTATCCAGCTTCACATCCATGTACATGATCGTAATGCCGGTTTCTTCTTCTCCATTGATGATTGCATATTGGATCGGCGCTGCTCCCCGGTATTTTGGAAGCAGGGAACCGTGCACATTGATACAGCCATAGGGCGGAATATCCAATAAGTCCTTCGGCAGCAACTGTCCGAAGGCTGCAACTATAATCGCCTCCGGTGCCATGTCCCTGATCAGCTGGACGAATTCCGGATTCCTAACCTTAACCGGCTGGTATACCGTCAGTCCGCACTCCAGGGCAAGCTCCTTAACTGGCGGGAAGCTCATTTCCTTTCCTCTGCCCTTTTCCTTGTCCGGCTGAGTGACCACTGCGAGTACCTCATGTCCGGCTTGAATTATTTTTTTTAGGATACTGGCCGCAAAATCCGGTGTACCCATAAATAAAATCCTCATTGCCATTCGTCCTTTCATTCACATATCCCACCGGGAATTTCGATAGTCTGCCATTTCAGTTGATATGTTCTGTGCTTATTGTGTGCTTATTGATAAGATTATATAGAAAAGCCATTCGAAAATCCACATCTTTAGAAAACCTTAATAAAGGTTTAATCTTTCAGTTAATCTTTACTCCGGATCGGCGTAAACATTCCTTAACTCACCCATTGTCTTATCTACATACAGTTCCCCGTTCAGATGATCGATTTCATGGCAGAGAGCCCGTGCCAATAATTCCGTGCCCTCAATGATATATTCCTTCATATTAACATCATAAGCCTTTACCTTCACATAGTTCGGACGAATTACTGTACCGACCTTACCCGGAACACTTAAGCAGCCCTCATCGCCAATCTGCTGCCCGTCTGTCTCCAGAATGACCGGATTGATCAGGATGATTGGTTCATTTCCTTCTTCCGATACATCAATGACTACCACTCTTTTCAAGATTCCTACCTGGGGTGCAGCAAGTCCCACACCGTTCGCATCATATAAGGTGTCCAGCATATCATCGATTAAGGTCAGGAGCTTCTTATCAACCTCCGTGACTTCTTTACTGATCTTTGTTAAAACACTGTCTCCGATTTCCCTGATATTTCTGATTGCCATAACATTCATCCTTTCCTTGCGCTCTAAAATTTCTTACTATCCTATGTTACCTGTTCCTATAAGGTCTATCTTCCTGTTGCATATAAGAATTACTTTAAGTTAGCAGATTATACTCTGCGTCTAATAGCCGCTCATTGGATTAAAATCAAATTGGAGGCTGCAGCCTGTAAACCGCTCTGAAAAATGATAAAAGCCCTCCAGATAATTTTTTATATCAACCAGCCGATCATAATCTCCATGCTTTAAATAGATGACCTGCCGATAAATATCATTGATTTTGGAGATTCCTGCAGGTGCAGGTCCGATGACCTGTACCGTATCTTCACCAGTGTCTGCTTCGCCCTGACCTGTGGCTAAACCTGTATCCTGATCTTTAAGATATTCCTTCAAGGCCTCTCCTGTGAGTGCTGCTGCTTTTGCTGCTTTTTCTTCTTCCTTTGAGGTGATCAGTACCAGCAGAATATGGGCTGCAGGGGGATATTGCATCACCCTGCGGTACAGCATCTCCTGTTCATAGAAGGCTTCATAGTCCCCTTCCGCTGCGGTTATAATACTATAATGCTCCGGATGATAAGTTTGAATTACCACTTCTCCGGTTAGGACATCTCTTCCGGCTCTACCGGCTGCCTGACATAGAAGCTCGAAGGTTCGCTCACTGGACCGGAAATCCCCCGCATACAGCGATAAATCAGCTGCAATGATCCCGACTAAGGTGACTCTTGGGAAATCATGCCCCTTCACGATCATCTGCGTACCAACGAGAATATCTGCCTTATGTTCCGCAAAGGAAGCTAGATTCTTCTCATGCCCGTCCTTATTCTTGGTCGTATCCGTATCCATCCTGAGAACCCTTGCCCGGGGGAATTCCTTCCGCACCAGTTCTTCTACCTTCTGCGTACCGGTCCCGAAGGCGGCAATGTATTTCGATCCGCATTCCGGGCATTGATTAGGCGAAGTCTCCTCATGGCCGCAATAGTGGCAGATGATCCTCCCATTGTTATGGGAGGTAAGTGAAATATCACAATGGGGACATTTCATGACATGGCCACAGCTTCTGCAGGATACGAAGCCCGCATACCCCCTGCGGTTAATGAACAGCATAATCTGTTCCTGCTTCTTAAGTCTATCTTCGATTAACTCCTTCAGCTTATTGCTGAAAATGGATTTATTCTTGTTCTTCAGTTCCTCCCTGAGATCAATGATCCATACCTTTGGAGGAGCCGCTTCCTTCGCCCGCTTCTTAAGGGTATATAGCTTATACTCACCCTTCATCGCCTTCTCATAGGATTCCAGTATGGGCGTAGCAGAGCCTAATATGACCGAAGCACCGGTCAGCTCTGCCCGCTTAATGGCTACCGAGGTGGCATGGTACTTTGGTGTTGTTTCACTTTTATAACTATTCTCATGTTCCTCATCAATAATGATCAGCCCAAGGTTTTTAAACGGTGTGAATAATGCCGATCTGGGCCCGATGATGATATCAACAAGACCTTCCTTGGCCCGGTTGCTCTGATCGTAACGTTCTCCCTGAGACATTCTGGAATTTATAATAGAGATTCTGTTACCGAAACGGTTGTAAAAACGCTTCACTGTCTGATAGGTCAGGGCTATCTCCGGTATCAGCAGTATAACCTGTTTCCCCTTTGCAATGACAGAGGTAATGATATCCATATAGACTTCTGTCTTCCCGCTTCCCGTAATCCCATGGATTAAATAGGTTGACCGGATACCCTTATCGTAGTCCCTGTTAAAATCCTCTACGATATACTGTTGTTCCTCATTTAATAAAACCGGATTATACTTAAGTTCCTGCTGTCTGATCGGGTTACGAAAGATCTGTTCAGATACCGTTCTGGTAATTCCCTGTTTTTCTAGTCCTGTAATCGTACTTCTGGGAATATTGAGATTATTTAAGACTTCCTCATAATCAAGATGATTATTCTTTAGCAAAGCCTCCAATAGTCTGACACGAGCGGCATTGTTTTTCTTCTTCTGGTATTCATAATAGAGTTGATTTGCCGATTCCGTATCCACATTCAGCGTGATGGTCCTCTGCTCCTTGATTTTCACTGCCTTCTTCACCGGAATTACGGTCTTTAAGGCATCGTTCATGGTCCCGCCGAAGGTCTCTTTCATCCAATAAGCCAGATAGATCAGATGGCTCTCTATGACAGGAGCATCACCTGCTACTCTGGTAATCGGCTTTATCTGGGCTTCCGGCAGCTTGGGCTCCCTTGACCGTCCCACAATATAGCCTTTAATCTGTCTATTTCCCTTACCGAAGGGAACAGTAACCGGAGCTCCGATGAGAGCCGACTCGGCAAATTCCTCAGGAATGGTATACTGATATGTCTTATCAAGGTTCTCATGGGATATGTCGATGATGATGTCTGCAAATAACTGATAAGACATGATGGCCTCCTTCCGTGTTTCATTTATCTAAAGTAATGTTAGCTAAGGGACGGGATCCTTTATCCTTTGGGTACACACACCTGCACGGTATTTTACGGATATCCTTATCCGGTAACACTAGACTTTGATTTTTCACTTGGTACTGTCAGCCGGCGTGTAGCGGCATCCCTGCCGCGCACGCCTAAACTGTCCCTCCATGGACAGTTTCTGACATTATCGTGAAAAATCTCAGTAAGTGTTACCAGGATACGGATATAGTAAATCCCGCACAGGTGCGTATGCCCTCCGGATGCAGGATTCCCTGTGTATCATAAATATTAATAACATGATAATGCTTAGTAATGATAAATATTAATAACATGATAATTAAATTAGTAGCAAATACAATTATGATATAAGTAGGGGGATATAATTCATTAATATTATCCTAGCTCTGCATGTCGTAACCCAGGTACAGATTAAATCATATCTTACCAAATATATATTAATCTTCGATAAGGATATCAGATAATCTCTATCCAGGAAGCCATTTACATGTCTGGTTATATGAATTTGATGAGACATGGGGATGGTATTTTTACATTTTGAAGATTATGGATAGCTCTACTTTTGTAGTTCTGCCAAGACATCCCGTATTAACTCCCTATCATCCATATGATGCTTGACACCCTTGATTTCCTGGTAGTCTTCGTGGCCCTTCCCCGCGATTACGATGACATCCCCATCCTCGGCATGCTCGATGCAGTAGCGGATGGCTTCTTTCCGGTCAAGGATATCCACATGTTTTCCGGGTCCTCTCTTTACTCCCACGAGAATATCATTGAGGATATCTTGAGGTTCCTCAAAACGGGGATTATCCGAGGTTACAACAGTCAGATCCGCCATATTGGAGGAGATTTCCCCCATTTCAAACCGGCGGTCTCTGGAACGGTTACCACCACAACCGAACATGCAGACCAGCCGCTTCGGTTTGTATTCCTTCAGAGTTGACAGAAGGCTCTTTAGGCTCATGGCATTATGTGCATAATCAATCATTACGGTATAGCGGTCGGAGACGGGCACCAGTTCCACCCTACCCTTCACCCTGACCTTCTGAAGAGCATTCAGGATCCGGTCGGGAGTTACATTAAAATGTCTGCAAAGGGCAATTGCACAAAGTGAGTTATAAACACTGAATTTACCGGGAATATCAACCTCTACATCCATCTCCATCAGGCCGCTTACATGATAGGATACTCCCAGTGCTCCTGCTTTCTGTAACAGCTGGACCTTAGTCGCACGGATATCCGCATTTTCCGAGAAGCCGAAGGTCTCTATGGTGCAGGTATGGCCTTTTATTATTTCTTCTGCATGGGTGTCGTCAATATTGATCAATCCTGCCTTGCACTGCTTGAACAGCTTGCTTTTGCAGTTTAAATAATCGTCAAAATCCTTATGTTCATTTCCACCAATATGATCAGGTTCTATATTTGTAAAGATCCCATAATCAAACGTAAACCCATCCATCCGGTGCAGCATGAGTCCCTGGGAGGATGCCTCCATAACCACGCAGCTGCAGCCTGCCTCAACCATTTTGGCAAAGGACTGCTGAATGATATAGGATTCGGGAGTTGTATTATTCGCAGGTATCACTTCCTCCCCGATGATGGTTTCAATCGTACCGATCAGTCCGGTTTTTATTCCTGTATGCTCCAAAATGGACTGGATCATATAGGTGGTAGTGGTTTTTCCCTTCGTCCCTGTGATACCGATCGTCGTAAGCTTCTCAGCAGGATGGCCGAAATAGGCTGCTGCCATATTTGCCAGGGCAACTCTCGTATCAGCGACTCTGACCACAGTTACATTCTCAGGATTGAGGACTTCCTTCTCTGTTATGATGGCGGCTGCCCCTTTTGCTGCAACCTCTCCGATATAATCATGCCCATCGGAAACTGCTCCGGTGATGCACACGAATACACAACCCTTGGATGCCTTTCTGGAATCATACACCAAATCTGTGACAGAAATATGAATATCTCCCTGTATGCAGTTATATTCTATCCGTTCTAACAAATAATCCAGCTTCAAAACCAAATCCTCCTTTAAGATGAATCGATTACTATATTATATTTTATGTAAAATATCCTATGAATTATTGATGTTGTGAGGTTTCAGCAATACCGCAGGAATGCGGATTCAACCCCATTATGATATCTTTTCCTATCTATCATTATAGGTTAATTTTTATTTTTGTAAAGAAAAAGATAGTTCAGGCATCGCAGCCATAGCCGGTCTGTATCGTCCAAACAGGCTAAAAATAGTCTGCTCCTTGGCTAAGTTAAGCCGTTTGAAGCAGACTATCTATTTTTAACATTAGGATATACATTTACCGGGTTCTGAAGCTCTATTCTAAATGAGCCAGTAAGTAGGTTGACAGTAAAACACGATTCTATAGAAGGATCTCCCCAATCAGATGAGTCACAGCATAACCAGCAATCCGTACCCGTTCCCCACAATCCTGGCAGTATAGAGTGCCGCCTCTGTGTGATAGCTGTCTCGCAACCATCTCCTGCTTACCAAGCCGTTCGCTCCAGAAGGGAATCAGAGTTGTATGGGAGGAGCCGGTCACAGGATCTTCATTAATTCCTGCCCCGGGAACAAAAAATCTTGAGACAAAATCACATTCTTTTCCCTTAGCAGTAACAATAAAACCAAAGGCTTCCTTAATTGTCTTCAGCTTCTCAAAATCAGGTTCCATTTCTCTGACCGTCTGTTCATCCTGCACGAGTGCCAGCAGGTCCCTGGCCATATGGGTTTCCAAGACTTTAATTCCCAAGGCTTCCTCCAGAAGCTCAGGCTTCACACAGGGCACCGGACCTCTTGAAGGAAAATCCAAGGTATAGCAGCCCTTCTCCTTCGTTACGGTCAATATGCCGCTCCTGGTATGAAATTTAAGCTGCGAAGCCTTCCCGTCCACATAATTCATGATAACATGAGCACTTGCCAGTGTCCCATGTCCGCACAGGTCAATCTCTACCTCGGGGGTAAACCATCTGAGTTCATAGAAGCCATCCTTCGGTATAAGAAAGGATGTCTCCGCCAGATTATTCTCATAGGCGATGCTCTGCATTACTTGGTCCGGGGCATATTCCTCAAGAAGGCAGACTCCGGCCGGATTCCCATGGTAATGCTCCTTCGTAAATGCATCTACAACATAATATTTCATAGCTTAACCTCCCCTTAACTGGCCCAAATCAACATATCCTGCCTCCGGCAGCTTCTCGTGAATAATATCTGCTGCAAGATTAAGATAGCTGCCGCAATGATTTAAGATGATAGCATCACTGGTTACTACATTCTTTAACCCTTTAAGCAGTGCATCCACATTCCCGGCGAGTTCGACAGAAACCTCAAATGGATATGGCTCCAGCAGCTCATAAATCCTGGATTTCAACCTGCCCGTTTTGGAAACATGAGCATCTAAATAGAAGGTATCCCTGCCCACTCCCAACCCGGTCAGCTTCTCCCCGATCAGTTCGATCGCCCGATCCGTCTTATCGATCAGCCGATAAGTGCCCCTGAGTCCTGCCAGGTCACGGATGGTCCGGTCCATACAGCGAATCAGAGTAGAGCCTGACAGGGCAACCTCCAAGGTTATGATCAGGTTCAGTCCATCGATGAAGACCTCCTGACCTTTGACCCCATCCTCCTTAAGCTTATTCAACCGCATCTCCACAGCATCCCGTTCCGCTGTCGCCCGTACGATGGCAAGCCTCTGGCGCTCACTTAGCATATAATGGTTTCCGACAAAGTTGGAGGCACTCTTAATCGGATAGCCTCGTTCCAACAAATATAGGACCTCCTGCTGTGCTCTGCGCAACAGGAGCAGCTTATCAGGAGCGAACTGTTCCCGGTCCGTATCGATATAACCCCGTCTGACTTCACTGGACATATCATGCCTCCACTTATGATTTCATCCTTCCTGCCGTCATAAAAATCCAATTGTTTATTAAGTACCCTCGCTATAATTATTACAATTGAAGCAATACAATATGCTGCTATTTCCTATTCTTCTTATTTCTTTGTTCTGCTGCAATCTTATCCCGCTCCAATATTGCTGTTATTCTTTTCATTTTAAGTTGTATTCTTTCTTATAATCATTTATTACTCCGCCATATAGGTCTTGAGCAGAGCCAACATCTCTGTATCTGCCCATCGTTTTTCTCCAACCTTCTCATATTTCGCAGAGACGCGTTTATCGCTTTCCGCTACCGCCAGAAAGCTGAAGTTTCGGCTCCAGAGACACCACCCAAAACTGCATTCCTCGAAGGCGGAGAGCATCTGATCCAGTGTCACCATCGTAAGCTTGTGGTCATTGTTGGCCTCAATACCAAACTCCTGAACCATCACCTGAATGCCGGTCTCATCAGAAAAGGCCTTGATATCTCTCAACAGTTCTGAATAAGGGTTATCATTCTTTGGCACCAACGTAGCGGGATTCTCCGCGCTAACCTCACCGTCCGCTACAGTAAGCCTCGGGGAGGACTCGTTGGCGATGGTGTCATTCCTCCACAGTAATATCCCACTATCTTCCTCCATAATGGAAATACCCTGCACCATCATCCATGCGCTACCCTCCGCAGGATAGATTTCCAGTTCAGAAGCGGCTTTTGGCAGGGTAACGGTGAAAGCAGTATCCTTGTACGAACGGCATTCGCCACTGGTCCCTTCCTCATTTATACCGATACAGCCGCCCTTCCCGACCTGTTCTCCCCCAAGAGCAAGGGAGCCTATGATGGCTCCATCAGCTGCCAGGACAGCCTTGCCTTTGGCATGAAACATGTTAATGTAGACTGTGATCTTTGTTCCGGTCCTGAAGTTCCCATTGATTGTGAGTGGCCCGTTGTTATTGTGAATGAAGCCGTTAATAAAATAAACGTTCCAATCGACAGTGCCTGTCTCAGTTGTGTATTTGCTAAGGTAATTAATGTTGTTGTCATACAAATGCACGGACTGTGCAACGCCAGAGTCCACAAGACCATCAACCGGGTGGCGCGTACCGTTCATCATATCCGCAAAGATGAGCCTGTCGGGTGTATATTTACGGATAGCCTCGATAGCCTTAAGCATAACGGCACTGTAGGCCTCCTCTGTGAGATTATCATCATGAGGCTCGTTTAATAGGTTGAAGCTCAGGACGTTATTCGGAATGTCCGCGTATCGTTCGGCCAAATAAGCCCAACACTTAACAAACTTCTTCTGCTGCTCAGTGTTTTTAAACATCGTGTCGTTGCTATCCACAGCATCAGTGGTGTAGCCGTCCACGTTATGGAAATCTAAGCAAATATGCACTCCGTACTTGGCACCCCACGAGATGAGATCATCGATATCCTTAAGGTTCGCCTCGTTCACCTCGCTCGGGTCTCCGTGCTTAAACAGCAGTCGCACATCCAAGGGTACCCGTAGGAAGGTAAATCCCTGCTCCGAATAATACCTCACGTCGGACTCCCAATACATCGTTCCTACGCCACCGTCGTCATTCCAACTTGCGCTCTTGTTATCCATGGTACAGCCGCTCCACTTAGGGATAGCTTCGCAGGAGGCCGCCGGCATATCGTTTGCCAACTTTATCGTGGCCTTAGATATCGTACAGGGCTTCACCTTAGAAGCCGGGACGAACACCTCGTAACGCACCGCTTCATAGAGTCGTACAACCGATAGAATCGCTTCCTGCCGTGTAAACACGTCGGCCACCCGCATGGAGTTCTTTGCCTGATCAAAATCAAAGATGCGGTTACCGCTTACGCGCGAAGCCTTACCGATGCAGTAGTTATATCCTGCCCACATATAATTGAAATCCTTCCATGTCTTTCCACCTACGGTTTTTTCCCATTTCGGAAACAGCGGATAATTCCAGGAGATGTCCTTCATGTCGGATTCGTTGTTGCTTTCATTAATCTCATTCCGGAGCTGCCAGTAGTTATTTTCAAAGGTTTCCTGTAAGCCTAGGGTATGGACAGCATAAAAGACAGACAGCATACCGTCCTCACGATGCATTACCTCCTTTGATTTCGCCGCTTTCGATATGATAGAATTCCACTCGGGTAATTGACTATTATCACAGGTTTTTATCAGATTGGTGAGCATCTGACTATACTGTGCAAAGGTAATTGCTTTACTATAATCGCCTTGAAGCTCCTTCAGCACTAGGCCGTAAGAGATGGCGCGCTGCACCTCATTACTCACAGGTAAAACCTTCAGCGTCAGTGTAACCTGCTTCTTATAACCTTTTACCGAACCATTATACACAAAGGTCCCAGGTTTTGACGTAACCACGGTTATTGGTTTCCACGTAACAGCAACCTTCTGAGTGGTTTTATTACTCATAATTGCATCAACCGTTTTAGGTAGGGAGTAATTTTGATTTACGTAAACAGCCGCGCTTAAATCTTTAATTGAAGTAATTCTTGTGGCGGCAAACGCATTACTTGGTAAAGATGCGAATAGAAGGGAAATAATCAAGAATAGAGGTAATACTATCTTACGTTTTTTCATATGAGACCTCCTACGGGGACGGGGTTGCCGTCACATTTATATTAATTGTAAATCCCCTTACTAATTCCTGTCAATCTCTCAATTTGCCAAATCGCTAAACCATAAATTCAAATAAAAATATGGTAAATGCTATCATAAAGTTTAGCCTGGAGGAATTTCTATGATAAATACTTCTATATAGGCAATATCTGATATTCACATGCCTCTATGTATTTTTGCATTGTTTGAATAATATTTATTAGTCACCCGTCCTATAGTCACCGTCCTCCCATCCGTAACTATAGTTACAGCGCCATTATCCTTTGTAATATACATTTCACTCCCAATTTGAATTAATCTTTCTATTAACTCCACATGAGGATGACCGTACCAGTTATCCTCACTGCAGGAAATTAAGGAATATTCAGGTCTGATCAGAGCAAGAAAATCCTCATAGGTAGAATTCCTAGATCCATGATGGGCAACCTTCAGTACATCATAATCGGTCAGGTTCTTATCCCCTGATACTACGCACTTCATAAGCAGCTTCTGCATCACCAGCTTCTCCCCGTCCCGTTCCAGATCTCCGGTCAGCAAGAGATCAAATTCTCCAAAGGTGATACTTAAGACTGTGGAATAGGAATTACTTGATGAGAATTCATACTCTTCTTCCGGGTGTAGACACTCTATCCTTAAGTCTCCATCCAGGATTTCATCTCCCGAATTGATATATAAAACCTTGATGCCGGAGCTCAGTGCAAGCTGTTCCAGATCTAGATATGCTTCCTCTGCTGCCAGTTTGTCCATAGGTATCGCAGCTACCTGCTGGATACCATGTTGGATCCGATCATCCTCAGGGCTGTACTCGATGGTATCTGCACTCCTGCTCCGTATCTCTACCCCCGGCAGGACGAGGTGCCTGATCCTAATCCTTCTTCCTTCGATCAGCTCCTTCAGACCATTGATATGATCCTCATCCGCATGAGTGACAATGGCATAATCGATACAATCCTCACCGGTGTATAATAAATAGGGCTGCAGCCGGTTCTTTCCCACCTGATAGACATCAGAGCTTCCCCCATCGATCAGATAAGTCGTCCCGGTCTCATTCTTCAGAATAATGGCATCTCCCTGGCCAACATCCAGCATTGTCACGGATAACCCGTGGTCTCTTTCCGGTAAAAGCAGTATGATCAATGCCAGTACCGGAAGAAGGAGGAGACGCTTCCGCTGATATCTCCCTGCTGCCCACAGAAAGCAGATAAGAACCATTATGTAAATTAAAACCCTAATCCTATCCGGCTTTCCGATTGTATAAAGGTTCCCAGGCAGGCTGCTGCCCAACCTGCAGATTCCTTCGATGAAGCCTAGTATCCCCTTAGCCCCTCCGATCAGAAATACGCCAAGGGGCATACTGAATAATCCTGCGACACCGGCAGCTATGGCAGATAGCATAAGCACCGTCATCGTCGGTAAAATCAGAAGGTTGATGATCACACTATAGACGGGAAGCTGATAAAAGAACCAGAGGATAAGAGGAAGTGTAATCAGCAGTGCGCTGATACTGGCAAGTACACCAAATAATACTGTGGATTTAAGAGGAAAGAGCTTCCGAAATGCAGGAAGCAGAACTGAGATTCCAAAGACAGCTCCGAAGGATAGCAGAAAGCCGGTTGAGAACAGTTGCAGAGGATTATTCAGAAGAATAAGGAAGGCACATAAGGCCAAGGCTGAAATAGAATCATAGGTCTTCCCGGCGATTTTGGATAGCAGCATTACAACAAACATTACGATGGCCCTGTTCGTGGACACACTGAAATTCGTCATTAGTCCGTAACAATAAATAAAAAGAATGGATATAGTGACAGAAGGGATGAGCCCGGCCTTACATTTTCTTAAGAGCTGATACAGAGTATATCCGATTAAGGTGATATGCAGACCTGAGATTGCAAGAATATGGGCGATTCCGTTGTCCTGATATAGCTGACGAAGCTCCTCCTCCAACAGGTAATTTTCCCCCAGGAGCATAGCAGTCATTACACCCGCTTCCCGCTCGGGAAGAATTCCGGCATAGACGGAATGAAGCTTCTGCCTGAGCTTTCCTAAAAAGGTATGGAGTCTGGAATAATTATGGTCCGTTATGTTGATCTCCACTGCTTTCATTTTATAATCGATGTTTTGGATTTTGTAGTACATCCGTTCATTGAACTGACCGGGATTGGAAGGCTCGGAAAATTTTAAGATTCGGCCTGAGACTTGAATTTTATTTCCTACCAGATAAGGAGCAGAATCAGAAGTATAAATAATAATATGCTCTGCCGGATAGGTTTCCCCACCGGTAAAGGTTATCAGGTTATTCCTTGTATAGATTGCCGTGCCCGACGCCTTCTCGGCTATCATTGTAATATCTCCGGTCAGGGTACCATCCGCGCCTTCCGCAAAAGCAGCATCTCCTCCCGGTGGGCTTAGTCTCTGACCCATCGTCAGAAAGCCAAGGACTAACAGGAGTGGTAGGCTCCACAGGAATCCGTCCTTTCTATTGATATATCTTACTTTTATCCGATACAACAGAAGATATAGAATAAGAAGGTATATTAACATCACTAGGATCAGAACGGAATGGGGTATCCGGTTCCATACCAGGAACAGACCGCAAAGGTATGCCCCAAACAGCCAGATCAATGGCCTTTTAATCACGATCTCCCCTCCATTTCTATTTAGTAAATATGCTGCATTTTATTTACTGCCTGGCTCTATGATATCGAGATTGCGTTCAAAGAAGCCGTTGAAGGGAGAATATTCACGGTATTTTTCCACAAGCTTACCGTTAATCAGGAACTGAATCTTACTGATATCAGGAAGCTCAGCCAGTGAATTCACGATGGAGTAGATGGTAGCCTCCTCAGAGATTCCCGGAATTGGATCCAGGAATTTCTCATTAAAATCGATATAGCAGACCCCTTCCCTGCTGTTTACATTAAGCAAGGTGGTTCCATCCGGTATCGTTTTATACATCCCGAGCGCAATCGGTCCATTGATCAGCTGGTTAATGACCAGCTCTTCAATCGAGCCGCTTCCGGTATATTCAATGACTGTATTAGTTGATACCAGGGACTCTCCGCCCTTTGCGGCATAGTACAGTGTCACCTTATAATTTGTCTCCGCACCGATGGATTCGATAAAATCCTCGTCCGTCATTAAACCGATCTTAATTCCATTGGAATCAATCAGCGGCTGGCTGTTTACATTAAAGATGATATAGTCCACACCGGGAATCTGGCTTATTGTTTTTACGATGGTGGCACGGCATAATACTTCAGGAATGCCCTTCAATTCACCATAGGTCGCTTCAAAATTGATCGTAAGGCTGTTATCCTCGCTGAAGGAATACTCCTTGATGGATACGGTGTCCGGCATGGCTCTCTTATAAACAATATTCTTTGGTTCGGTTTTCAGGGCACGCAAAAGCTCCTCCACCAGCTCTTCCTTCGTCGTCCCGGTGGGCTCATAGCTCTCGCTGACAATCCCCGAGGATTTCGTATCGAGGTAATAGATATTATATTTTGCTTTCAGGTTCTCCTGTTTTCCATTCTTTCCGCAACCTGTAAGAATTACGGCAAGGATTATAAACAAAAGGCTCATGCCTAACAGCTTCTTCATATTGTCCTCCATCACTGATTCACATCCTGACAGTTTGCTCTGCACGGTCTATGCAATGTAGTTTAATGGAATTCTTACATTAAAGGTCGTACCTTCGCCTTCCTTGCTGTATACCTTAATTGCTCCCCTATGCATCTGAATAACATTCTTTGTTATCGCAAGTCCGAGCCCGGTACCTCCGGATTCTCTGGATCTTGCCTTATCCACACGATAGAAGCGTTCGAAGATAAAATCCTGAGCTTCCTCCGGGATACCGATGCCGGAGTCGGATATCTTAATGAAGAAATATTTATGATCTGCATTCAGGGACACCCGAACCCAGCCATCCTCTACATTATACTTGACCGCATTTTCAATGAGGTTCGATATCGCAAGGGACAATTTCACCTCATCCACCTCGGCAATAACCGGGCGGAAGCTTTCGAAAATCATCTCAATATTTCGTTTTTGCGCAATTGGCCGCAAGCGCTTCAGGATCTGCTCCAGCAGCTCATTGATATTAATCGTAGTGATATTCATATCGCCGGCTGTCTTATCCAGCTTTACCAAGGAGAGCAGGTCATTGATGATCTTATTCTCTCTCTCTATCTCATCTGTAATATCCGACAGGAACTCACGGTACAGCTCCACCGGCGCATCCTCCTGCATAATGAGAGAATCCGCCAAAACCTTAATCGAGGTAATCGGGGTCTTGAGTTCATGGGATACATTCGATACGAATTCCTGCCTGGAATTCTCTAGTTTCTGAAGGCGGGAAACCATCTGGTTAAAGGAATCGGAGATCTTCTCCACTTCATAATACCCCTTGATTGACAGCTTCTCATCCATATAGCCTTCAGTAAGGCGGTCAATGGAATTAACAACGGAGGTCAGGGGTTTGATTAATTTACCGGAGAAATAGATTGCAAATACGACGATAATAACAGACAGAGTAATCAAGAATAAGACAGCCCGTTGTTCGAGGCTGTCCAGAATGACCTGAACTTCTTTTGTAGCTGAATTCATGACAATAACACCGATCGTGCTCTCGGTGAGCGCATCCTTAATCGGATAGACAATTCTGATGTATTGGTTTTCTTTGTCATAATCCTTACTGATCACGCCGTTAAAGCATTGGATTACTTCTTTGGACACCAAATACTTACCGGTCTCCAACCCGTAAGAATCATTTACGATATTCAAGTTGTTATTAATGATGAGAATCTTACCGCGATAGATTTCGGCAATCCTTGCAACCTCAGTATCAATTTCCGGGACCCCAGCCAGGGTCAGATACCCTGTTTTCTGAAGCATATTCCCAAGAATATTCGCACGGTTCTGAATCTCAGTCATCCTGTTGCTGATGGTTCTTTCCTCATAGTTGTCCAATAGCAAATCAGAAAAAAAACCAAGTGGAACCACACCTACCACAATGAAAATCAGAAGCATGTAGATTCTCA
>JAEZJW010000162.1 GCA_023415595.1 Bacillota bacterium
GTATATCAAATAAATGGAGACCATTCGGGCATAGCAGGATAAAACATTCCTATACAATTGATATCAGTGAGTTTGAACAGCAGATTCTTCCTCCCGGGTTTCGTAAGACGAAGGTATGGGGGTACGGCGGTCTTATCTATGATGAAAAGAAAGGTAAAGCGAAGTATTCGAGAAGTGCACCTGGTGCAACCTTTGAAGCCACCCGCGGTGTACCAATAGAAGTAAAGTGGATTAATAAATTAGAAGGAAGGCATCTGTTTGCTGTTGACCCGACGTTACACTGGGCTAATCCCAATCATATGCCAATGCATAATCTGCCAAAGCCTTGGCCGGCTTTTCCTCCGGGCTTTGAGAAGGCTCAATTTCCTGTTCCGATCGTAACCCACTTGCATGGTGGCGAGAATAAATCAGTCGATGACGGACATCCTGAGGCATGGTTTACGTTTGATGGAAAGCATGGGCCGGATTACAAAACATCGAAATATTATTATCCGAACAAACAGCAATCGGCAACACTCTGGTATCATGACCATGCCCTGGGTATTACCAGATTAAATGTGTATGCGGGGTTAGCCGGATTCTATCTGCTTCGGGACCGCTCAGGTCCGGAAGGAAGGCTATGCTTACCAAAGGGCAAGTATGAAATCCCCCTGGTGATACAGGACCGTATGTTTCATACGGATGGTTCCCTATTATTTAATAATGTAGGAGTCAATCCGGATATTCACCCATATTGGGTGCCGGAGTTTTTCGGGGATACGATTATGGTAAATGGAAAGGTATGGCCAAATCTGAATGTCGATCGCCGCCAATACCGCTTCCGTGTATTAAACGGCTCCAATGCACGATTTTATAACTTAAAAATGTCAAATGGTATGACCTTCACCCAAATCGGCACGGATGGTGGTTTCTTGCCGAAGCCGGCAGAGCTGACCTCATTACTGATTGCACCCGGAGAGCGTGCAGATCTATTGGTTGATTTCTCACAGATCCCTCCGGGAACAAAAATCAGATTACTCAATGATGCGAATGCTCCTTTCCCTGGAGGTGAAGGCGCTGATCCTAATACAGTAGGACAGATTATGCAATTTACAGTTCCGGCCGATGCGAGGAAGCCTGTGAAACCCAGAAAACTTCCTGATAAGTTAAACAGCCTTCCGCTCTTAAAACCGGATAGAAGAAGAATCTTAACGTTGAATGAGGTCATGGGACCGAACGGCCCGACCATGGTATTATTAAATGGACAAATGTGGTCCTCGGCCACCTCTGAGCTTCCGACCGTTGGTTCTACAGAAGAGTGGGTAATCGCTAATCTGACTGCGGATTCACATCCGATTCATCTGCATCTGGTGCAATTCCAGCTGCTAAACCGACAGGATTTTGATGCTTCCGGATACTCGATAAAATGGGAAGAGGTTAACGGGATGGCACCCTTAATGCATCCAACCATTGAGGTCCCTGTGGAACCGTTCTTATCTCCGAATGGTCCCATCATGCCTGACGATAATGAATTAGGCTGGAAAGATACTGTCAGAATGAATCCTGGTCAGGTAACAAGAATCAGGGTACGCTTTGCACCTCAGGATGTTCCTTCAGGTGGTGTCAAACCGGGTGAAAATTTATTCCCGTTTGATCCGACCACCGAACCCGGGTATGTATGGCATTGTCATATCCTGGATCATGAAGATAATGAAATGATGAGGCCCTATAAAGTAATAAAATAATCATGAAGCAGAAATTTTAGAAATGGATCATGGGCTGATATGGTGCTGTGTGAGGCTCCCCTTTGGATGACAGATAAACCCAGAAAACTGTTATCCTAAGGGGAGCTTTGACGATGGAGGGCCCATATTCTTTCCCCGATTCTTATATTGTGAAAAAGCTGGAAATAAAATATAATGAAGCTGTAGGAACAAGAAGCTATAGTACCAGCAGAGACTTAGTATAAAGAGAGGCATCGTCTGTGAAGCAGGCAGAGGCTTAGAAAGGATGATGTCAAATGAAAGAAAAAATCCTGGTCATCGAAGATGAGCATAAAATAGCAGATGCAATTGCATATGCGCTGAAAAGAGAAGGGTATACGGTTGAAACGGTTTATCGTGGGGATGAGGCCATCGATGTGCTGCGGGAATTCAAGCCCGAGGCAATCATTTTGGATGTTATGCTGCCGGGGATGGATGGGTATGATATTCTTAAGAAGATACAGAATGCGGCTCATATCGGTGTGATCATGCTGACAGCGAAGGAAGACATCGTCAATAAGATACTGGGGCTTGAGCTGGGGGCGGATGACTATATGACGAAGCCCTTTGATATGAGGGAACTGCTGGCCAGACTCAGATCACTGTTACGAAGAATGCAGAAGGCAGAGAGCAAAGGGGAAGATGCTGAAATCAGGCTGAAAGGAATTGAACTTCAGGTAAGCCATAGAACGGCGTATGCAGGAGAAACGATGCTTGACTTAACACCGAAGGAATATGATCTTTTAAAGCTGTTAGTATCCTCACCGGACAGGGTATTTACAAGAGAGCAGCTGCTGGATCTGATCTGGGGCATGGAATACTATGGAGGTACCCGTACCGTGGACATTCATATTCAGAGACTGCGGAAGAAATTAGGAGAAGGCTATAGTGAAATCATACAGACCGTCCATGGGATAGGCTATAAAGCGTTAGGAGGTTCAGGTGAGAATCAGCATTAAGATTAAATTCAGTATATTCCTGGCTGCATTATTGCTCTTTACGGTCTTTATTTTAAGTCTGCTGGTTTTAAGAGGAATCAAGACAAATCAGTCAGAGCAGTATGAAAAATATCTTGCCAGACAGGCCGAAACAGCTAATGTGTACTTTATGCAGAACCTTCTGACTGAATCGAATAAAATACCGCAGATTTTTCTGAAAAATAGGGGAGCCGGGTTTGCGAAGGAGTTAGAATTACTTACCGGACAATCAGTGGTCCTATATGATCTGAACGGGGAAGCTGTCAGTAAGAAACTGAACCCGATGGAATTGGACCGTATTAGCGAGACTCTGGATTATGCGCTGGAAAATAGGACAGCCTATCTGGTGGAACAGGAGGATCTATATTACCTGACACCCTTAAAGATAGAAAATGAACAGGTTGGAGTAATACAGTTCTATTATTCCCTGACCGGAGAGCATCAGTTTTATCACCGTGTCAGGAAGACGTTTATCACGATCGGTGCAGGGATTTTTTTTCTAAGCTTTATTCTGGCGTATTTTTATTTTGGTTCCTTTGCGGGTGGAATTATCAAACTGGAGAAAATGGTGGACAGGGTGCGCGAAGGTCAGTATGAGGTTAAATTAATCAGACGCAGGGACGAAATCGGTAGGCTGAGCGCGGGTATCCAATCCATGAGCAGCCAGATCAAATCCACCATGAAAGGTATGGAGGAGGAACAGGAGAAGCTGGCCCGGGCAGTGGATAAATTATCTCTTCTTGATCAGCAGCAGAAGCAGTTCATCGGGAATGTCACCCATGAATTTAAGACACCCCTGACCTCTATCAAGGCATATCTTGATCTGCTGGAGATGTATCCGGAGGATGACGGGCTTATGGAGACTGCAATAATCAATATTAAAAGTGAGACGAACCGTCTGCAGGAAATGGTGGATAAGGTCCTGCAGCTGTCTGCAATGGAAAAATACGATTTCGAATATCATCCGGAAATAATAGACATCAAGGAGTTAACACTGTCCGTATTACAAAGCCTGAGCGGCCGGATGAATAAATTCGGTATTAAGCTGGAAACAGAACTGACCAAGGCATATATAAAAACGGATAAAGATATCATGACCATCATTCTGATCAATCTTCTGGATAATGCGGTAAAATATAATAAAACCAATGGCAAGATAGTTGTGAAGAATTATATTCGCGATAACCGGGTGAGGATTGAGATTACCGACACCGGAATAGGGATCCCGAAGGAGTCGGCTGACAGAATATTTGAACCCTTCTATACCGTGGATAGGAACAGGTCCAGGGAAACCGGCGGAGCCGGTTTAGGTCTGTCCCTGGTCAAAAAATATACCGAGAAGCAGGGTGGATCGATTACATTGGTAAATACTGATGCAAACGGCACCACATTCCGAATTGATTTTCCGGAATATTGGGCCGAACTGTAATAAAGTTTACAAAATAGAAACATTTCTTTACATCCCTGAAACACCTGTTTATTTTATTGAGAAATATTCTTGATAAGATAAATATCAAGGAGGTGCTATAAATGAAAAAAACTTATTTTATAAAAACATTACTAACGATAACCTTAGTTTTCACCATGACTGCATGTGACAAAGAAGAGAAGAAGGTCACGATTAAGGAACCCGGAAAAACAATCACTGTGATTGATGATACCGATAAGAAGGAAGAAATCAAGCCTGCTATTACGGTGGATAAAATAGACCGTTTTGAGAAGGTAAGTATTACGGACTGGCTGGATGAGAATACAGTGATTGCCTCAAAGGAGAATGAATCACTGGATAAGATGAGTTTGGCTGAACTATCCCAGTATTATCCCAGGAGTTTATATCTGCTTGACATAAACACAAAGGAATATAAGCTGATAAAAGAGCAAAAAGAGGTGTTCCTGGATGGAGCAACTTTATCTGGGGATAG
Organism: Bacillota bacterium; assembly: GCA_023415595.1. Taxonomy (GTDB): domain Bacteria; phylum Bacillota; class Clostridia; order Lachnospirales; family Lachnospiraceae; genus Mobilitalea. The sequence continues at coordinate 4,642 of JAEZJW010000162.1, forward strand.
AAAGTATCTTCTTTACAGTGAGTATTCCTTGGGAGATCCTGCATTTTATGTAATGAACCTGGATACTCAGGAAGGCTTCGGGATTATGGGAGATCCGATCGGAGGTGCCATGAGTGCGAAATGGGCCGATAATGATACCGTGATAGGGGCTGCCTATAGCGGAGGAGCCTATCTGGCTGACAGAACCGGTAAAATCACTTTGATTGATGAGC
>JAEZJW010000097.1 GCA_023415595.1 Bacillota bacterium
AACCGTGTCAGGTCAGGAATGGAGCAGCACTAAGCGAAATCTCCTGTGTGCCGTAAGGAAGCCTGGGCCGAGTTAACTGTAAAGGTAACGCTTATGGTAAGCATTCAAAGCAGAACGCACGGAATTATCATAAACCAATCAGGAAATGCTCAAGGCATTTCCTTTTTTGCGCTTAAGCAAAGTGAAAAAATCCACAATTGTCCAACAGTTTGACTCATTTTAGTGAAAAAACCCACATATTTGACAAAATCTCCTTTTTGTTTTATGAATTATGATATATAATAGAGATACATTGGATTTACAAGAAAGTACAAGTAAGACATAATAATGAATTGGAGCTGTATAACATGAAATGGAAGATTAACCCTAACGCAGTGAATCAATTCTCTAAAGGCACAGACATTTATACGGAGGGAGATGCGGTACAGAGCATTGCCCTCATTATTAAGGGGCGCATCCTGGTCCATAACAATGGAGCTAAATTTATCGTTAATTCCGGAGTATTTCTGGGAGTGGGAGACCTGTATTCCGGAGTCTGCCAAAGCACCTGTACGGCGCTGGACGATTCCATTCTATATATCTTTTCCATCAGCAGGATAGAAGAGCTGGATGCGATATTATCAATCAATAAAGATTATCATGGCTTGATGGTCGCTTCCCAAAGCCGTACGATTCTTGAACTGGACAAGATCTATCAGGGGATGATGAAGAACGGACTTGTCCTGTACCAGTTCCTGAAGGACCAGTACCAAAGCTATATGGATACCGCAAAGCGGCTTGGATATACCATCGACAATACCAAACGCTTCAACAGTATAACCATGCTGGACAGCGACCTGGAACTGGAACGGGACCGAATCAATTATTATAAGGAATGTGCAGCTCTCCCGGTTGATGTGGTCAAAGCCTTCTACTCCTATGGGAATGCAATCACCTTCTATCAGGTGGAGGACCAGGCGGAAATTATTAATCAGCAGATCAGTGTCTTAAAGAATTTATGTGTTAAACTGACGGACATGACAGAATGCCTGATTGATGATAGCGATAGCTGCCTTTTCCAATTGGTTGCTACACTTGCCATTGAGATGGAAAATGCGATCGGTAACAGTAAATCAATAATGGACGTTATGGATCTGATCATTGAGAAGATTAATCTGATAGAAACCTTCTATGAGCAAATGCTGGGAAAAAAGCTTGTTGTTAACCGAAGAAGGATGCAGGAAGCGTATCACCTGCTGCTTACAGGTACCAAGGGGAAGGATATCAGCACGAAGTCCTATCTGAAATATACGGCTGAGGATTCCGAGAGGGCAATCAGAGAGCTTAAGGATTCCTTTAGGACACTTCTCCTCTATTCGGAGATTGAAACGGACAAAGCCGAAGAGATGATGGAAACCATGAACAGCTTTGTCAACCTGAAGGACAGATTGTCAGGAGAGGACAGTGCCAGAGCAATCCGTAGGCAGCTGACGGAAAACCATTATCTGCTTTATAAGATAATTTTTTTGAAAGCATATCGGGACAAGTCGGTACCGAGGCTGGTTAACATGTTTCTCCGCTACGGTTATGCCGATGAAAGACTGATGAATAAAGACCAGCTGCTGTCTCTCTACTTCCTGGAGGAGGAGAAACCCTCGAGTGCTGAGATACAGATATATAATATAAAGGAATGGCTTACACTTATCTACGAGGGTAAGAAGCAACCCTCCAAGAACGAGTTTGACTTAGATTATCAGGAGATGCTTGCATCCTTAAAGCGTCAGGGAAGATTCAGTGATAAGGAGCTTCAGGAGTGGTCGGTAAGTCCCGAAAGGAAGCTGGAATATGAGATTCAGAACATGTTCCGATATAATAACAAGCTTACAAATGGGCAGATCAGCACTTTTACTCCGGTGCTCCAGAAGGATATTCTGGTCAACTCTTTTGATAAAACTTATCTTCCTCCGTCAAGAATCCTTGAAGTAATGAAAGAGCTGATTCGTATTGATTATTCCATCTTCGACCGTGAAGTTCTCTATGTGGATAAAGATAAAAATACGACCAAGGAATACATCATTAAGAGAGTATATCCGGATATTATCATGATGCCCACAGTCGGGGGGCACGGAATCATGTGGCAGGAGATTACAGGGAAGAGAAGGGACAGCTCGGGGAGATTTTTATTACCGCTTTTCTGTGAAGCTAATCCGGCAGCTATCATGGCGAAGCTCTACGGCAGATTCCGTTGGGAGATGTGCAGGAGCATAGAAGGAATGTCCTGGAATGATATCAAGCATAAATCCCTGACCTCGGAATATTCGGACTACCTGCAGTTCTACCGCAAGAATCGGGAACTTTCCGAGGAAAAGAAGGAGAAGTTGAAGCTTCAGATCCAAAGAGGCCGTAACAGTCGTGAAATTTTCGTAATTGATTATGAGCAATGGGTAAATAATGAAGCCATGGGGGCAATTAAGCTGAATAAGCCGGTCAGGGAAATGTTGGCCACTTATTGCCCGTTCGGGAAGGAAATCAGAGATCAGCTAATGCTGCAGCCACTGTTCGAAGAAGCCTTTTCCCGATATAACAGAGAAAAGCTTAAGAAGATCCGGGAGCTTGAGGGAAGATTCCGCCAGCTTCAGAAGGACCAGATTGAGATTACCGAGGAGCTGACCAATACATTGACTTATTACAGAGATTTATAATTTCATAGCATTCATAAAGGAAGGCATAATAAATCGTAGGATGCTTAAACTTCTATTAGACCTGAGAGACAGCTCGAAGATGATGCAGCTCATTACTAACCATGGGCTATGCTTAAATCAAGAGATGTCTCTCAGCCTGTGCCTGCTTTTGAGCAGTTATTTACTCTTGTATTCACAGGGGACAGATGTTAGTATAGTGTTAGAAAAGGACCGCTTAAATTATATGGGGGCGTGGCAATGCTTGAATTGATGAATGTGAAAAAATATTATAAGGATAATAAAGCAGTGGACGGAGTATCCTTTCGTGTAGAAGCAGGGGAAGTACTTGGGCTGATCGGTGCGAACGGTGCCGGTAAGTCTACAACGATTTCAATGATTGCCACATTGAATAAACCGGATAGCGGTAATATTTATTATGAAGGACAGGATATTGTAAAATGTCCCTGGGTCATGAGAAGCTGCCTGGGTTATGTACCTCAGGAAATCGCACTCTATCCTTCTTTAAGCGGTAAGGATAATCTAAAATTCTGGGGAAGAGCAAATCATGTCAGGGGAAGGCGTCTCAGAAACCGGGTGGGTGAGGTGTCCGAGACCATACAGATCACAGGTAAGGTCCTGAGAAGAAGAGTAAGCAGTTATTCCGGCGGAATGAAGAGGCGTCTTAATATCGGAGCAGCCCTGCTGCATGAGCCGAAACTGATCATCATGGATGAACCTACCGTCGGACTTGATGTGGAGTCCAGAAATCAGATATTAGAGGCGGTACTGCGGTTAAAAAACCAGGGTGTCAGCATCATCTATGCCGGGCATTACATGGAGGAGATGGAAAAAATCTGTGATAAGATCTGCGTGATTGACAGGGGAAGATGTGTACTTTTCGGTGATATGAAAGAACTTCTGGGGGAAAGCAAAAGTCTTGAGCAGCTCTATCTCGAGGTGACAGGTAACTGTAATTAAGGGACAGGGCGAAGGTTAATATACAGAGGAGGTAATGCCATGGGCAGCTATGAAATTATCGTAAAGACAGAAGAGATAAAGAGAAAGGTGCGGGAGGAAGATTATGCTTCTGCGCTTAGAATTCTGGAAACGATAGATAGTAAGAAGGTTAAGAATCCTTCCGTGCTTGGTTTGATGGCAGAGGTCTATGCCCAGAATGGCCGATATGAGGAAGCGCAGCAGCTGCTGTTGCGTATATACTATAAAACAAAAACAAGAAAAATATTGAATCAGCTTATTTGGCTTTCCATCCAATTAAACAATACAGAAGATGCGGAAAGCTTTCTGAGGGAATATGAGAAACTGGCTCCGAAGGATTATAATAACTATGTCTTTCGCTATCAGATCGATAAGCTGAAGGGAGAATCCTTTGAAGTATTAATTCAGACACTGGAGAGTTTGAAGGAAACCGAGTATATCGAGCAATGGGCTTATGAATTGGCAAAGCTGTATTATAAAGCCGGTATGGAAGAGAAGTGTATACGGGAATGCTCCGACATCATTCTGTGGTTTGGAGAAGGAAGCTATGTTGAGAAGGCTCGTGTACTGAAAGCATACTATTCCGGCGAAGCGGATAAGGATATGATTATCGAGGAGCTTAAGAAGAGGGCCAAACAGGAGTATACTAAGCCTGCTGAGGAGAATTCCATTGGATTTGAGGAGGAAGCAGCCACTTTGGAAGCCGAACAGGAAGAAGAGTTCCGGGTTCAATTTCCTGAAGAAGAAAGCGATGATTTTGAGGATCAGATGAAAAAGGGCGTGGAAGATATTCTGACTGAGGATTCTATGGAGAATGAAGAGATATCAGATCGTCCGGATGGAGAGTATGAGGTAAATTACCAATATACCGGAGAGAAAATGCAGGCCGAGGATAACGAACAGGACCTTTATGGGTTACAGGAGCTGTCGGCCACAGCCGTATCGGAGCGGGAGTTAGCGGAACAGGAGGTGGAGGACGAGCTTTACCGGTTATTAGAAGAGGATGAGGATGAGGACAGTGCCAGATTGAACGGTATTCAGGCGGAAACCGGAATAGATGTTTATGATATCTTCGGTAACTTCCTTCACGTGAAGGCGGTCAGAAAGCAACTGGTGAAAAGCCTGGACATGATCTTAGATAAGCATACGAAGAGTGTGCAGATGATTATCACCGGAACCCCCGGCTCGGGTAAAACAGCTTTGGCAAAATCCATAGCCAGATTTCTTCATATGACAGGAAGGTTAAGGACCTCAAAAATTGCGAAGGTTTCAGCCGAGAATCTGAATGTAACAGATATTATGGCAAAGAAGGATTCTCTACGGGACTGCTGCCTGGTGATTGAGAATGCCAGCGAACTGAAACGCCCGACAATCGACAAGCTGCTGGAGCTGATCCGGTTGCTGCACGGTGAGATTGGAGTTATCTTCGAGGAAAACAAAAAGAATATGAATAAGTTATTCCGTGAATGTCCAAAGCTGATGGATATGTTCAAGAACAGAATCCACCTTCCTCAGTATAACGAGGAGGAGCTACTGGGCTTCGCCTATTCTTACCTGAGAAATAAGGAGTACAGTCTTCAGAAAGGGGCTCAGGCCACTTTAACGAATGCTGTTAAACGTATTCTTAAGAAGGAGGCACCGGAACAGCAGCTGGATGCTATCGAGAAGCTGGTACAGGCTGCGATGGACTCGGCGGATATCAGAATGGGAAAGCAGTTATCCACACTGGCAGCCCAGGGAAGAATTGGCGAGTTAGGACGCTTAACACTTCTGCCTGAGGATTTTACTTAAAGCCAGGTAAGCCTTATACCTTAAACTGGATTGTAATCTCCGAAGGAAGCTTCTGTCCCTTCTTTGACATCACGTTATTTGTTACATGCAGCAGATAGGATTCATTCTTGGTATAGGGCTCCAAGGGTTCGATCTCTATATAATTGCTCACTGAGTCATAACGGATGTTGGTTTTTAGTGGTACCTGGTTAAGGGAGGTTACATATAGGTTTTTATTATTAACAGTTGCTGGGTTTAAAGGCGCAGTAAACTTAATACGCCATACAAAACTGCCTGTCTTAAAACGCAGATTCTGCTTTACGCGTCCTTGTGTCGCACCGGTTACATTTTCGATTGTAATGAATCTAGATACCATAGGATCATCTCCAATTTATTTAAGATCAGGGTTGACAGATTTCATAACGTACAGTATATATAGTATATTATATATCGTACATATAGATCATGAAAATAAGAGCTCTTTATTATTTTCTGCTTACACTTATAATATTTTGTGAATATAAGGCATGTTCACTTTTATTATAGCATATTTACATAAAACATCAATATTTTATAGGGCAAGCTATATTTTGCCATAATTTTTTTTGCTTTTCCATGGCAAACCACAGCTGAATTCCCTTGTTTTCATGCTTTGTAATCTGAATATAAAATTCACTATTACTTAAAATATTATCATACGGAACTAAGAAAAGCACAAAGAAAAGCACCTAGAGTCTGGTAATATATGCAGAATATGATCAAATAAGGAAATCCAGTTTTGGTAAAAAACAATTTACAAAAAACCACTTTGTGGTATAATCAAAGTGGCGGATAAAATTTTAACAAATTCTCTACTCTTTTTATATGCAAATTTAACAAACTAATATTCGATAAAACTATGAGGTGTGCAATGGAGCAATATATAATCAAAGGTGGGAAACCGCTGGTAGGAGAAGTAGTAATCAGCGGCTATAAAAATGCGGCGCTTGGAATCATTGCAGCAGCGATTATGACGGATGAGACAGTAAAGATCGAAAACGTGCCGGATGTGACAGACATTGACGTATTGCTGCAGGCGATTGAAGATATCGGTGGTAAGGTTGACCGGATCAATAAGCATACGGTAAAAATTAATGCATCTAAGATTAATTCTGTCATCGTAGATTTTGATTATGTAAGAAAGATACGCGGTTCCTACTATCTTGTAGGAGCATTACTTGGTAAATATAAAAAAGCACAGGTAGCTCTTCCGGGGGGCTGCAATATCGGCAGCAGACCCATTGACCGGCATATCAAAGGCTTTGAAGCATTGGGAGCAGACGTTAGGATTGAGCATGGTCTTATTTGTGCAAAAGCGGATAAGCTGGTCGGTGCACACATTTACTTTGATGATACCAGTGTAGGAGCAACCATAAATGTCATGATGGCTGCCTGTATGGCAGATGGTCAGACAACGCTGGAGAATGCAGCGAAAGAACCTCATGTAGTTGATGTTGCTAACTTTTTGAATAGTATGGGTGCAAATATAAAAGGTGCAGGTACAGATGTAATTCGAATCAAGGGTGTGGAGAAGCTTCACGGCAGTGAATACTCTATCATACCTGACCAGATTGAAGCAGGTACCTTTATGTTTGCGGCAGCAGCTTCTAAAGGAAACATCCTTATTAAGAATGTAATACCGAAGCATTTGGAGGCATTTACTGCCAAGCTGCTGGAAATCGGTGTACAGGTAGAAGAATTTGATGATGCTATCAGGGTTAAGGCTGAAGGCAAGCTGACAAGTACACATATGAAGACTCTGGCTTATCCCGGGTTCCTTACGGATATGCAGCCTCAAATGACAACCTTATTAGCGGTGTCAGCAGGGACCAGTATCGTAACTGAGAGTATTTTTGAGAATCGCTTTAAATACGTGGATGAATTGACCAAGATGGGAGCAAGCATTAAGGTCGTTGAGAGCAATACGGCAATCATTACCGGAGTGGATCGTCTGACCGGTGCTATTGTCAGTTCTCCGGATCTTCGCGGCGGTGCCGCGCTCGTTATGGCAGGTCTGATGGCGGAAGGCTTTACGATTGTAGAGAATGTGGAATATATCGAACGTGGTTATGAGAATTTCGAAATGAAGATGCAGAAGCTTGGTGCGGACCTTGCAAAGATAGATTCGTCCGATACGAAGGCAATCCGTAAATTTAAACTAAAAGTAAGCTAAATCAATAAAAAGCAGATAAAAATATCCCCGAGGTTTAAACTTCGGGGATTTATTATTAAAGTAAAGCCTCAACCGATAAATTCCGGGACCGGGTCAGGTCGATATACTCTGTTCCGACTCTGACGACAGGGCGGGAAAGCTCGGATTTATTGATCATGATAATCTCGCCCTCCTGCTGATTGCTCAGCCGCACATTATTATTGATATAGGTCTGGACGATACCTTCTAAGAAGGTCATGATATATTTTGGATCGTATTTGGTAAGACCTTCAGTTTCAAAGATGTTTACTACTTCGAACGGACATAACGGACCGCGGTAAACACGGGCACAGGTCATAGCATCATATACATCTGCGATGGCTACCAGCTTTGCGAACGGATCGATTTGGTCTCCGACAAACCCATAGGGATAACCGCTACCGTCACATCTTTCATGATGAAGCAGGGCGGATAGCTTAATACGTTTGTCTATGTTTTTATCTTTTAGAATATTATAACCGCGCAGGGTATGAGTCTTGATCGTTGAGAACTCCTCGTCCGTGAGTCTTGCCGGTTTCAGAATGATGTTAGAGGGGATTAACAGCTTTCCTATGTCGTGAAGGAGTCCGCAGAGAGTGATTACCTCCAGATCCTCCGGAGATAAATGCAGCCATTTTCCGATAATATTACAGATTAGGGATACATTCAGGCTGTGTAGATAGGTGGTGTCATCATAGTGCCTGATACAATGCAGCATATTAAACAGTTCAATATTAGAACTGCTTTGAAATAATATTTTGCTTACGTCTGATAATAAATGGTCCACATCAATCTCGGCCTGATTGGATACGATATTATCAAAGGTATATTTATATTCATTTACAGTGTTCTGGTATGCTTTGTGGAATCTATGAAAGGCTTCGCTTTTCCGGATTTCTCCGTAAAAAGTGGTTTCAATATACTTGGTCTCCGCATCCATTAATTCGGAATCGGACAGGACAAGGATATCTGTGATAGAATAGAACTCTAAACGAGTAATAATTTTGTCGGTTAAAACCGTATCTTTCGCAATCACCATCAGGTGATCCTTAGTATAGATGTCATCTGCGGCGATCATTCCGGGAATTGCCTGCGAAGTTAATAATTTCACGACTCTCATATCAAAGTCAGCCCCAATTTTTATTCTTGGGGGCACTCCTTTCATACAGAACTCATCATGCAAGAACTTTATGCAGGTCTAGGAAGTAATTACAGTATAAGAAAAATTTGTATAAATGTCAATCTTTATGTAGAAAATTGACGTAATTTAATACACAATAAAAATTTTTTTTATAAGTCACCTGTAATTTTTCCCTTGACGAAGAAAGCTTTTCGTTATATTATCATAGTACAAGTTCATAATTTTAATTTTCTCTTATTCAGAGTGACGGAGAGTAAAGGCTCTATGAAGTCACGGCAACCCCAGTTATGGAAGGTGCCAACCTGAGCGAGCAATCGAACAATAAGGGGATTTGATTAATTTAAGTATCAAGTCCGCCTGTTGCGGACTTTTTTATGTGGAGGAATATTATGCAAAAGAGATTATTTACATCAGAATCAGTAACGGAAGGGCATCCGGATAAAATCTGTGATCAGATATCCGATGCTGTTTTAGATGCATTACTGGAACAGGACCCTATGAGCAGAGTGGCTTGTGAGACAGCAATAACTACCGGTTTAGTACTGGTTATGGGAGAAATCACAACAGAAGGATATGTTGATATCCAAAAAATCGTCAGAGAGACCATCCGTAATATTGGATACGACAAGTCAGAATATGGCTTTGATGCTAATACCTGCGGAGTAATTGTATCGCTGAATGAACAGTCGAGGGACATAGCTCTGGGTGTGGATCGGTCCCTTGAAGTGAAGGAGCATATCGCCGATGATGAGGCGATGGCAGCAATCGGTGCCGGCGACCAGGGTATGATGTTCGGTTATGCCACGGATGAGACAGAGGAGATGATGCCCTATCCGATCTCCCTTGCCCACAGGCTGACCAAGCAGCTGACCAAAGTGAGGAAAGACGGTATCTTAAATTATCTGAGACCTGACGGAAAATCACAGGTGACGGTAGAATACGATGATAATGGGAAGCCGGTACATCTGAATGCGGTCGTTCTGTCCACACAGCATAATGAAGAGGTGACGATAGAACAGCTGCGTAAGGATATTAAGCAATACGTACTGGATGAGGTCCTTCCTAAGGAACTGGTGGATGAGAAAACCAAGTTCTTCATAAACCCTACCGGGCGCTTCGTAATCGGAGGACCGAACGGAGACAGCGGTTTGACCGGACGTAAAATTATCGTAGATACCTATGGCGGATATGCCAGACACGGCGGCGGAGCCTTCTCCGGCAAGGACTCTACGAAGGTGGATCGGTCCGCTTCCTACGCGGCCCGCTATGTAGCAAAAAATATAGTGGCAGCAGGACTGGCAAAGCGTTGTGAGATCCAGCTGTCCTATGCAATTGGGGTGGCAGAACCTACCTCGGTCATGGTGGATACCTTCCAGACAGGTAAGCTTACAGATATCGAGCTGGTTGCTATCATCCGTAAGCATTTTGATCTCAGACCGGCAGGAATTATTAAGATGCTGGATCTCAGACGTCCCATCTATAAGCAGACCGCGGCGTATGGCCACTTTGGAAGAAACGATTTGGATCTGCCTTGGGAGAGAGTGGATAAAGCAGACGTATTAAAAAGCTATATAAAATAAGAGGAAAAGAACCGGTCGGTACGCTGTCCCCGGACAGTAGGCTTTCCGGTTCGATTTTTATATTTAAGAAATCCCCTGATAATGTGTCCAATCAGTGCAAAATCGTAATATCATTTTCTCCCATCATATGGTAAAATAAAGGTAATACGGATAAGTCTTCCGCGTCTGGGAAGTTGCCGTGTAGAATGGTAAGATTAAAGGAGGAGATCATAGTGTTTTGTACTGGGTGTGGGAATAGGATTTCTGAAACGGATATGTTCTGTCAATTGTGCGGAACGAAGAACATCTATTATAATCCGGAGATGCAGCTAAGTTCTGCAGCCGGAACCAAGCCGGCAGAGCCGGTACAAAGGGAAGAGACCTCATATGAAGCTGTTCCTGCCGGCAATAGGTCCGCCATTCCGGAATCTGCGGTGATACAGCCTGAAGTAGTGATTCTGCCGGTAGATCAGATGGGACAAACCGTGACCGCAGGAGAGAATCTGAAGTTATCAGCCGGAAATGTGATTGTAAAGCCCATGGAAGCAGCTCCCGTAAAGATCAGAAAGCCGGTGAAGGAGGTTGGGACGAAGGGTAAGGTAGGGTCCGTATGCCTCTCCATCCTGGCATTTCTTCTTATCATGGTACTAATGATTTCTTTGTTTTTAAAATCCACCCTTTCACAGAGCTCCCTGGAAGCATCCATTCAAAAGATAGATTATGCTGAAATAGAGCTTGGAGAAATCCTGGCTGACAGTAACCTTACTATCGACGTGCAGGAAGGGGATACTACGGTCGATGTCGTATATGAAGCCCTGACGGAACAGGGCCAGGTGGATATCAGCCGCGGTGATGTAGAGGAGATGCTTGAAGAGACCTCCTTTTCCGAGTACCTGTCAGAGAAGCTTTCCGGCTACGCCAGATATGCTGTTACAGGTGCAGAGCCGGATGAGATTACTCCCCGTGAGATTGTACGTCTGGTAGAGAAAAACAGGGACGAAATCGAAGACATCACTAAGCTTCAGATAACCTCAGAGGACCTGGATGAGTTAGAGCGTTATCTGGAGGAGGATGAGCTTCTGGATAGTGTCTCCCTGGAGAAGATTGATCAGGCCATGGAAGAGAATAAGGTAGATAAACTTCGTACCTTCCTTTCCGATCCGATCCTGATGGTTATGATGATCGTATCCCTGCTTTTGTTCATCGGTACGATCGTTCTGATCAGTTTCCTTCATAGAAGAGTCAAAGCACCACTCAGCTATATCGGTATTCCGGTATTCACAGGCGGTATGATCTTTACCATTACCTTTATCATATTAAGCATTATGAAGTCTAAGCTATTTACGGAAATGAAAGAAATATACAAGTCCATAAAACCGTTCTTATCCTCGATCCTTGGCAGAGGTATCATCATCGGAGTCACTACCGCGCTAATCGGTGGACTTATGGTGGCTGGATATATCGTAATCATAAGGCTACAGAAACGGGAACAGTCCAGGATCAAAACGGTTGAGTAGAAGACGATATAGTTCTGATATGGAGAAGAATATGAGTAGGTCGGGTTTGTAGGACAACCCGGCCTTTTCTTATGCGACATGTGTCCAGCGAAGCAGGATCACGCCCAGATGCATTTTATGATTAATTTAGAAATATCATAGTTCCTTAATATGCAAATAATTATGAGGTATGATATAATTTAAGCATTATGAGGATATGAAAGGTATTCATATTCATAAAGCCGGATGGAGATGAGAGAAAGGTATGAAGCTGAAGCACAAATTAATTATTGCTTTTATTATTATGATTTTTTTGCCCATATGTCTGATTGCTGCGACGGCAGGTACGATTATTCATCTCCAAATGGATTCTATTCAACAGGTGTATGATGTCAACACAGAGACGGTTCAGGTAATCAAGAACCCGATTAATATCTTAAACAGGCTGACCAGGGGCATCTATAATGAGATTAAGCTGAATGCGATGAAATCACCCCGGAAGCTTGAGGATATGGAATACTATAAACAAATCGATAAGGAGCTGAAGGAGAGATATTCCTTTCTGGCGGTAAGACGGGATGATGAATTTATCTATATTGGGAAAGAACAGGAGCTTGCCCTGATATCCCATATCCTTCCCGGTTATGGTGCAGGCAGTACGGAGGTGGACGGTGGTACTTATCTGGGAGGAAAATATCCGTTCCTGGTAAAGTTCCAGGACTTTCAGTTTTCAGACGGAGGCAATGGTACCATCTTTGTCATTACCGATCTGAATATCCTGATGCCACAGCTTAAAAATGTTGCGATCCAATCAGTAATTTCATTTTTAGTAACGATCATACTGACTGCAGCGACTTTGATTTTCTGGATCTACCGCAGTATTCTGAAACCCTTAAACATTCTGAGGATTGCAACAAGGCAGCTGAAGGAGGGTGATCTTAATTATAATGTACAAGCGGATACGGAGGATGAGATCGGCCAGCTGTGTGAAGATTTCGAAGAGATGCGTATCCGGCTGAAGAAGCTGATCGAGGACAGATTGAAATACGAAGAGGATATTAAAGAGCTAATCAGCAATATTTCGCATGATCTGAAGACACCGCTGACAGCGATCAAGGGATATGCCGAAGGCTTGATGGACGGAGTGGCGGATAACAGAGGTAAGCAGGAACAATATTTAAGGACAATTTATACGAAGGCAAACGATATGACCGTCCTGGTAGATGAACTGGCCTATTATGCTAAGATTGACTCCAATACCATACCTTATAACTTCAAAGAAATTAATCTCCACGAATTTTTCGCTGATTGTATGGAGGATTTGAGGCTTGACCTTGAGATGAAAAACATCAGGATTACCTATGAGAATTCTGTAGATGCTAAGATCATGGTGGCAGCAGACGTTGAGCAGCTGAAGAGAGTCATCAACAACATCATAAATAATTCTGTGAAATATCTGGACAAAGCAGAGGGAAGGATAAACATCGGGATTTATGATATCGGGGAATATGTGAGGGTTGCTATTGAGGATAATGGCTGCGGCATTCCGAATGAAGACTTGCCATATATCTTTGATCGTTTTTACCGGGCAGATGCTTCGAGGAACTCCGGAAAAGGCGGCAGTGGTCTGGGACTGGCTATCGCCAAGAAGGTCATTGAGGATCATGCGGGATGGATATCCGCGGCCAGTGTAATAGGAGAAGGTACAACCATTAGCTTTGCTCTGAAGAAATGTGAGCATAAGGAGAGGAGGAAGGGATATGAATAAAATTCTGATTATTGAGGATGAGATAACGATTGCTGAATTGGAGAAGGATTATCTTGAATTGAGCGGCTTTGAAGTCGAGACAGAAATAAGCGGTAATGTTGGCTTAAGCCGGGCTTTGGCGGAGGACTTCAACTTGATTATCCTTGATCTTATGCTGCCCAATATGGATGGCTTTGAGATTTGCAAGCGTATCCGTAAGGAGAAGAATATCCCGATTATTATGGTCTCAGCGAAAAAGGATGATATTGATAAGATTCGTGGATTAGGCATGGGTGCTGATGATTATATCACAAAGCCCTTCAGTCCCAGTGAGATGGTGGCCAGAGTGAAGGCCCACCTGAATCGGTATGATCGTCTGGTTGGTTCCGGTATGAGGGAAAATGATACGATTGAGATACGAGGACTTAAGATCGATAAGACAGCCCGGAGGGTATTCCTGGATGGGGAGGAAAGGATCTTTACCACAAAGGAATTTGATCTATTGTCCTTTCTGGCTGAAAATCCGAACAGGGTATTTACGAAGGAGGAGCTGTTCCGTGAGATTTGGGATATGGAATCTATCGGGGATATCGCTACGGTAACTGTTCATATCAAGAAGATCCGGGAGAAGATAGAGGTAAATACTGCGAAGCCGCAATATATTGAGACAATCTGGGGTGTCGGCTATCGCTTTAAGGTATAACGGAGGAACAAATGCTGAAGGTGTAATACAACCGCTATTGCTGGATAGGGTTAGGGAAGTGACTAATAGACGGGATTTATCATGCTAATGCGGAATTCCAAAAATAGTTAGGCCTGGGATATTTAAACTTTTGCTTGACAAATATTTAACACAGTGATACGCTTAAATCAGCCAATCTGGAAGGTTCGCCTGACAGAAAGGCATAGGAATATGAGAAACCTGAATCCTAAAAACAGAGGGTACGTCCCTAAGTGTAAGGAAACAGCACATGATTGACATATTATCCCTATGCTTTGGCATGGGGTTTTTTTGTGAAACTAAATAATAATTTTAAATGTGTATGCCACATACACATGTCTGGTTTCACAAATACATATCAATTATTTATTATGAGAGGGAACTATGGAAACAAGAATTGCACTGATAGGAATTATGGTGGAGGATACGGAGGCAGTGGAGAAGCTGAACGGAATTCTCCATGACTACGGTAAGTACATCATCGGAAGAATGGGACTGCCGTTACGGGAGAAGAAGATTAACATCATCAGTATTGTGATCGATGCCGAGGCTGACATCATCAGCTCTTTAGCCGGAAAACTCGGCATGCTGAAGGGAATCAGAGTAAAGACTCTGTATTCGAAGAACTAAAGAACAAAATGAATTAAATCTATGGAGGAAATAAGAATGAAGAAGATGAAGGTATCACTTGTCCTGCTGATAATGATGCTTCTGATGGCGGGCTGTGCGAAGAAGGATAATCAGGAAGCAAATACACCTGAAGCAACGAAGACTGAGGCTGTTACACCCGGACCGGAGGCTTCCACCTCCCAGGCAGATAACAGTAATGAAGCCAAGGCAGAGGAAACCAAGGAAGAGACAGCACAGGAGGTCACTGCTTCGGCAGAGAAGATCGATATGAAGATTGCCGCACTGAAGGGTGCAACAGCAATCGGTATGGTAGAAATGATGGAGTCCTCCTCCCTGGGTGAAGCAGCGAATAATTATCAGTTTACTGTTGCAGGAACAGCGGATGAGATTACTGCCGGCTTAATTAAGGGTGATTTTGATATTGCGGCAGTTCCCTGTAATCTGGCTTCCGTCCTGTATAACAAAACGGAAGGAAAGATTAAGCTGGCGGGAATAAACACCCTTGGTGTCCTGTACATCGTGGAAACCGGTGACTCCATCCATACGGTAGAGGATCTGAAGGGCAAGACCATCTATTCCACCGGACTAGGTACTACTCCGCAATATACCTTGAATTACTTATTGAATTCCTATGGAATTGATCCTGAGAAGGATGTTACAATCGAATATAAAGTGGAAGCAACTGAGGTTGCTGCTGTCTTAAGTGAAGCAGAGGATGCAATTGCCATGCTGCCTCAACCCTATGTCACGACGGTAATGATGACCAACAATAAGCTTAGGATTGCACTGGACGTAGCGAAGGAATGGGAGAGTATCAGTCAGGATGGTAGCTCTGTCGTTACCGGAGTCGTAGTTGTGAGAAAGGAATTCCTGGAGGAAAATCCCGATGCATTTGATGCCTTTATGAAAGAATATAAGGTCAGTGCCGACTATGCAAATACCAATATAGAGGAGGCTTCAGCCCTGGTTGAGAAGTACGGTATCTTTAAGGCTGCTCCTACAATCAAGGCAATACCCTATTGTAATATCACGCTGATCACAGGGGATGAGATGAAAGCGAAGGCCGAGGGCTACCTTAAGACCTTATTCGATCAGAATCCTAAGTCAGTCGGAGGCAAGCTTCCTGCCGAAGATTTCTATTATTTGGGGAAGTAATCATTCATAAACTAAAGTAGGGTACCAACAAACCGTAGTAAGGGGAAGGGAATAGGAGAATGCAGCAAAAAGGGATGCTTCATAATAAATTAAGTATGATAAAGAAGATCGTATATCCTCTGCTTTCTATCGGCTTTTGGATTCTCGTATGGGATATCGCCAGCAGAAGGATAGATAATGAGATCCTTCTGGCCTCCCCGTTCCAGGTGCTTCAGACCATCATAATCCAGGGGAAAACACCGGAGTTCTGGCAGACAATCGTATTTTCCTCGTTCCATATTTTCCTGGGATTCCTTCTTGCACTTGTGATTGGAACGATGCTCGCGGTTCTCTCCCACTGGATCGGACTCTTCCGAGAACTGATTTCACCTTTGATCAAGGTTATAAAAGCGACACCGGTTGCCTCCTTTATCATCCTGTTCCTGTTCTGGTTTCATTCAGAGAATTTATCCACCTATATTGCTTTCCTGATGGTATTACCGGTCATCTACTTGAATATCCTTCAGGGACTGAAGTCGGCAGATGACAAGCTTCTGCAGTTGGCCAAGGTCTACAGGTTAAGCTTATGGAGAAGAATCCGGGCAATCTATCTCCCGGCGGTGATTCCCTATCTGATTGCGGCAGTATCAATAGGTCTGGGCTTTGGCTTCAAGTCGGGCATTGCGGCAGAAGTGATCGGAATTCCTGCAAGATCGATCGGCCGGAGTCTCTATGAAGCCAAATTAAACCTTATGACCAAAGAAATGCTGGCCTGGACCGTAGTCATTATCATAATCAGCGTACTTTTCGAAAAAGCGGTGCTGTTTATCATCCGTCTGCTGCAGCACAAGGAGGAGGAACATGGACATCAGGCTGATTAATATAAATAAAGAATTCAATGGAGTTACTGTACTCCATGGTTTAAATCTGACGATAAAGGAAGGTGCTATCAACTGTATCATGGGACCCTCCGGAAGCGGCAAGACTACCCTGGCCAATATTCTGATGGGACTTATGAAACCTGATAAAGGAGAGATACAGGAACCTAAAGATCTAAAAATATCCGCAGTATTTCAGGAGGATCGTCTGATTGAACATTGGGATGCCGTGAAGAATGTTTTGCTGGTCTGCGGAAAGGCTATTACAGAAACTGAGGTAAAGGAACATTTCCATAGGGTGGGACTGGGGGACATCCCGAATAAACCGGTCAGAAGCTTCAGTGGCGGTATGAGACGTAGAGTGGCCATCGTACGGGCAATTATGGCCGAGAGCAATCTCGTCATTCTGGATGAACCCTTCAAAGGCTTGGATGAAGCCTTAAAGCTTAAGGTGATTTCGTATCTTCGGGAACAGACCGCCGGCAAGACAGCCATTGTTATCACCCATGATGCAGAGGATGCAAAGCTTTTGAGTGCGGATATTCATGTTCTTGAAAAACAGAACTAGCATTTTGTGCAGGGTTGCCGGAATGAGGTTGTATTTTCCACCGGTATCGGCTATAATACATTATTAAATACAATGCATAAGTTAAATAGTCGTATAATCAAGGATGGGATTAAAGGAAGGTAGAACGATGCATATTACGATAACAGGCAATCTGGGAAGCGGCAAATCAACCGTAGCTAAGCTGTTAAGTGAAAAATACGGATTTGAAATCTATTCCACAGGGAAGGTACAGAGGGAACTTGCCAGACAGATGAATATGACCACGCTGGAGCTGAACCAGCTGATGCGAAGCGATAAGAAATATGATAAAATGATCGATGACGAAACCTCCCGTATCTCCAGGGATAATAAGGAGAAGGATATCATCTTCGATTCCAGGCTTGCCTGGCATTTTGTTGAGAGATCCTTCAAGGTCTTTGTATCCGTCAGCCTGGATGTAGCGGCGATGCGTGTCATGAACGATACAAGAGGAGAAGAAGAGAAATACACTTCCTTTGAGGAAGCAAGACGACTTCTGGCTGAGCGGGCTGCGACCGAGAAGGTCCGCTATAAGGAAATATATGACTTGAATTATATGGATTTCTCCAATTATGATCTTATTATAGACAGTACCTTCTGCCTGCCGGACAAGATTGCTGAGGTAATTCTGACTGAAGCAAGGGAGCAGGAAAATAGGCAGACGAAATTTACGAAGCTGCTGATTTCACCGAAGCGAATCGCTGTTGTAGAGACGCCCCGGGAAGAAGAGAAGGAAAGACTCGCCAGTTTGATTGAGACCTATCGGAAGGTTCCTTATGCGATCGACAAGGTAATCAAGGTAAAGAAGCTGGAGGATGATTATGTGGCACTGGAAGCTTTCGATGATATCAAGGCCGCGATCTATGCGGAGGTAAGCTTTGTTCCGGTGGAAGTGGTTAAGGAATAATGTGAGCTTTATCCATATTAGTAAGAAGAAAACCACAGCAACATAATATTACCTATTTTATTTCAAATTATCACCGAGGATATTAAAGTTAATATAACAGACAATAACCATAAGAGGATTCATTCACTATGAATTCTCTTTTTGTTTCCATAAATGTTGCCTGGTATTAGCTTGTATTAAGGAGGTGGTTCGATGAAGTCATGGGTAGAAAACAAACCCAGAATCAAATATCTTATTATCATTACAATCACCACCCTTGGGGTATATCTGGGATTTAAATATATTTTGCCTTTGATTCTGCCGTTTTTATTTGCCTACTTTCTCGCATGGATCATCCGCCCTTCTACGGAATTCTTATACCGAAAGCTGAAGATGCCAAGGATCATCGGAGGCACCCTGTCCTTATCGGTTCTTCTGGCGATACTCGGAACTGCCCTTTATTATCTGTTCCATACACTGCTAAAGCAGACCATTCTTCTAATCCGCAATATTCCCATCTATGCTGAAGCTGTGGCAGAAAAGCTCGATTATCTCTGCTCCGGCTGCGACCGGGCTTTCGGTTTAGTAAAAGGAACCATGCGGGGAATTATGGACGACAATATGCAGCGTATGGTGGAGAAGCTGAAATCAAATGTAATGCCGGGTATCACTCAGCGTACCATATCCTTCACAATCTGGATTATCGCGATCACCGGTATCCTGCTGATTATCATAATCTCTGCAGTGCTGATTGTTAAGGACCTCCCCGATTTCCGCAAAAAATATGGTGATAGTGACTTCTACCGTGATGTTCATAAGGTAACCGATAAGCTCGCGGATGCGGGAATTGCCTATCTGAGATCCCAACTGATTATTATGACAATTGTAGCCTTCATCAGTGTACTGGGGCTTACGATACTAAAGAATGAATATGCGCTTTTGGCAGGGCTGATCATAGCGCTGATGGATGCTCTGCCGATCCTGGGAAGCGGTATTATCTACATTCCCTGGAGCATTCTCATGCTAATTAACGGTAATATTTTTGCTGCAGCCATTCTGGTTACAACCTTCCTGGTCTGCCAGATTCTAAGGGAGATACTGGAACCTAAGTTGATCGGGAACCGAATTGGAATCAAACCGTTATTTACTTTAATTGCAATGTATGTGGGAGTAAATCTCTTTTCTATTGCCGGATTCATCCTGGGACCAATCGGTCTGATTATTATTGTGACGATTGTAAAGGTAATAAACGAGAAGTCCGAGAGGGAAAGCCATCCCACCCCTGAGATTTGAGATTATCCGCTTGACAAAGACAAAATTCTAGCATAAAATAAGGTACATTATCAGGCGTAGATGAGGAATAGTAGAAAAGAAACGCATTACAGAGAGAGAAGTATCGGTGGAAGCTTCTTATGCAGTTGTTTTTGAACCGGCCTCGGAGCTTTGCATGAAGGTCATAGTACTCCAAATGCAACGTAGTACCGGCGTTAACGGTTTGAGAGAGAGCTGACGAGGTCAGCTAATTAGGGTGGTACCGCCGAGTCTTTCGGTCCCTTAGGGATAGAAAGGCTCTTTCTTTGTCCTTTTCTATCCGTCAATCAGAAAGGAGAGATGATTATGGCGCAGGAAAAGAAGTTAGTGGAGGCAATTACCTCCATGGATGTGGATTTTGCACAATGGTACACGGATGTTGTGAAGAAAGCTGAGTTAATTGAGTATTCCGGAGTCAAGGGCTGTATGATCTTAAGACCGAATGGTTATGCCATCTGGGAGAATATCCAGAGACAGCTGGATGCGGATTTTAAGGCAACCGGAGTGGAGAATGTCTATATGCCGATGTTCATACCGGAGAGCCTGTTACAGAAGGAGAAGGATCATGTGGAGGGCTTTGCTCCTGAGGTGGCCTGGGTTACCCAGGGAGGTCTGGAGCCGTTACAGGAGAGACTTTGCGTAAGACCTACCTCCGAAACCTTATTCTGTGATTTCTATTCGAACATTATCCAGTCTTACCGCGATCTGCCGAAGCTCTATAACCAGTGGTGCTCGGTAGTCCGTTGGGAGAAGACAACAAGACCTTTCTTACGCTCCATGGAATTCTTATGGCAGGAAGGCCATACCGCCCATGCAACAGCGGAGGAAGCCGAGGAAAGAACGATTCTGATGCTGAATGTATATGCTGATTTCTGCGAACGGGTTCTGGCAATTCCTATGATTAAGGGACGCAAATCCGAAAAGGAGAAATTCGCGGGAGCACATGCAACCTATACCATTGAAGCGCTGATGCATGACGGTAAAGCCCTGCAGTCCGGTACCAGCCACAATTTCGGCGATGGTTTTGCACAGGCCTTCGGCATACAGTATACGGATAAGAACAATACCTTACAGTATGTACATCAGACCTCCTGGGGTATGTCTACGAGAATTATCGGTGCGATCATCATGGTACACGGAGATGACAGCGGACTGGTGCTTCCTCCGAGAGTAGCACCTGTTCAGATCATGATTATTCCGATCAGTCAGAACAAGGAAGGTGTCCTTGAGAAAGCATATGAATTAAAGGATCGCTTAAACTCCTTCAAGGTTAAGGTGGATGATTCCGAGAAGAGTCCCGGCTGGAAGTTCTCCGAACAGGAGATGCGTGGTATACCGATCAGAATCGAAATCGGACCTAAGGATATCGAAGCCGGTCAGGCAGTAATCGTCAGAAGGGACACCAGAGAGAAGATCGTTGTTTCCCTGGATGAAATAGAAACTAAGGCTGCAGAGGTACTGGAGCGGATGCAGTCCGAGATGCTAGAAAGAGCAAGAGCCCACAGAGATTCTCATACCTATTATGCTAAGACCATGGAGGAATTTGAGAAGACTGTCGCAGAGAAGCCGGGCTTTATCAAAGCGATGTGGTGTGAGGATGAGGCTTGTGAAGCTGCCATCAAGGAGAGAACCGGCGCAACCTCCCGCTGCATGCCTTTCGAACAGGAGCATATCGCTGAATCTTGCGTATGCTGCGGCAAGCCTGCCAAGACGATGACGTATTGGGGTAAGGCATATTAAGAATTAATCTGTCCATCGCAGAAGGATACCCGCGGCTTATGTCCGTTTAGGATATCCTGCGGTGGACTTTTTCTTTATGGAAAAGTATGCTATAATGGGTCTGTATCAAAATGCAGGATAAGAGCTGCGAAGAAAAGAGCTGAAATCCGGGAATGGTTTAGTGCTTTAACAGGAAATGGGGTGTGCTCATTTGAAATATATATTCAGGCCGGCGGTAGTTTCTGAGCTAAAGGAGATTACGGAGCTTTACTTAGGCTCGATAAAGCATTTGGCAGAGCAGGAAATTAACCAGTGGGATGAGATCTACCCGAATGAGAAGGTGCTTGTCGGGGATATTATAAATAGGGAAATGTATGTACTCACGGAGGGATCCCGAATTCTGTCCTGTGTTGTGTTAAATGAAATGCAGGATATAGAGTATCGGACTGGTGCCTGGAGGTACCCGGAGGGCCGGATCATGGTGATCCACCGTCTATGCGTAAACCATAATTTCCAGGGCTGCGGATTAGGCAGGACAACCATGGAATATGCGGAGAGACAGATCAAAGCTGCCGGATACTCATCAATCCGTTTGGATGCATTCTCAGATAACTATATTTCCCGGAACCTTTACGAGAAGCTTGGGTATACCTATGCAGGTATTGTCACATTTCGCAAGGGGTTGTTTTATCTGATGGAGAAAAGCTGCGAAGCGATTAAGGATAGTGATGAGCGGTTGGAGGTAAGACATGAAGATACAGATACCCGAAAATGTGAATAAAATAATTCAGGTTCTGACGGAGAGCGGCTATGAAGCCTATGCGGTCGGTGGCTGTGTGCGGGATATGATCCTGGGCAGAGTGCCGGAGGATTGGGACATTACAACCTCGGCGAAGCCACAGGAGGTAAAGAGGCTCTTTAGAAGAACCATTGATACCGGTATCCAGCATGGTACGGTTACAGTGCTGATGGAGAAGGAGCATTATGAAGTAACCACTTATCGCCTGGACGGAGAATATGAGGATAACCGCCATCCGAAGGAGGTTCTATTTACTTCGAGCCTGAAGGAGGATCTAAGGCGGAGGGATTTTACAATCAATGCTATGGCATATAATGACCGGGAAGGTCTGATTGATCTGTTTGATGGTCTGGAGGATCTAAGGGCCGGTCTGATCCGTTGTGTCGGCAGTGCTTCGGAACGATTTGATGAGGATGCCCTAAGAATACTCCGGTCAGTCCGCTTCTCTGCTCAGTTAGGCTTTCAAATAGAGGAAGCCACGATGAAAGCCGTACGGGACAAGGCTGAGCTGTTACGTAATATCAGTGCGGAGCGTATTCGGGTGGAGCTGACCAAGCTCTTACTCTCGGACCATCCGGATCGGCTGAGAATGCTTTATGAAGCAGGAATAACAGCGGTAATTCTGCCTGAGTTTGATGTGATGATGGTAACCGGACAGAAGAACATCCATCATACCTATACTGTGGGAGAGCATACGATCAGGGCTGTGGCTGCAGTGGGCGGGGCGATCAGTGAGAACCGCTACTCCCTCAGGGAGAGGACAATCCTTCGCTGGACGATGCTCCTGCATGACGTGGAGAAACCAAGCTCGAAGACCCTCGGCAAGGACGGGCAGGAGCATTTCTACGGTCATCAGGAGAAGGGGGCCATTACTGCCAAAAGAATTTTGAAGGATCTAAAATTCGATAACGACACGATGAATGCCATCATACATCTGATCCGCTGGCATGATTACAGATTTGTTCTGACACCGGCCGGGATACGGAAGGCAGCAGCAAAAATCGGCAAGGAGTATATGGAGTTGCTGTTTGAAGTCAACCGGGCCGATACGGCAGGGAAAAATCCAAAGCATAGGGAAGAGAAGTATCATCGGATCGAGACTGCCCGCATACTTTATCAAAGAGTATTGGAGCTGAAGGAATGTGTCAGCCTGAAGGAGCTTACGCTGAACGGAAATGATCTGATCAGCGAGGGCTTCCATCCCGGAAAGGAATTGGGGCAGATCCTGAATTACCTTTTGGATCAGGTAATCGAGGAGCCAAAGCTTAATCATAAGGATACTCTGCTGCAGCTGGCAAAGGAGTGGAAGACATTTCACGGGGAAGAAATTATATAAAACCGAATACTTTTATGAGCCTTAGAAATTTAAGTACGAATTATTTCTAAGGCTCTTTTTTATCATGATTTCCACTGACATATCATAATATTAGTAAGACGGGTTTCATCATTAGTCAGGGGGGGGATTGCCATGGAAGATAGAAGTCAGGAAGCATTAAAAAAATATCATCTTAAGATTTATAATATATATAGAGCCAGAGGCGCTTTTCTGCTGGAGACCGATTGCGGCTTGAAATTATATAAATGCTTTGAGGGATCTAAGAACAGGGCTTTATTTGAGAACAAGGTAAAAGAGCACCTATTCCAGAACGGTTATTTTAATACGGATCTTTTTGTAAGAACCATGGAGGATGATATTATCTCCGAGGATAGTGCCGGCTGCCAGTATATCATGAAGAACTGGTTCTGGGGGGAGGAATGTAATTTAAAGGAGCTCTCCCAAATTGAGATGGCATCCGCGAATCTTGCCAGGCTCCATTGTATCCTGACGAATGTGGATTTTACGAAGGAACAGCTGGAGCATAATATCTGTGCGGATCTGACTGAAACCTTTGAGAAGAGAAACAGGGAATTAAAAAGAGTGAAGGCATATATCCGGGATAAAAGACAGAAGAATGAGTTTGAGATATCCTACCTGAATTACTATGATGATTTTTATGAGCAGGGCTTGAAAGCTGCAGATCGGTTGGCCCGCTCCTCCTATGAGGAATTAATGGCGGAGGCGGTTAAGCGGCGGAGCGTCTGCCACGGCAACTATACCTACCATAATATCATTATGCTGAAAAGCAAGGCGGACGCCATGTCCAAGGCCTATATTCCACCGGGTTGGATCAACCGGCAGCCCCTGACTGTTACGGATATCTCAGCAGCCTGTAATCAGGCGGTTGCAACCACGAACTTTGAGAAGTCCTATATCGGGCTGCAGATTGCTGATCTTTATCAGTTTGTCCGTAAAGTGATGGAGAAAAACGATTGGGATATCCTCTATGGTAGCAACATGATCGAAGCCTATGACAAGATCAGGACGATTACAAAGAAGGAACTGAATATCCTGTATGTGCTGCTGTTATATCCGGAGAAGTTCTGGAAGATCACCAATTTCTACTATAATGGTAAGAAGGCCTGGGTTTCGGGCAGGAATATCCAGAAGCTGAAGAGTATCGGAGAGCAGAACGTCAAGAAAGAAATGTTTCTAAAAAAACTGGAGAGCATCCTGTAGTATGAGGCATACTGACTTTCCAGAGATCTTCAAGAGTCTGGTACCGGCGGGGGATTGCTTAATAAGGCCATGTAAGCTATAATAGATGAGAAGATACGGACAAAGCTGTCAAGCAATGAGGATACATAACGATGAATCAACCAAAGAGTAATAAGATCAATTGGATACCGATTATAAGTACTTTGGCTGGATTAACGGTCTTTTCGTTCATCCTGTTTCTTGCACTTGCACAGGCAGCCAAGGAAACGAAGCCTTCCGGGAAACCGGCTCCAATGAAAGCTGCCTCGGAGGAAACGAACCCTTCCGGGAAAGCACCCGGCTATGACAGTGATATTCTGGCCGTGGTAAAGGAACTGGATCAGGATAATCAGAGGATCACCCTATTTGATACGGGTAATAAGGAGACGCTGATCCTGTCATATTCGGGCGGAACAGATGTTATTGATAAATTCGGGCAAGTGATATCAATCAGCCAGATTACTGCAGGAACCATGGTGGACGCTTATTATACCATGGAGAATCATAAGCTTGGTAAGCTGCAGATCTCAACCAAGGCTTGGGAGTACCTCGGTGTAAATAATCTGGGGATCAATCCGGCCGACCGGATCATGAAGATAGGGAAGACGAAGTATAAATATTATGATGAGATTGTCGTCTTAAATGATGGAGAATTTGTCAGTGTCAATAATCTCGCAGAGCAGGATGAGCTTAATATATGGGGTTATGACCAGACGATCTGGTCCATTACGGTGGCTAAGGGACATGGCACTGTTACGCTCGCCGATGAGGAAGCCTTTCTCGGGGGAAATGTAACAGTCGGTTATGAAGCAATGCAGACCATAGCGGAAGGGATGCAGCTGACCGTAAGAGAAGGTAATTTTAACCTCACCGTTGAGAACGGTAAATATAGCGGAACGAAGAATATAACAATATATCGAAACCAGGTAACGGAGGTTTCTTTAAAGGAGTTGGGGCCGGAACCTGTAAAAAGCGGGATGGTTACCTTTGATATCAATCCCTTTGGTGCGGATCTGTTCATCGACGGCGAACTGACCAATTATGGCAGTCCGGTGGAGATTCCTTATGGTAATCACGAGCTTAAAGTATCTCTTGGTGGATATATCACTTATGATGGTACCCTTCGGCTGGATGTTGCCGGTAAGAAGATTAAGATCAGCCTTCCTGAGGAGAAAAGTACCGAGACGGCAATAGTTACTGAAACCGATGACGAGACCGAAGGATCTTCGGGGGATTCCGGTACCGCCACTCGGCCCGTATATAATGATTGGAACTATCCGGGGACGGACGATGGCCTTGAGGAGGATCCCGATACGGGAGAATCAGAGGATGAATATATTATTGATAACGGGCACCAGATTTATGTGCAGTACCCGGAAGGAGCTTCGGTATATCTGAATGGGGACTATATGGGTGTATCACCGGGAAGCTTTGAGAAGGTGATCGGAAGCCAGGTATTGACCTTTATCCGGGAGGGTTATGAGACCAAGAGCTATACGATTGATGTTCCGGATGACGGATTGGATATGTATTTAAGCCTGCCAGACTTAATCAAAACCGGCAGGTGATTGGTGGAGCTTTATGTCAAATGAAAAATGAATGTTAAGTAATTCATCATAAAATAGAGCAAGATTAAGATTTGTGTCTATGAATTTTTTATTCCTCTCTCTTTTCAAAATAGCCAGGGTAGGCTATAATAAATGTAAATTTATGGAAAAGAGAGGGGATTTTTATGGTGCAAAACCTATACAACCAGAATATTCTGATCTATATTTATGCGGGTCTATGTGGTCTGGGGCTTCTTGTCCGTTTTATCTTGGAGCTGATACATATTCGGCTTATCTCCGAATCGGACAACCTTGGAACCACAAAAAACAAGACCCTGAAGCACATGAAGATGAAGTTTGAGACCTGTTATAAACTTAAAATAGGTGTTAATAATGTGGATACCTTTGTGGATAAGAATATTTTAAGATACCGTTTCTGTGGACTTTTGTTATCCACATGGGAAAACATAAGTGGACAAGTTCTTCTGCTGACCTTTCTGATCGTGCCTGTCAGCACGGTTTTCGGTGTTCTTTTTGATTGTGGACAAGATGAGATTATTAATGCAGGTGCTGTTGGTATTCTGACAGGCTCCATTATAATCCTTGTGGATAGAATCGTTAACCTGTCGGCCAAGAAGAGAATAATCCGTCTGAACCTGATGGATTATCTGGAGAATTTCTGCAAGGTCAGGCTGGAGCAGGAGGTCTTTCATCCTGAGCTGCTGGAGCAGTACCGCAAGGAGTATTTTCAAACCGCTGAGGTTAAGCAGATAAACGCAGCAGCAACCGTAACCAAGGACGACTCAAAAAGTGAAATTAACAGGAGAAGAGAAGCAAGGTTAAGAAAAGAGGAAGAGAAGAGAGCGATGCTACTTAAGAGGGAAGAAGAGCAGAAGCGGATAGAGGAAGCAAGGAAAGAAGAAGAAAGCAGAAAGCAGGAGGAAAGAAAGAGGCTGGCTGCCAAGAGAAGGGAAGAAGAACTCTTAAAGCTGGAAGAAGAGAGGGAGGCTCTGGAGCGCAGGAGAGCTGAAATGAAGAAAAAAGCGGATGATAAGCAGCAGATGTACGGGAAAAAGCCACTCAGAACAGAGGAGATAACAAAATCCATCCGGAAAGCTGAGGAAGAATATGCAGCTGCAAAAAAGAGTGAGAGCATAAAACAGGCGTTGGCGACTGAAGAGGAGATTGCGGCTGAGATGGAAGTTGCGGTAAAGGAAAAAACCGAAGCAGACACAAAACCGCTGACAGCAGAAAAACCTAAGCCTAAGTCGATCAGTCCACAGGAGGAGAAGCTGATAGAAGACATCCTTAAAGAATTCTTTGCGTAGAGGGCATAGGACATGTTAACTAAGATATAGGTTTCTTACACCGCCTGGCAGCAGGAGCTTCCTACGGATTGTCAGAGGAAGAACCCCTATGGCACTAAGACTATATTAAACGTTTATACCAACCGGAAAAGAGGACAACTCGCTTCGCGAGGACCTGTCCATCTTTTCCGGTTTGTTGCGATTGGAAATCCTATTTATAGTAAATTTAGTGGTATTTTCTGTACTAGTTACCTCATTTTAGGCAGAATCATGATTGAATAAAACAAAGGTCTTTGTTAGAATATAAGAAAAACAGGCAAAGGAGTATGGTATATGGCAAATAAGGTTAGCTTTGATTATTCTGCAGCGGGTAAGTTCATCCAGCCTTCTGAAATAGACATGAGCAAAAGTGCTGCGGTTGCAGCGAAGGATATGCTGGTGAACAGAACCGGTGCCGGCAATGATTATCTGGGGTGGATTGACCTTCCCATAGATTATGATAAAGAGGAATTTGCCCGGATCGAAAAGGCGGCAGAGAAGATCAAGAAGGACTCGGAAGTATTGCTTGTAATCGGGATCGGCGGTTCCTATCTCGGAGCCAGGGCTGCGATAGAGTTTTTGAGGCACAGCTTTTATAATTCCGTTTCCAAGGAGATCCGTAAGACTCCGGAGATCTATTTTGTAGGGAATAATATCAGCAGTATCTATATGAATCACCTGATTGAAGTAATCGGTGACAGGGATTTCTCGATCAATGTAATCAGTAAGTCAGGAACGACAACCGAGCCTGCACTCGCATTCCGTGTATTCAAGAAGCTGCTGAATGAGAAATACGGCAGGAAGGAAGCTGCAAAGAGAATTTATGCGACAACCGATAAAGCAAAAGGTGCTTTAAAGAACCTGGCAACGGAAGAGGGGTATGAAAGCTTTGTCGTACCCGATGATGTCGGAGGACGTTATTCCGTACTGACTGCGGTGGGATTATTGCCGATTGCCGTAAGCGGAGCTGACATTAAGAAGCTGATGGAGGGAGCCGCCAGCATGCGTAAGTATTGTCTGGAGAACCCCTATGAGCAGAATGACTCATTGAAATATGCGGCAATCCGTAACATCCTCCTTAAGAAGGGCAAAAGCATCGAAATTCTGGTAAACTATGAGCCCTCCCTTCATTTTGTTTCGGAATGGTGGAAGCAGCTTTTTGGTGAGAGTGAAGGTAAGGACCAGAAGGGTATCTATCCTGCATCGGTTGATTTTACAACCGACCTGCACTCCATGGGACAATTCATCCAGGATGGTCAGAGAACACTCTTTGAGACAGTGGTGAATGTGGAACAGCCCTCCTCGGAGATTATTCTCGAGAAGGAAGAGGTGGATCTGGACGGGCTGAACTATCTGGCCGGAAAGAGTGTTGACTTCATTAATAAGAGTGCCATGAAGGGAACTCTGCTAGCACATACGGACGGTAATGTCCCGAATCTGATGGTTTCAGTTCCGGAGAAGAACGAGTTTTATCTGGGCGAGCTTTTCTATTTCTTTGAATTTGCCTGCGGAGTCAGCGGATATATGCTGGGTGTGAATCCGTTTGATCAGCCCGGTGTTGAGAGCTACAAAAAGAATATGTTTGCACTGCTTGGAAAACCGGGATTTGAAGCACAGAGAGAAGAGCTTCTGAAGAGATTATAGAATATATTTGACATGGTCAGCAGACGTTATTTCCGATACGGAGATGATGTCTGCTGTCACATTAAATACGCAAAAGAGTATAATATAGTAATGATATTATTGGCAGCAGGCAGTAATGAAGGGATCGAATACATATCTTTGATCATTCGCAACCGAATCCCTTTTACCTCATACTGAGCGTAACAGATTACTGCCATGATACCTTACCAGAATAATTCGGCTGCTTAACATAGATATGCCAAACCGCCCCTTAATGAGGGGCGGTTTTGTATTTACGGCATGACTGCGATGTAGTTATACATCAGGATGAAGTGGCAGAGGCTGCCGCCCATGACGAAGAGGTGGAAGATCTCATGGGAGCCGAAGTATTTATGGCGGCTGTTGAAGATCGGAAGCTTCAGCGCATAGATGACTCCACCGATGGTATAGATGATTCCCCCAGCCAGGAGCCAATAGAAGCCTGCGGCAGGAAGTGAGTTGATAATCTGCGTGAAAGCTAGGACGCAGGTCCAGCCCATTGCAATATAGACTACAGAGGAGAACCACTTCGGGCAGTTTACCCAGAAGCCGGTTACCAGGATACCCATCGCTGCCAATCCCCAGATCAGAGCCAGTAGAATCAAGCCGATAGAATTTCCTAAGGCGATGAGGCAAATCGGAGTATAGGTACCTGCAATCAGTACATAGATCGCCATATGATCAAACTTTTTTAATCTTCGATTTACCTTTATGGAAATGTTAAAGGTATGGTAGATGGTGCTTGCTACATATAATAAAATCATACTCAGGATAAAGATACCGAGGGAGACTGTGTGAATATACCCAGGGTTAGCCGCGGCCTTCAGAAGAAGAGGTGTGGCGGCAAACAAAGCCATGAGAGTTCCTATCAGATGCGTTACAGCACTTCCGGGATCCTTTGCCTTAACGTTTTTTAGTGTCATATAAAGCCTCCATTCTGCCGATACAAGTGTGGACATTTATTTGCACACTTCAGCTCTTTAAGTTAGATTATGATATTAATAGTTTTGCCGGTGTCATTATTCAGTATACATCGTGCAACATAGATATAATGCTATGTAGTAATGAAAACTACGTGGTGTATAGACACATACTACAACATATCGTTTAGAAATGCAACCACTAAATAAAATATTTCAAAAATTTCTTAACTATGGTATACTATACATAGTAATTCCCTTTCATAAAAGGTTGATTACTTTATGATAAACGGACTGAAGCGTTCCTGTTAGGAGGTTGTTTTCGTATGGATTTGAATGTCGGTGAGGTGGTTAAACTTAAGAAGCAGCATCCCTGTGGAAGCAGTGAATGGGAGATTTTAAGGGTGGGGATGGATTTCCGTCTGAAATGTCTTGGCTGTGGACATCAGATTATGATTCCCCGAAAGCAAGTGGAAAAAAACATCAAACAGGTAAAGAAGCCGGATCAAACCTAGAATTCTATAGATAATATGGGCAATAATTCATCACATAACTTAAAGGACAGAAGCCTTAAGATAGAAAGGATATAGAATGTAATAAATTTTAATGGACTTGGATGGAACGATCACGAATCCCAAACAGGGAATTACCAAATCTGTGCAATATGCTCTGAAGGCGATGGGTATTGATATAGAGGATCTGGACTCCCTGACGAAGCATATCGGACCGCCATTGAAAAGTGGCTTCATGGAATATTACGGCTTCAACGATGCAGATGCCAATCTGGCGGTAGAGAAATACCGGGAGTTCTATAACATACACGGTATTTTCGATAATAATCCTTATGAGGGAAAGGAACAGCTGCTTGCTGGATGGAAGAATGCGGGCAAGAGTATCATCGTAGCTACCTCGAAGCCGGAGCCATTAGCGAGAAGAATTCTGGAGCATTTTGGGCTGGAGGTATATTTTACAGATATCTGCGGGGCTACCTTTGATGATCAGCGTTCCGAAAAGGATGAGGTAATCCGTTACGCCCTCGAGAAGAACGGAATTACGGACCTTGCCAAGGTTGTCATGGTGGGTGACAGAAAATATGATACTGCCGGTGCCAAGGAAGTCGGTATTGCTTCCGTCGGAGTACTTTATGGTTTCGGCAGCGAAGAGGAGCTTAGGGATGCAGGGACGGACCGGATCGCTGCAACAGTGGAGGAGTTGTATCAGGCTGTTTTAGATTTATAGTGATCTAAGGAAGGGGATAGGTGCAAAGGATGAAATTTGTGTCATGGAATGTGAACGGCTTACGGGCATGCTTAAATAAGGGCTTTGAGGACTTTTTCCGCAGGATGGATGCAGATATCTTCTGCCTGCAGGAGACGAAGCTTCAGCCGGAGCAGGTTGAGATTAGCTTTGAGGGGTATGAGCAGTATTTTAATTCGGCGAATAGGAAGGGATATTCGGGAACAGCAATCTTCACGAAGAAGAAACCCTTAAGTGTATGCTATGATCTCTGCATGGACAGGCATAATGATGAAGGCAGGGTAATCACTTTGGAGTTTGAGGACTATTATTTTGTCACTGTATATACTCCCAACTCACAGAAGGAGCTCGCAAGGCTCGGATACCGGATGGAATGGGAGGAGGATTTCAGACATTATGTTCTCTCTCTGGACCAAAAGAAGCCGGTGGTTATCTGTGGGGATTTAAATGTAGCTCATAAGGAGATTGATCTGAAGAACCCGAAATCCAATACAAAGAGTGCTGGTTTCAGTCCGGAGGAGAGAGAGAAATTCTCGAAGCTTCTGGAGAGCGGTTTTACCGATACCTTCCGCTACCTATATCCCGATAAGGAAGATGCTTATACCTGGTGGTCTTATATGTTTAATGCCAGGGAGAAGAATGTGGGATGGCGGATTGATTATTTTCTGGTTTCAGATCGGTTGAAGGATAAGATCAAGGATAGTATACTGCATATGGATGTACTTGGGAGTGATCATTGTCCCGTGGAGCTTAAGTTGGAACAGGACAGCTGATATCTGTTCTCTGGTCTTGTGTTGCCTCGTTGGGCAGAAGGAGTAATAAATATGAAAATATATGATATTACGCAGGAGCTGTTTGGAGGAAGGGTATATCCCGGTGATCCTGCACCCAGATATGAGAGGGTTCTTAAACTTTCGGAAGGAGCCCCCTGTAATTTAACAACGCTCACTCTCGGTGCTCATAATGCGACCCACATGGATGCACCTTATCATTTTTATGATAATGGTAAGACCATTGAACAGCTGGATCTGCATCGCTGTATCGGACCCTGCAGTGTAGTGGATCTGTCTGATAAGAACGGGGAGGAGTTGGAGAGTTTCCTCTCATGCTGCAGTAAGAGAATCCTGATTAAAGGGGATACGGTAATAACACTGGAGCTCGCAAAGCTTTTTAATCAGCACCAGATCGTTCTTGTAGGAGTTGAGGGTCAGAGTGTTGGTCCGGCAGATGCACCTAAGGCGGTTCATCTGGAGCTATTGAAGGAAGAGGTTGTGCTTTTGGAGGGGTTAGTACTGGCGGATATACCGGACGGGGAGTATTTTCTGTCAGCTGCACCACTTAAGCTTGGCGGCAGTGATGGTGCACCCTGCAGGGCAGTCCTTCTGTCCTTTGGAGAAACTGATACTTGTAATTATTAAGCGAAAATTGTATACTCATGGTAGGAGAAGGCACATAAGAAAATGGATAGGGGTGTAAAAGACGATGGAAGCGGTGAGGATAAGAACTGACCAGGCAGAGGTCGGAATGGTAGTTGCCACGGATGTATATACTTCAAATAACCAGCTGATTCTTACAAAAGGAACGAAGCTGGATGAACGCATGATTACCAGATTGAGATTTTACAATATCTATGGGCTTTTCGTCTTTAAAGGTGAATTCGAGGAGGAAGGCCATAAAGAGGAATCCTACATAGACATGCTTCGCAACACAGCTGAATTCAAGAAGTTCAACCGATCCTACGTAGAGTCAGTCAGCAGTGTGGAGCAGAGCTTCCAAAGTATCCTTGTTAACACGGATGGAGGGGACATCAACATAGATGCTCTTCTGGCTGATACGGATAAGATCCTGCATGAAGGCCGGAATGGAGCACATATTTTCGAGATGCTTCATGGTATCCGTGATTATGATGACATGACCTATGTACACTCCCTGAATGTTTCCCTGATCTGCAGTATCTTTGGTGCCTGGCTGAAGCTTCCTAAGGAGGAGATCAGAATCCTGTCACTGGGAGGACTGCTGCATGATATCGGCAAGATGCTGGTACCGAGGGATGTTCTGACGAAAGCAGACAAGCTTACAAACGATGAGTATGAGGTAATTAAGCTTCATGCAATCAAGGGGTATCAGGCGCTGAAGGATTATCCGATAGACATCCGTGTTAAATATGCAGCACTTATGCATCATGAGAGATGTGACGGCTCCGGATATCCAAACGGCTTCAAATCCGATCAGATCGAAGAGTTCTCTAAGATAATCGCAATAGCGGATGTATACGATGCGATGACCTCAAACCGGCGTTACAGGAAAGCCATCTGTCCCTTTGATGTAGTGGAGAATTTTGAGCGGGACGGCTTCCTTAAATATGATCCCGGGTACCTGATGATATTCATGGAGCGGATCGTTCAATCCTACCTGCATAACATTGTTCGTTTAAGTGACGGCCGTGAGGGTGAAGTAGTCATGATTAATAAGCTGGCGCTGTCAAGACCGGTAATACGTACAGGAAATGACTTTATCGATCTTTCGAAGGAGCATAGAGTGTCCATCGATTGTATCATTTAATACGAATAATACCAGTTCATTACATAAGAAAGAGGAGGTAAGGTGCCCCCCCAGAATAACAGGGGAGGCATACTTACCTCCTCTTTATGCTATGAAAACATATTGTACCAGAATCATATAGAGCAGGGATCCGCAGCCGATGCTAAGAAGTGTATTCTTCCTCCAGAGATGGAGAACAACAATGGCGGCAATACTGATTAATTCCGGTAGCCCATGTGTTCCGCCGACGAAGGAGATATTCCTCAGGCAATAGACCACCAGCATACCGGTCACCGTAAAAGGAAGAATATCAGCCAGATATTTTATGTACTTTGGTATGTTCCTTTTCTCCGGGAACAGGAGGAAGGGTAAGGCCCGGGTAGTCACAGTTCCCAGAACCACCAGGCCGAAGAAGAGAAATAATTGTCCTGTGGTATAATCCATCAGCTTTCCCTCCCTTCCAACGGCCGCTTCAAGACGATCAGAGAGATTATAATGAAAAGCATGGTGGGTAGGATAAAATTAGAAGCTCCGAAGATCAGCCTGCATAGAACAGCCCCGGTAACTCCGATGATGGCAGGCAGATGAGTTTTAGCTGTCTTCCATTGGTTCAGAAAGATTACTACAAATAATGCGGTAAGTACGAATTCAATGCCTTTGGGATTAATTTCGATCATGCTTCCCAGGATACCGCCTAATAAGGATCCACAGATCCAATAGATCTGATTTAAGGCAGACAGAAAGAACAGAAACCATTTGCGGTCCACACCTTCCGGTGGTTCAGCGGAACAAGCCAGGGAGAAGGTCTCATCTGTCAGGGAGAAGATCAGGTAAGGTTTTATCCTGCCGAGGCATCTGTATTTCTCCAGCATGGAGACACCATAGAACAGATGTCTTGCATTTACCATTAGTGTAACGATTAATCCGTTCAGAGGATGAAATCCTTCCGCTAGCAGCGCTACTGCAACAAACTGCATGGAACCCGCGTAGATGAAGGTACTGGTGAATAGGATCCAGAGAAGAGAAAAATCATTGCTGTCCATCAAGATACCATAGGCAGCTCCCAGGAAGATAAAGCCGGTAAAGACCGGTATAGTATGTGGAAGAGCAGCCCGCAAGGCTGCTTTTTTAGAACCCATAATAAATACTCCTTTGTATTCTTGTTCGACACCGCGTTATACGGTTGGAATTTCGGCGGAGCCTATAAGTATTGGCTGAAAATCCGAACTGTCCGTACACAGGAAACCCGAGAAGCGTTCAATAACCTGCTCGAAAAGTCTCCTGACCTTACTCAGATCCTCTTCGGCCAGGTTAATACCATAGATCGTCCTGATCTTACGGTTCTTAACGAAGGCGAGATCGGAAGGGTCCTTGAAATCAACGGAAAGTGGTTCAAAGTCTACGGTATTCTTGTTGGCTAACTCTAGCTCCAGTACATTCATTTCAGGCCATAGCTCTACGTTAAGGTCGGTATTCTCCTTTAGCAGATCTGCGATATCCTTAGCCTCCACCACGGATGGAGTCATATAGAATAAGTCCAGGAATTGCCTGGAGGGCTTGCTGCTATCTTGTTTTTGTTTTTTATCAGACATAGATATCCTCCTTTTTTAACCGACCTTGCGGATTGATTTTATTCTTCCTTAGCCTCTGTCTGCAGCAGCGCTTCATTCAGTAGTTGATAAGGATATTGGGTCCCGCAGGTCTTACATTCGATATAGTTACGCGATGCGGTCTGTTCCCGTTTGTCATAGAGATAGGATAAAAACTCTTCCGTATTCTGAAGACCTGGCATATCGGAATCTACGACATATGAGTAGACATAACTGGCTTCATGCCTCAGTACTAATTCCTTGCCATTACATAACGGACACATATAAACTCTCTTTTCCATGAATCAGAACCTCCTGATGTATGATTATGTTGATTCATTAACCCATGATGAGTTTATCCAGGTACGGTAATTTTATCCCTTTATCTTATATGCTTACGTTAAAAGACACCTTGTTCCTACCGGTTCTTTTTGATATATAAAGTGCTTTATCGGCTTCCTCCATAATCTGATCAGGAAGTTTTACGGTATCGGGGAAGGATGCTATGCCGATCGAAATGGAGATGCGCAGATGATAATTTGTGAATCGGTTTTTCTCCACTGCTTTCCTTATCCTCTCGGCAAGCTCCCGGACAGTCTTGACAGGCAGCCCCTGGTAGATGACACAGAACTCTTCTCCGCCGACTCGTGAGACGGTAACCGCATTTTTGCATATTCTGCGGATTAATTCTGCTAATTCCCTAAGAACCTCATCACCGATTCCATGACCGTAGGTATCATTTATTTTCTTAAAGAAATCAATGTCAAGCATTAGGATGTGCAGGGTATGACCATTCGTTTTCGCAGCGGAAATCACTTGATTAAGCTTTAAATCGAATCGTCTGACATTATCCAAACCGGTTAAAAAATCCTTCATCGCCTCGGCTTTATATTTTAAATATAAAGTATTTGTTAAGGCAATATGCTTAGACAGATAAGCAACCAGAAATGCGGCTATAATGGAAAACAGTAAATAATAGAGCAGGGTATGTAGGATCTGGCTGGATTCTCTTAAGGTCACTATGATAAACAGACTGAAGGCGGTTATCGAACCGACATTCATCAACAGCCATTTTTTGTTGTCTGAAAGCTTTAGTTTTGAAATGATTCCGCACATAAGGCTGATGATAAGGATCAGTATAGCACCTAGAAAGGAGTTAAAATGGAGTCCAAAGTAAAGGATACGGAACGCACCCATGATGAGTCCGGCACTTAAGGTTGGGAAGAACCCTCCTTGCATTGCAATCATGATCAGGGCAAATTGCCTTAAATCAATGATTACGTCTGAAGGAGCAGATACACTGTAAATCATTAAGGTACACCCTAATAATCCTGAAAAAACTCCTGATAGAAGCATTGTATTCTTTTTACTTATAATTCGATTCAGACCTTTGCTTCGTATAATTTCTCCGGCAAGATACAGAAAGGTCATAAGCAGTGCAACATTAGCAATCAGATCCTTTATCATAAGCCACCTTATTTCTTCTTCATATTAAAACAACTTACATTATACTTAATTTTATTCCATATTACAATGTGTATTGGAAATATTCGTAGTATTTTATAGTGAATAACAGCAAAAACTATAGATACGGAGGTGATTTTATGAATTTGTATTATTACGGCCAAAACCAGGTTCAGACGCCGGTGGTTGTGAATGCAATGATACCGGGTATATTTCCGACAATAGTAGATAGGGATAATTATTTATCTTCCCTTGATACCGAAACCAGAGATTATATTCTGCAACATACGGATGATTTCAGATCAGTCAAAGATATAGCTGATTGTGTCGAAGAAATGAAATTAAAGCGCTGACCGGCAATAAAAAGACAGATCCTTTGATCTCTACTCAAGGATCTGTCTTAGTTTCCGCGTAAGCAAAGTGAGCAAAGTGAACAAACAAGTTTGTTCACTTGTGAGCGCGCACGCGAACCGTCTTTACCGGGTTTAACGCTTCTTTTTGGGATAGATCGAAGGAAGACCGGTAGCTATTCCCACCATCAGCTCTGATATGGATCCGGTTGATTTCTTCATGCCCTCATGGAGCCATTTCTGTATTACTCCGACACATCCGGAGATGGTAAAGGAATAGATGTACTCTGCATCCTCCTTTGGTATACCGATTCCATTGGTTAAGTCACTTACATTCCTATCATAGATCAGCATCATGATGCGCTTTTGGAAGTTAAAATCGCCCCGTTCACTCAGTAACATTTTACATAGCTGAGCGTTTTCTTTAATATATTCAAGTATTTTCTCAACAATCTCAACCATGTTTATATTGGTCTTATTCTGCATATAATCTGCTAGATAGGAAGTAACATTATCCACCAGCTCATTTTCAATCTTACGAAGTAAATCATACTGATCCGTGTAATGAGCATAGAAGGTTGCGCGGTTAATATCGGCATCCTCACAGATTTCTTTGATCGTAATCTGTGAGATATCCTTCTTTTCCAGTAATTTGATAAAGCTTTCCTTCAAAACCATTTTCGTATATCGGACTCGCCGATCATCCTTATTACTTCTCATTGGGATATCCTCCAACTTGCAAGATCTTGTTATTTAATAAACAGATTACTGGTTTTTGTTTAACAACATACATACATAAAGTATCTGTCTGTTGACTTAACAGTATAGTGTTATTATATTATGAATGTGATATATAATCAACAGTATGTTTAGCATGTTCAGGAGGACAAAAAGTGAACGGATTTACTCATATCGTAACTAAATACAGAAAAAGCGTTGTAATCATCTTCTCCGTTCTGGCTGTACTCAGCCTTATCTTTTCGCTGCTGGTATCTGTGAATTACAACCTGGTGGATTATCTGCCTAAGGGGGCACAGTCAACGAACGCAATCAGAATTATGGAGGAGGAGTTTGGCGGTAAGATGCCGAATGCCAGGGTAATGATTAAGGACGTTAGTGTACCGGAAGCCTTGGAATATAAAGAGAAACTAGCTGCAGTAAGCGGTGTGGGCTCAGTAACCTGGCTCGATGATATCGTAGGACCTGAGACTCTGGGAGCCACTCCGGTGGAGTTCCTTGACACCGCCATTCTAAAGAATTATTATATGGACCGAAGTGCCTTATATATGATAGTCATAGAAAACGGTAAGGAGGAAAGTACTGTTGCTGCCATACGGGAGGTCATCGGAGACGGGAATGCGGCAGCAGGTCATGCGGTTGATATAGCTGCATCCCAGGAGATGTCAGCTTCTGAGGTCAGGAATGCCATGTTGATCCTGGTACCGGTGATCGTCATCATATTAATCCTTTCTACAGCATCCTGGATAGAACCTCTGCTGTACCTGCTCACTATCGGGGTAGCTGTCTTTATCAATATGGGCACAAATGCATTCTTTCCGCAGATATCCTTCATTACCCAGACCGTCAGTCCGGTACTGCAGCTGGCGGTTTCCCTGGATTACGCGATATTCCTGCTACACAGCTTCCGGGAATTAAGTTCGGAGTATGAACCTGTGGAGGCCATGCGGCGGGCTATGAAAAATGCGCTATTATCCGTTTCAGCCAGTGCCGCTACTACAGTTATCGGGTTCGTTGCATTAATGACCATGCGCTTTGGTATCGGTTCCGATCTGGGGCTTAATCTGGTAAAGGGAATCCTGCTCAGCTTTATTTCGGTTATGGTGTTTTTACCGGCTTTCACTTTAATCTGCCGCAAGCTGATTGATAAATTTAAGCATCGCAGATTTCTTCCTGATTTTTTGAAGGCGGGCCGTTTTTTGATGAAGATCAGAATACCTTTTCTGATTCTTGCGGTTGCGATTGTTATTCCGTGCTTCCTGGCTCAGGCAAAGAGCGGTTTCATGTATGGCTTAGGCAGCATAGCAAAGGCTTCGCGGGCAGGGGAAGATGCGGTACGGATAGAAGAACAGTTCGGCAATGAAAATACTCTGGCCTTGTTGATTCCCAAAGAAGATCCGGGGAGGGAGGCCGTATTGTGCGATGCACTTGCCGGACTACCACATATAACCGGAGTCATGTCCTATGCGACGGCGGTAGGCGCGGAGCTTCCGCCGGAATATGTACCTAAGCAGGTTGTCGATCAGTTCTACTCGATTCATTATGCAAGAATCGTGCTTACTACTGACCTTCCGGAAGAAGGGACTGTGACTTTTCAGACGGTAGAAGCTATCATGGATATTGCAGCGCAGTATTATGACAGCTATTATCTGGCAGGACAGAGTTCGACCTTATATGATATGAAAGATGTTATCACAATTGATACGAATATCGTAAACTTGGTGGCGATTGCGGGAATCTTCCTTGTTCTTTTTATCTCCTTCCGATCGCTGACCATTCCTGTGTTCCTGGTATTTACCATTGAGACAGCCATATGGATTAATCTATCCTTCGCATATTTTAGTGATAAGCCGCTTAATTTCATCGGATACCTTGTAATCAGTACGGTTCAGCTGGGTGCTACAGTGGACTATGCGATTCTTCTCACAAACCGATATCTGCAAAACAGAAAAGAGCTGCCAAAGAAAGAAGCGATGGTAGCTACTCTGGCCGGAAACCTGGAGGCGCTCCTGATTTCTGCAGCCATTTTATCAACAGCAGGCTTTATCCTGGCAGCCACCTCCACGAACCCGATCATTTCCGAGCTTGGAATTCTTCTGGGAAGGGGTACCTCGTTCTCCTTTCTCTTGGTAGTATGTGTGCTTCCTGCGTTTTTGCTGATCTTTGATAAGGTCATCCAGAAAACCACCTTAAGCCATGGCTTCCATACCGGACACCATAAGCATTAAGGTATAGAATTATATGAAGATATAGTACACTCAGATTATTTGAGTTTTTTGATTGATTCGTGAATGGAAAGGAGTATTTGATGATGAAGACAAAAACATATCGTTTCATAAAGATTGCAGCAGCATTAACAGCTATCCTCACCCTGTTAATACCGGCAGGAACCGTAGCTGCAGCAGATATACCATCCCAGAAGGAAGAGGTGGTTTATGGGCTGCTGGATTATGATGGGAGTGTGAAGAGCATCTATGTAGTCAACATCCTGCAAGGCGGGGCAATTACGGACTATGGCAACTATAGCGAGATCCGTAATATGACTTCTACGGAAGCATTGAACAGGGACGGTGATCTGATCACTGTGAACACGGCCTCCGACAAGTTTTACTATCAGGGGACCTTGGAAACCAGGGAATTACCCTGGGTAGCTTCTGTAAGATATTTTCTGGATGGAACCGAGTTTACCGGGTCGGAGCTCGCCGGTAAAAGTGGAGAGCTGAAGATAGGGATCACCGTAACGCAGAATGCAGAGATCAACAGTACATTTTATGAGAACTTTGCTTTACAGATCTCCTTTGCCTTGGATACAAAGCTCTGTGAGAACATAAAGGCAGAAGGTGCCACGATAGCAGAAGCCGGCAGAAATAAGCAGCTGAACTTTACCGTTCTTCCCGGAGAGGGAGCGGATCTGGCAGTAACAGCTACTGTTCATGACTTTGAGATGGAACCGGTCAGTATCAGCGGTATAAGATTAAATCTTGGATTAAGCTTTGATGAGACAGATATTACAGATCAGGTAGAACAGCTGACAGAGGCTGTAAAAGGGCTTGATAATGGGGCTGAAGAGCTCTTAAGCGGAGTAACCGAGCTTTCCGAGGGAATGGAAACTTATGTGGAGGGCTTAAAGGAGTTTAAGAATGGGATTTCGGAGCTGGATTCAGGGGTTGCCGGCTTAAAGAAGGGTGTGGTATCTTTAAGCGATGGCCTTACAGAGCTTTCGAAGCAGAATGAAGCTCTGGTGGGTGGCGCTACTGCCATAAGGCAATCTGCCTTTGATGCTGTGAATGCGCAGCTATCCGTTATGGGCTTAGGGCTACCTGCTTTGACCCCACAGAATTATGAGAAGGTCTTATCCGGCATCCCTGACCTGGCTGCAGTAAAGGTCCAGCTGGATGGAGTAGTACAGTTTACAGAAGGATTGATCAGTTATACTGAGGCGGTTACCCAGCTTACGGGAGGGGCATCGGATTTGGCTGATGGAGTATCTGAACTGAAATCCTCTACTGCCGTTCTTGCATCCTCTGCTAAAGAACTTTATGATGCCGGTGTTACGTTGAATACCGCTGTGAGCAAGCTCCGGGACGGACTGTCTGTCTTTAAGAACGGAACCGGAGAGATGGTGGAAGGTACTTCCGGATATGATACTGAGATAGAGGAGCAGATCAACGGAATCCTGGACCGTATCTCAGGCAGCGGAGCACCGGTCGTCTCCTTTGTATCAGTAAAGAATACGAAGATATCAGCAGTCCAATTCGTTATGAAGACCGAGGCCATCCATACAGCGGAGGTGGCTGCAGTAGTGGAGAAGCCTAAAAAACTGAACTTCTGGCAGAAGCTTTTGAGACTGTTCGGACTGTATTAACAGATAATGCTAATCTGCAAGTGGTAGCGGTTACTTTGGTACCTCATATAATAGTATAAAGAGTATCTGAGGTTTATCATGGAGATCTATGTGGTACAGCAGGGAGATACGATTGAAATCATAGCCCAAAAGTT
The DNA here is from genome assembly GCA_023415595.1 of Bacillota bacterium. GTDB lineage: Bacteria > Bacillota > Clostridia > Lachnospirales > Lachnospiraceae > Mobilitalea. The sequence continues at coordinate 42,252 of JAEZJW010000097.1, forward strand.
TGATTTATCTCCTGAAAAAATATTTTGAGTACACTGATTATGATGGCCAATAGCATATTGTCTGGTTTAAGGATGCCAGAAGCATGGATTCTGCAATTAAAATACTGCAGAGCTACGGGATTACCGGCTTGGGAATTTGGAACATCATGTATTATTTTGCGCTGATGTGGCTGGTGATTAATACCCAGTATGAAATTGTGAAGGTATAAGAAATATAAGGGTCAACCCTGGGATTAAAAAGTAGTTCTGTTCGCAGAGCTACTTTTTTGTTTTGGGTTCATAAATTAAGAGGATATTTTTTAATATTACTATTGTAATTTAATGATATAGGTGTTATAGTCGTAATAGAACAGACAATATAGATTATCAAGGTGAAAACGGTAGGATACGTTCAAAGGAGGAACAACTATGAATATTAATAAATTCACGCAGAATTCCCTGCTGGCAGTAGAAGGCTGTGAGAAGCTGGCTTATGAATACGGGCACCAGGAGATTGATGTAGAGCACCTGCTCTATAGCCTGCTTACGCTGGAGGACAGTCTGATTAAGAGGCTATTTGAGAAAATGGAAATAAATACGGAGGTGTTCCTGGCTCAGGTCAAGGGGCTCCTTCGGAAAAGGCCGAAGGTAACCGGAGGACAGGTCTATATCAGCAATGACCTGAATAAGATTCTCATCAGTGCGGAGGACGAAGCGAAACAGATGGGAGATACCTATGTATCTGTGGAGCATCTGCTCCTCAGTATACTGAAGGCTCCGGGCAGGAATGTGAAACCACTGTTCACGGAATTCGGGATAACCAGAGAGAGTTTTTTACAGGCGCTACAGACAGTCAGGGGAAACCAGAGGGTAACGAGCGATAACCCGGAGGCTACCTATGATACACTGGAGAAGTATGGCTATGACCTCGTAGCCCGGGCGAAGGAGCAGAAGCTGGATCCAGTCATTGGAAGGGATTCTGAGATTCGCAATGTAATCAGGATCCTATCCCGGAAGACGAAGAATAACCCGGTTCTGATCGGTGAGCCAGGAGTCGGTAAGACCGCAGTGGTCGAGGGACTGGCACAGAGAATCGTCAAGGGAGATGTTCCGCAATCTCTTAAGGATAAGAAGCTGTTTGCTCTGGATATGGGATCCCTGGTGGCAGGGGCGAAGTACCGAGGGGAATTTGAGGAACGCTTAAAGGCTGTTCTGGAGGAAGTTAAGAAGAGCGAGGGGCAGATTGTTCTGTTCATCGATGAGCTTCATACCATCGTAGGAGCCGGTAGGACCGAGGGCTCTATGGATGCCGGCAATATGCTGAAGCCGATGTTAGCCAGGGGGGAGCTTCACTGTATCGGTGCTACCACTTTGAATGAGTACCGGCAGTATATCGAAAAGGATGCTGCTCTGGAACGGAGATTCCAGCCGGTGATGGTGGAGGAGCCCAGTGTGGAGGATACAATCTCGATCCTCCGGGGACTCAAGGAGCGGTATGAGGTATTCCATGGTGTGAAGATCTCGGATGGTGCGTTGGTCAGTGCAGCAACCCTGTCCAACCGTTATATCTCCGACCGCTTTCTGCCCGACAAAGCCATCGACCTGGTGGATGAAGCCTGTGCGTTGATTAAGACGGAACTTGATTCCATGCCGACGGAGCTGGACGATATGCAGCGGAGGATTATGCAGATGGAGATTGAAGAGGCTGCACTGAAGAAGGAGAAGGACCGTTTAAGCATGGAGCGCCTGGCAGAGCTTCAGAGGGAGCTGGCGGAGCTAAGAGAAAGCTTTGCCGGTGCGAGAGCCAGATGGGACAATGAGAAAGCATCCGTAGAGAAGGTTCATAAGCTAAGGGAGGCATTGGAGGCATTAAACCACGAGATTGAGATTGCTGAGCGAAACTATGATCTTAACAAGGCTGCTGAGTTAAAATACGGCAGACTCCCGGAGCTTCAAAAACAACTTCAAAAAGAGGAGGAGAGGCTTGCGGAGGAAGAAACTGCTCTGGTTCATGAGAATGTGAGTGAGGAAGAGATTGCGAAGATCATCTCCAGATGGACCGGTATCCCTGTGACGAAACTGACGGAGAGTGAGCGAAATAAGACTCTTCACCTAAGCGATGAGCTTCATAAGAGAGTAGTCGGACAGGAGGAGGGTGTGGATAAGGTATCGGATGCAATCCTCAGATCGAAAGCAGGCATTAAGGACCCGAAGAAACCGATCGGCTCCTTCCTGTTCCTCGGCCCCACCGGTGTCGGGAAGACGGAACTGGCGAAAGCTTTAGCGGAGAGCCTATTTGACAATGAGCAGAACATGGTCCGTATCGATATGAGTGAATATATGGAGAAGCACTCCGTAGCCAGACTGATCGGTGCTCCTCCCGGATATGTGGGTTATGAGGAGGGAGGCCAGCTGACAGAAGCCGTCAGAAGGAAGCCTTATGCCGTCCTTCTGTTTGATGAGGTCGAGAAGGCACATCCTGATGTATTCAATGTACTGCTTCAGGTGTTGGATGACGGCAGGATTACCGATTCTCAGGGAAGAACCGTGGACTTCAAGAATACAATCATTATCCTGACCTCCAATATCGGGTCCAGATATCTGTTGGAGGGTGTCTCGGAGAACGGTGTCATTAGCACAACCTGTGAGAGACAGGTAATGCAGGACCTTAGGGATGCCTTCCGCCCTGAATTTTTAAACCGGCTGGACGAGATTATATTATTCAAGCCCTTAAGCAGAAGTAACATTAACAGCATTGTAGACCTGATGGTAGCAGATCTCAATAAACGGCTGGCAGACAGAGAGATTACCATAAGACTGTCGGATGACGCCAGAGAATATATCGTGGCAAGTGCTTATGACCCTATCTACGGTGCAAGACCCCTGAAGCGTTTTCTTCAGAAGAATGTGGAGACCTTAAGTGCGAGGCTTATTCTAAGCGACCGGGTGGTACCCGGAGACACCATCCTGATCGAGTCGGGCAGAACCGGGTTGGAGGCCAGAGTAATTTAGTTCCTCAGGTTTATTTATGCAAGGGTAAATGCGGTTTGTAGAATTTTTTTTCGGTACGAGTCATAGAATTAGGTAAAGGAGAAATTTATGGAGGATTTATGAGGAGGCTCGGAAAATTAATTCTGCTTCTTATGATAGTCGTAAATGTGCTTGGACTTGCAGCCTGCAAGACAGAGGATACGGATGTTAAAAAATTAAGGGATCTTGAATTTACGGTAGTGGAGGATGCTGATCTGCCCGGTGAACTGAAGGAAATTATAGATGAGAAGAAAGAAAATCCATTCAAGCTATCGTATTCCAATAAGGATAACCTGTATATCGTAGTTGGCTACGGTAAGCAGAACAGCGGCGGTTACAGCATCTCGGTAGAGCAACTGTATCTGACCAGTAATGCGATTTATATCGATACGAATCTGATCGGTCCTTCCAAGGATGACCTTGTAACCCAGGGAGTCACCTATCCTTATATTGTGGTGAAGCTGGAGTTTTTGGATAAGAGTGTCGTATTTCAATAAGAGCCCATGGGCTGTTGTAAAAAGTGGGAGGGTTTTGGACTAGATTCCAAAACCCTTGTCCTATTTAGCTATATAGCGGTTCTGCAGGTGAAGATATCGGGTCAGGCTGTTTTGGATGTTTTAGAGAAAAAATAAGAAAAAGAACAATATTTAGTTGATTATGCAGTTGGTGGGTCTATATATTGTGGTTTATTAAATTCGTTAGAATAGTTAGTTTTGGATGAATTATACATGTATTTTTTGTGCATAATGATAATGCTGTTAGGTATTAGGGACTACAATTGATAAAATATTCCATAAAAAATAGAGGAAAATCCTCTCAATTCATGTGCATATTTTTCTATACAAAGCCCCTTGATAGGGCAAATTGTCTGAAAATTTGTTGACAATTATTAGTATTTCGTGCTATAATACCTATGATGCATGGGTTTTGTAACAGAATTTTGTATAAATGTTTGATATATCCATATCAGGGTAAAATCTTAGGTGCGGATATCGGAAGCATTAGTAAGGAGTAGACCATGGTGAAACAAAATGATGTTAATAAGGTACGAAATGCGGTAATCAGTCATACAGGCAGAAAGGTCAAGATCAGGATCAACAGGGGAAGACATAAGGTTGATGAGACGGAAGGCGTTATATCTGAGACATATCCCAGTATCTTTTTAGTTAAGATACAGGAGAACAAAGATATGCCGGTCCGCATCATGTCATATAGTTATACAGATATTATTACAAGGGATGTTGAATTGATATTATGCAGTTAAATCCCATAAGATAGAGCTGAAGCCTTACTGTTACAGGCTTCAGCTTTTTTATGTACTGGATTATGCATCAGAAGTTAGCTTGTTATATTGTTTTATATATTAAGTACATAATTTTCCTTACCCTCGAATAAGATATGTCAGAGGCATTCCATCGTATGTCCAAATTCAAGGAGGGATTTTAAGTGGAGTTAATTAAAAAGAATATTCATATGAATAAATTGAAAT
>JAEZJW010000204.1 GCA_023415595.1 Bacillota bacterium
ATTTGGATTACAAGAAAGGTGCAGAAGTATTACCCGCCCGCCTTTTGAAGGAAATTCAGGAATATGTGGAGGGAAGCCTTGTCTATATTCCTAAGAGGAGCCGCAAGGCCGGCTGGGGATGTGTCAGCGGAGCCCGGCAAATGCTTGATAAGAGAAATGAGAAGATGGCCAGCTTATATGAGCAAGGGGAAACGATCCAATCGATATCGGAGCAGTTCCACCTTGGTGAGGATACTGTGAAAAAGATCTTATATGGGAAAAAACCGATATAGCCATTTTCCTCCTACCCATTTCCTATGGAATATGGGATAATACATTTGACCGGGCAATATCGAACGGAAGGGGATGGTTGTTTTGATCAATGATTTAGAGGTGTTTGAAGTATAACACTCAAAAGAGGCAGTGAGCTTGCTCACTGCCTCTTTCAGTACATGAGGAAGAAAAGCCTGACAGTCCGGCATTCGTTAATAATCGGGATATAGTACAGATAGTAAAGTTTGACACTTGGGGAGATAAATGGTAATATTTAACCATAATGAATGGGTTTTTACGTGAGGAGGAAAAGGATGAAAAAGATACGAGGGATATTCTTATTCGCTGCACTGATCCTGGTTGCAGGAGCTGCCGGCAGCCAAAAAGTTGCCAGTGCTGCATCGGACCGCACCGGTACTGTGATTACACTGACAGAGGTTCAGGATATCGGTGTATACAATAATTATATTGTAAATGAAGCCAGTATTGATACTATAGGTACAACGGATATTTCGGATGGTACCGTCATATACAAATTCACCTTGCCGGAGGATGGCTTCATCAAATTAGGGATTAATGCCACAGAGCTGAAGAAGACAGTGATAAAGATGGGCTCTACTTATACAACAGAACCCTCACAGGCAACCTTGACCGCTACGGTATACCGGGATCCTAAGCTGATGTATGCTGTTGTACCCACTGTAACCTGGAAAATAGGTCCGACAGGAAGTAAAATCACAGAGTCCGCTAAGTTTGCTCTGGATATAGGAACCTATTATGTCGTATTCAAGACAGACCCTTATTCAGTGGTAAATACATCAAATTTGACCACCACAACCTATGTGAAAGGAAAGGCGGAGTTCATTCTTTATTACCAGAAGGTAGAAAGTGATGAGATGTATCGCCCCTCCAGTATCGGTCTTGAAAATAAAATAGGGTTTGAAACAGTGTATAAGAGCATGTTGACTGTTCCTAATCCGAAGGATTATTATTCCTTTGTACTGGATGACAAAGCACTAATGAAGATTAACTTCATGTACGCGTCAACACAAAGTGCAAAATTCACCCTCTACGGACCGGACTGGGAAGAGCTGGTGACCAGGACCTTTACCGGTAATAATATCTGGTACAATGTAGAGAAATATCTGGAGCCCGGGAAATATTACTGCTCTCTGGAGACAACCACTCCAAACGATGGAGGAAAGGCCAGCCTTCTGATTAATCAGACGGTATATCCTCTGATCCTGTCCCAGAAGAACCAGTCTACGAATTCCTATATAACAGTATCTACGATTGATCAGCCTGTGGAGATCCGCTGGGTAAAAGGAAAACTGACGAATTCAGAGCTGAACAGCAATAAATGGAGAAGCGGCAAGGTCATAACGGATACCAAAATGTTCGGAGTCAATATGACCGGATATTATACGGTTCGGGTTACTGATGAGTACGGGAATATGTTCATGCAGTCGATCAGGGTAACGAATTGTGATAAGAACGCTCCTGCTAAGCCGACAATCAAGACCTATCAGGCAGCTACTATGGTAGTCTCAGGAACTGCGGAGAAGAATTCCCTGGTTACCGTTTATGTGAATAATAATCCGGTTACCTGTACGGCATCCTCCAAGGGTAATTATAAATGCACTCTTAGTGTTATGCTGGTGAAGGGAGATATCATAGAAGTAAGCGCACAGGATATCTCAGGTAACATCAGTGCTAAAACTGAAGTTATAGTAAAATAAAATAAGAAGGCTGCAAAACATCGGCAGGTACTCTCAGTTACCGGGTGTTTTGCAGCGTTTTTTCGTATTGATCGCATGGGAAATGGCCATATTAATAGCATATCAACATTACTGTTGGGAACGGAGTTGGATGAAATGGATAATAATTATTCTATAACAATGAGGCGAATTATGAGAAAAGGACCTCATCCGATGGCACATATCATATTCGTTTTACTAATGGCTGTAATGCTCATTGGATTTCTCCTCAGTTACACAAGGGATGCCGATAAGGAAGAGGAGCAGAGAGCCAACCCCGTAAGCTTCAATCCTGACGGATCGGACCGGGAGTTCAGTGAATTGAAACCTGCATTATTGTATGATTTTGCTTCTAATTATAATGAATCAATCTTCTACTGTTTTGCGTTTGATCAGGAATACCGTGTTTATGTCGTTGCGATCAGTGAGAAGGACATGGACCGGTATGAGGAGTTATTCAAATATTCCTATAGCACCGATGTGAATGCAGCTGTACCGGAGCAGGTAATCCTTCAGGGGATGCCGGTTTTAATTGAGGAGGAGATAGCCGAACTGGCGGTGGAGTCCTATAATGAATTCACCGGGACCCCGATGGTGAATACGGATAATTATAAATTCGCCTTCGGCAGTTACTATCTGGATACCACCACGGAGTCGGTAGTGGATTATGGTTTTGCAGTATTATGCGCTGCTTTGGCAGTTTTGACCCTGATATCCTATATCATTTATCTGATGAGCAGAGCAAAATCAGCTAAGGTAACTGAGGGAACTCTGGCAAGGATAGGTGGAAGCGCTTTGCGGGAATTGGATCAGGAAATCAACGGCCCCTCTGCGGTTTCCTATCAAAAACAGAAGCTGTACCTGACACAAAACTATATCGTAACCTACGGGAGAGGCTTAGAGATTATTCCTTACACCGGCATCACACGGGTCTATGGGAATAGCTATGGCGGTAACTTTGATAAAAGGAGATACTCCATAGCGGTAGACACTGCTGACGGCAGAGAGCATGAATTTGCCCTGACTCCTCACAAGCTGCGTTGGGAAAATGAGCTTAACCCGATCATAGCTCAGCTGAAGGAGAAGCTTCCCGAGATTCCCTTCGGTACGGAGGAGAGCTTTTATATCCATAATAAAACAGCCTTTCATACCGATGCCGATATACAGGAGGCCGGTGAGCTAAGAAGCAGCAATATGCTTCTCGGAATTCTCGGAGCGCTGATTGGAGCTATTCTTGGTGGCATCATCTGGATCATCATCGGAAAATTCGGGTTTATTGCAGGAATAGCAGGATATTTTACCATGCTATTTGCAATCAATGGCTATCGGAAGCTTTCCGGTTTCCTGGATAAGAAGGGACAGATTATCTCCATCCTGATTGCTTTTCTGGCTATCTTAGCTGCGAACTATGCCCTTTATTTGATAGAGTTCATGAAATACTTCTTTGATAACAGCTACACCCTCGGGAATATGAAAGAAGCCTTAAAGACTTTGCCGGAGCTTATGAGTATGTCAGATGCCTGGGGAGACTTCCTAAAGGATCTTGCCATTGGCTATCTTCTATCCCTTTGGGCAAGTATCAATATTCTGCGGTCCGTATTTAGAGGTAAGAAAAAGGATGAATGATAAGTAACAGCCTCCGACACCTGATGATCTGCTGAACTTTTGGCTCAGGAAGATGATCAGGTAATCGGAGGCTGCTTATGGATGTGACATCCGCTTATTACTTCTCGGATTTGCTTCTTTCGTGCTGACCTTCGTGGACACCGATTTTCTGTCCGTTAATAATACCTAGATCCGCATTCCCTTTTGGGTGCATTTTGCGTAGCTCCGCATTGCTTTTTTCCCTGTCCTTTATCCTGTTTTTATTGTTGTCCATAATGATTTCTCCTTTTATCTTTTTTATCCGGAATAGTATCCGCAGAATCAAGGATTTATATTATACTTGCAAAGGCCGGACTTTTGGATTAAGATAAGATACATTAATTTCATGGACATGCAAAGGAGCAGTCATGGCTAAGTACAAGGAAAACGTCAACCGAATAACCGAAGGAGTCATCTGGAAGCAGATTTTGATTTTCTTCTTTCCCTTACTCCTGGGGACCTTCTTCCAACAGCTTTATAATACTGCGGATGCCGTTGTAGTGGGAAGGTTTGTTGGGAAGGAAGCCTTATCCGCAGTTGGCGGTACGACCGGAACGCTGATTAATCTTTTTGTCGGTTTCTTTGTAGGACTGTCCACCGGAGCAACAGTTACGATTTCCCAGTTCTATGGGGCGAGGCAGGAGGAAGATGTAAATAAAGCTGTTCATACAGCTGCTGCCATGGCAATCGTAGGTGGAGCAGTGATTATGCTGATTGGAATACTCGGTGCCCCTGTTGCACTGCGGTGGATGGGTACACCGGAAGAGGTCATGCCACACTCCCTGACCTATATCCGTATCTATTTCGGTGGTATGATCGCTAACCTTTTCTATAATATAGGAGCAGGTATTCTGAGGGCAATCGGGGATTCCAAAAGACCGTTGTATTTTCTGATTACCAGCTGCTTTTTGAATATAGTTTTGGATTTATTGTTTGTTGTAGTGTTTCACTGGGGAGTCATGGGAGTTGCGGTTGCAACAGTATTATCGCAGGTCTGCAGTGCAGCTCTGGTTTTCCTGACCTTGAGCCGTACAAAGGAATGCTATCGGTTACAAGCATCTAAAATCCGGTTTCATAAAGAACTGTTGAAGAAGATCATACGGATCGGGATACCTGCAGGCTTTCAGTCTCTGATGTATACCTCCTCCAATATTATTATTCAGTCCGGCATTAACAGCTTCGGAACGGATACGATTGCCGCCTGGACCGCTTATGCGAAGATTGACGGTATCTTCTGGATGACGATGAATGCTTTCGGCATCTCCATAACCACCTTCGTAGGCCAAAACTATGGTGCAGGTAAGACGGACCGGATCAAGAAGGGAGTCAGGGTCTGTCTGCAGATGTGTATGACAGTAGCGATACTCCTGAGTGTTATTATGTATTTTGGAGGACCCTATGTGTATTATCTGTTTACCGATGACGGATCGGTACTGAAGATAGGAATTGGGATTTTAAGATTTTTGGTTCCGACCTTCTGTGCTTATGTTCCGGTCGAGATTTTGTCCGGTTCCTTAAGGGGGATGGGGAATTCCCTGATACCGATGATTTTGACCGGTTTAGGAGTTTGTTTGCTCAGAGTCATCTGGATCTTTACAGCGGTCCCTATCTGGAGGGACATTAAGATTCTGATCTTAAGCTATCCCCTGGCCTGGGTAGTTACTTCCATATTGTTTATCATATATTTTCTGTACTATACAAAAAAGCATCTGTATCAGGTTCGAATCCAGTAAAGTAAATGGATGGCCGGAGCGGAGGAATAGGAGCGGATATGAGGAATATCAAACTGACGATTGAATATGATGGAAGCCGATACAGCGGCTGGCAGCGGCTGGGCAAGGGAGAATCGGAGAATACCATAGAGAATAAGCTGCTTGAGGTATTAAGCAAGATGACTGGTGAAGCTGCAGAGCTTAACTGCGGCAGCAGGACGGAGGCAGGCGTCCATGCCTACGCACAGATAGTAAATTTTAAAACAAAATCAGATATGAAGCTTTACGAAATCAAGAATTACTTTAACAGATATCTTCCGATGGACATCGCAGTCGTTCATGCGGAGGAAGTGCCGGAGAGGTTCCATGCCACTCTGAATGCGAAATCAAAGACCTATCTATACAGAATAGCAATTGGGGATGCACCCAGCGTCTTTGACCGAAAATACACCTATTACAGCTTTCATAAACCTGACCCGGAGAAAATGAGAGAGGCAGCAAGGCTTCTGATTGGAAAGCATGATTTTAAGGATTTCTCAACCGTGAAGAAAAGTAAGTCCACGATAAAGGAGATCTACTCCATCGAGGTGGAGGAAAAGGACAAGGAGCTTCATATTACGATGAAAGCCAGCGACTTCCTTCATAATATGGCCAGAATGCTGGCTTCCACCCTGATGGAGATTGGACTGGAGCAGAGATCCCCGAAGGATATTATAGCGATTCTGGACCCGGTACAGGACGTAGCAGGAAGTCTTCCCGCCAGCGCCCAGGGCTTATTCTTAAAAGAAATAGAATACTAGAAAGAACCAACAGAGATCTGGAGATATACCATTCAACGAAAAGGCTGCCGAACAGCGTATAAAACGCAGTTCGCAGCCTTTACCTATTGGACTAATTTAATGTATGGAAAATATCAAAGATATATTGAGAGAAGTAAAACTGCGCCCTCAAAAACGGGATTGTTTATCACATTAATAACTGAAAGAATAGCATATGGATAATACTCATATGCTATTCTTGTAATCTAAAGTGTGATAAACATCACTAACCTCAAGGGGCGCAGATCACATACTCTTACTTATCCTTCTGATAATTTTCCAGATCATCAAAGGTTCCCGCAAAACGGTTTCCCTCTGAACTACCTGGGGCTGACCGGAAGGAAAGCTTCAGCAGGATGGGGGCTATAATCGTTGTAGCCACGACAACTACGATGACCGGTCCCAGGAAGGTAGAGGACATCAAGCCCACAGCAGCACCTTTACTGGCGACAATCAATGCGACCTCACCTCTGGAGATCATGCCCATTCCGATTTGGACGGTTTCCCTGTTTGTATATCCGCACATCTTGGCTCCGAAGCCACATCCAATAATCTTGGTCAAAGTGGCTACGACGACTAGAATAATAGCGAACAATACGATATTCCAGGACATCTCCGGCAGGATTACCTTAAGACCAACACTGGCAAAGAAAATCGGTGACAGGAAGATATAGGACAGGGTATCAAAACGGGAGGCTATATAATGATTCCGCTGAGAATTCGAGATAATAAGTCCGGCAATATAAGCACCGGTGATATCAGCCACTCCGAAATATTTCTCAGCGATATAGGACATAACGAGACAGAATACAAAGGATATAATCGTGAAACGCCTCATATCCTTTTTGTATTGTTCGGTCCACCATTTGAAGCCATAGAAGAACAATAAACCAAACAGCAGAGAGAACAGGAAGAATCCTACTATTTTTAACAGAACGACAACCAAATTGACATCTGAGTCCGCAAAGCTGGTGATGATCGTGAGTGCAATGATACCTAAGATATCATCAATAATTGCCGCGCCGAGAATGGCATTCCCTGCCCGGGTATTCAGCTTTCCGATTTCCTTCAAGGTTTCTACCGTAATGCTGACGGAGGTTGCTGTAATGATTACACCAATAAACATATTCTGCAGGAAGATACTGGTGTCAGATGCTGATTCAATCATTCCAGGTCTGTTAAAGATATATGCAATCCCAAAACCGCCGGCAAGAGGAACTAAAACTCCGAGTACTGCAATGATGAAGGAAGCTTTTCCGGCTTTGCCTAATTCTTTAATGTCTGTCTCCAGACCAGCACAGAACATTAATACAATGACACCGATTTCAGCGATCTGATGAATTAATTCTGTTTCCTTAATTAAACCCAGCATGGCGGGACCGAGGAACAATCCGCCCAACAATGCACCAACCACCTGCGGCATCTGAAATTTTTTCGACAGGAGCCCAAGTACCTTTGTACTTAGTAATATAATTGCAATATCAAGTAAGTATTGATAACTTTCCATATTAGCGCCTTTCTTAATAGTTTGATATAAGTATGTATACTGTGTGATCACTTGTATTACGTTTGCCAAATCTATACCGTCATAATCTCTTTATTGTGTCTGTTTATTTACCCCCCTTACTTGCGGATTTTTGACATACATCAAGCATTTTATCACTTCTGGCGAAAAAGTATATATCAATTATTACTGAAAAGAACCGGCATAGTGGCTAATATTATAGCAAAATAGATAAAACAAAATCATAAAAAAGTAAGTACAGAGGAACGCTTAAAAATATGGTATCAGATAACTGAAAATTGACATACTAATAAGGAATGGTTCAGAATAAGGAGGATTCATCATGTCAACAGATAATAAGAAGAAAAGCACCAGAAACCATAAGAAGGAAGACGGAACATTTCACTCCAGGCATGTTAAGCACGATCCTCAGGCCGAAAGTGCGCGGGATGTATTCGGATTAAAGGAAAATCCAAGGAAAGACAAATAGTTCAGAAGCCCTGCTCCACCTCTAAGGATGGTGGAGCAGGGCTTTTCTTTGTATCGCAGATAAAATAAACCACCTGCTCTGCAGGTGAGTTCCGATTTGCTTTAGCTTCAAGCAAAAAACCTCCCGTGCTATAATGAATGTGGGTTTTGCCAGCTCACAAACAAATACACAGGAGGTATCCGCAATGGATAATAATACTTTAGCACATACCACATGGGAGTGTAAATACCATTTGGTTTTTGCGCCAAAATATCGTAGACAGGTGATCTATGGACAGATCAAAGCAGATGTGGGAGAAATACTCAGTACATTGTGCAAGAGAAAAGAGATTGAGATAATCGAAGCTGAATGCTGCAAAGATCATATCCATATGCTTGTAAGAATACCACCAAAATATAGTGTGTCAGAAATCATGGGATACTTGAAGGGAAAAAGTTCACTGATGATATTTGAGAGACATGCAAACTTGAAATATAAGTATGGAAACAGGCATTTCTGGTGTAGAGGCTATTACGTTGATACTGTAGGAAAGAATGCCAAGAAAATTCAAGAGTACATTCAACAGCAGTTGCAAGAAGATAAGTTGAATGATCAGCTAACACTGAATGAATATGTAGACCCGTTCACGGGTGAGCCGGTAAAAAAGAGCAATAAATAGAATCCCAAGGGGATGGCTGATAAATAAAGCCATAGGAAGATCCCGAGGGGATAGCCAGGCTCAGAAGGCTACAGAGACAGCCCTTTAGGGCTAGCCCGAGAATGAAGTGCAGCTGGCAGAACCTTCAGAGCGCCTTCCAGGCGCAGGCAGGTAATACCCCCTTATAGGGGGATAGACAAACCACCGGCTAAGCCGGTGGTCATGATTG
>JAEZJW010000058.1 GCA_023415595.1 Bacillota bacterium
GAGATATTATGCAGAGAGGATGAGACCCTGACCATAGTCGGAGGCTTAGCAGACAGAGACTTCGGTCATTGGTTCAAGCATATTGCCTGCGGGGAGCAGTTCACAACACCGAAAGCTGTCGTGGCAACCGGACATTCTCTGTATGAGGTATGTGATAAGCTCGTGAAAGCACAAAACCCTGATCTGTCGTCAGTGGATCAGGAGATGGGGATCGCCTTTAATGAATACTGCACCACCTGGGGAAATCCCAGCTTTGAAAATATCAAGAAAATAGCCGACAAACTAAAAAACCTAGGAATCAAGTATCTGGTCATCGATTCAGGCTGGTATGGCAGGGATGACTATTGGTGGCAATCCATTGGTGATTGGGATGTAAATACGAATAAATTCCCGGGCGGTCTGAAGCAGGCAGCGGATTACATCAGACAATGCGGAATGATACCCGGTATTTGGTATGAATTTGAGTCAGTCGGCAGACTCTCCAAGCATTTTAATAATACAGAGCATTTATTAAAGAAGGATGGAGCTGTCATAACAGTAGGTGATAAACGCTTCTGGGATATGTCCGATCCCTGGGTTGTGGAATACCTGCAGAAGGCGGTTATCCAGACTCTGAAGGAATCAGGCTTCGGCTATCTAAAGGTAGATTACAACGACACCATCGGGATTGGCTGCGACGGAGCTGATAGCCTTGGTGAGGGCTTAAGACAAAGAGTAAGGGCGAGTCAGGCTTTCTTTCAGAAAATCAAGCAGGAAATACCTGATATCGTAATAGAAAACTGCGCCAGCGGGGGGCATAGATTAGAACCGTCCATGATGGAGCTGGTATCCCAGGCGAGCTTTTCTGATGCCCATGAGATCGTATCCATCCCGGTGATAGCAGCTAATCTTCATAGAGTAATTAAGCCGTCACAAAGTCAGATCTGGGCAGTCCTCAGGGCAGGGGATGATCATAAGCGGCTTTATTATTCCATCGTAAATACCTTTTTCGGCAGAATGTGCCTGAGTGGAGATATCTATGACCTGTCAGAGGAGCAATGGGGTATTATTCAGGATGGAATTGGTTTTTATAACGAGGTATCTGATATTATTAAAGACGGTATAACCATAAAATACGAGAATAGTGTCACAAGCTATAACAGACCAACGGGCGAACAGCTTGTAATCAGACAGCTTGAAGATAGGCTCCTGGTGATAGCGCACAGATTTGAGACTTCGAAGGAGCTTAAGCTGGACTTTTTGAAGGACTATCACATTCTCAGGGAATATGGATGTCTGGACTGTGATTTCAGTGCCAAGGCCTGGCTGTTGTCGCTTCCGACTGCTTCGGAACAGTAAGTAATGATTATATTATTGCACATAGAATTGAAGCCGAATTGTTATGACACTTGTCATAACAATTCGGCTTTTTCTATCTGCTATTCACTCCTTTTTAGCTACATTTCGCGCCACATTCCACTTTTTTGATAAAAAATTGCTATGATAGTTCCTATAACAAACACACAAAGGGATGATTGGGAGAAAGGAGTATTTATGGATAGATTCCGCGGAGTTTGGGGCAGCCTGGATGGCTTCCTATGCTATATGGAAATCGCTTATGAGGGAGAGGATTATAACCGGTACTCTGTTCCGATCCTACTGAACGGAGAAGAGTACAATCTACAGGTAATCTATGATTTTGCTGTAAAGGAATACTATATCGAAGGAGCCAGGAAGCCGTTGGAGGAATGCGGAGCAGTGGATAAGAAGCTTCGGTATCTGACAGAGGAGGACGTCATCCAGACGGTTCAGGATGCATCGGAGCTGAGCAGTGAGAGTGATGAGCTGATGGCAGTGCCGATTGATACCATCCAAGTGACGGAGGAAATTACTTTTAAGGAGACAGAACTTGGGGACGGTTCATTTATCCTGCTGTATCGGATGCAGGACAGCCAAGGTAATATGGAGTAAGCCAGAGCAGTTAACGGCTCCGGCTTTCAGTCCGGTGGTAAGGCAGTACGATACGAAGTGTAAATGTATTATCCTGCGCTGTATAAGAGCAGTAACCGTCATATTTTCTCGTAATCATCATAATACTTTTCATGCCATAACCATGACCCTGGCGCTCACTGCCGGGCAGCCCGTTTTCGATTAAGAGGTTACCGTTGAAGCTGTTTTCTATGAATATCAGCAGATTTCCCTTATGAGTCTGACAATTGATATGTAAGCTTCTTTGTCCTTTCTCCGCAACCTCTGCACAGGCATTTATAGCATTCTCCAAACCATTGGA
The DNA here is from genome assembly GCA_023415595.1 of Bacillota bacterium. Taxonomy (GTDB): domain Bacteria; phylum Bacillota; class Clostridia; order Lachnospirales; family Lachnospiraceae; genus Mobilitalea. Next base: position 2,270 of record JAEZJW010000058.1, read on the forward strand.
GAGCAAAGTACAGAGATCTGTCTCCTCAATAGTTATATCCTGAGGAAGCTGCACCTCTACGGTAAAATTAATTCCGTTTGCTTTTGCTCTGCCTGCGAAGAAGGACAGAATCAGGTTAATGGTGTTGTTATAGCAATAGCGGACCGGAGTGATTTTATCAATATCCGATTGCGTATGACTGATATACTCGATTGCTCCATGGATATCACCGTCTGCAAGAAGTCCACCGATCAGATTAAGGTGATGACGCATATCGTGGCGGTAAATGGCTGTTTTCTCCTGTGCCTCGGAAAATGCGTCCAGCTCTCTCTTCGCCTGATTGATCTGTATCGTCATCAGCATGCTCTCATTTTCAGCATTGCCCCGGCGCTCCATTTCCTTGTAGTACAGGATGCTGAACACAAAGTAGAACATCGAGACAAGCAGCGGCATAAACTGCACTACCACATCAATCCCGCTGTATAATAAATCCGTATATACGGCGGTAGCATAGTCAAATATATAATACATAAGAGGTACGATACCAAAAAGCAGTAAGGATCTTTTTGTACTATTCACCAATTGGTTAACGGAAGCTGCTGCATATTTTTTCAGTAGATACAGAATCGGAAAAATAACCAGTGAGTTTGTGATATGATAGGCTGTACTACTGCCAAAAAAAATCTGAGCCGTGCTGGCAAGCCAGTGAGGGGCTTGGCAGCAAAGATACGCGGATAGTACACATACGAGGGAAACAACCCAGTTTCTTTTATGATATAAGGTAAGGAAGACCACCAGGGGTAAATGGGCAATCAGAGGGTAAAGCTTCCTTGTTGCTTCCTGGCCCAGGGACGCCCAGCTGATGCTCTGGATCAGAAGCATCAGTATAATAAAGAGGAAGGCCGTCAAGCGGTTTTTCCGGGTACTGTCAACCCCTGCGAAATATAGGGTGAGCAGAACACCGAAGATTAAGATCAGCCCATAATTTATTAAGCTAATAATCGTATCCATCATTCTACCCCTTTTTCAATAAACAGATACTTCATATAGGATTCCCTCACCTGTACAGTAATCAGTCTTGAGATAGGAATGTTATGTCCTGATGACGTCAGAATTGTTCCGTTCCTCAACTCCTCTATGTATCCCATATTTACAATATAAGATCGGTGAACCTTGATAAATTCCTTCCTGGATAGCAGCTTCTCTTCAATGCTAGAGAGAGCACCGGGTACTTCTTTTACCTTTCCGTCTGATAGATGGAAGAATAGCTTTTTATTCATGACCTCCAGGAACTCAAGCTTATGAAAGGAAATACGCATTATCCCGGCAGCGGATTTTATTGACAGACCCTCCTCAGAGCTTAGTGCTTCCAGATAAATCTTATCAAGGATGGGAAAAAGCTTCGCTTCTGTAGCGGGCTTCATAAAATAGTAATAGGCATCCACGGCATAGCTTTCTACAGCATATTCCGGGGAGGAGGTCAGAAATATGATCTTTATATCCTGATCATATCCGCGAATTTCATGGGCAGCCTGTATACCATTAATCCCGGGCATTAGAACATCCAGTAATAAGATATCATAGGCACATTTTTTCATTGTCTCCAAAAGCTCTGTTGCACTAGAGAAAGCATCATATCGATAGGCTGCTTTTTTCTGGTCATAATACCTGCTGATCAATTTAGTGATTCGGGATAATTCCTGCAGCTCATCATCGCAAATGGCTATTCTAATCATCATCTGCCTCCATAATTCCCAATAATAAGTATATTTTACCATTAAATCTATTTAACCACAATAAATGAGTGCATTTTAGGGACGAAAAGACACATTTCGGGAAAGAAGCATTCCAAATGCTGTCCGTTAAGCTATACTTCATATGGGAAGTAAGAACTTCTGTAATTAAGGTCAAGGAGGTGTAAGAGTGCCATTCATAATTGCATATGCTATTGCAGGAATTTGTGCAACAGCCTTAATTGTTCTGTGGTTTGCCGCATCCTTCAATAAACTGGCCGATAAGCATCAGGATATCTTAGCAGCAGAAGAACAAACCAGAATACATTTAATTGCTTTTAGATCGGTACGAGGATGCCCGGATGCAGAGAAAGCAAAGAAAATGCTAGATACCAGCCGACTGATTTATCGGGAGTCGGTAAATGAATATAATCGTACCTATGGAAAGCTGATTTATCATTTTCCCGGATTTATTTTGGGTTTTCGGTCCATCCGTCCGGATTGATTAATACAATGCAACAAAAACCACTTGATGACTGCTGCAGTATCAAGTGGTTTTTTAGTGGTTTAGCTAAACTTATGACTACGTTATTCTCTTACCCAGACCAACATTTCTCCTTCGCCTCGATTCGCCCAGGTGAAATAGGGGATCCAGGTTAATTCTGTTTCTTCTTTTATGTCTGCTCCTGCATCGGAATACAGTGCAAGGTCTGCAGAAGCATCCAGAAGGATACGTAATCCCTTCCCTGTCAGAGCGATTACCTCCCTGTCCCGGATGGAGAAGCTCTGAGAAGTAAAGTCCGCCCCCTTGGGAACTGTGATCAGAGGAAGGTCCTTCTGATTATCCTTTTCCTCCAGACAATAAACAATGGGTCCGCGGGTAATGGCAATCTTACCGATGTTCTCACGAACTTTTGTATTGGATCGGATTCTGCGAATCTTCATCGGGAAATAGAGCGTTATCGTATCATCCTTACTCCAGCGTCTTGTAATATAGTAATATCCATCCTTTATAAAGGTCTCGCCTTCAGGTGCAGTAATGTGATAATCCTTGCCCCAATCCGGTATGCGAAGAGCCAGGGTGAATTCTGCTGCCTCCTCAGTGGCTACCCGAATGGATGCATGTCCCTCCCAGGGGAAGGCAGAGGTAATCTGAATTCCTACTTGGCTGCCGTTAATCTCCTTTCGGATCTCAGCCCCCATATATAAATGGACATATAGGGTATCCTCTGTCTCCGTGAAGCCATAGGCTCCGAGGGAGCTGATCAGTCTGGCCAGATTGGGCGGGCAGCAGGCACAGCCAAACCATTTCTGCCTAACGGGCTTCACATGCTGTTTTCTCTCATCCCGGTGGCAGGCCTCAGGCAGGACCTCCAGAGGGTTTACATAGAAGAAGCTTTTGCCGTCCAAGGCCATTCCGCTTAAGATTCCATTATATAATGCCCGCTCCATTACATCTGCGTATTTGGAGTCGGCCTTCAATTCGAGCATCCTGCGGGTAAAGAATACCAGCCCGATGGAGGCACAGGTTTCTGCATAGGCAGTATCATTGGGTAAATCATAGGGGAAGGAAAAGGCTTCTCCGATATGGGTTCCACCAACCCCGCCTGTAATATACATTTTCTCGTTCACGATGCTGTTCCATAAGGTTTCGCATGCTCTAAGCATGGTCTCATCCCCCGTGAGTCTTGCGATATCAGCCATCCCGGAATACAGATAGACACCCCGGACAGCATGACCGACAGCCTCCGTCTGTTCGCGGACTGGCAAATGAGCCTGATGATAATGGTATCTCAGCTCATTTTCCTGCTCCTTGCTGATCGGCTTCTTTTGTTCCTGATCGAAGTAGTAAGGTTTCTGACCTCTCTCCTCGATAAAGAATCTGCTTAAGTTTAGATACTTCTCCTTCTTTGTAGCCTCATACAGCCGGACCAGTGCCATTTCTGCTATTTCATGCCCCGGATAGCCCTTACATTTACCCTCCTCAGTGCCAAACAGACTGTCGATATAATCGGCGTAATGTTCAGCAACCTTAAGCAGTGCAGCCTTACCGGTGGCTTCATAATAGGCGACGGCTCCCTCCACCAAATGGCCGAAGCAATAAAGCTCATGATAATGCTGCAGACTGGTGAAGATATGATCCATGTTATTGATGATATAATAGGTATTCAGATATCCGTTCGGCTGCTGAGCAGCGCATACCAGCTCGATTGCTTCGTCGGCCAGACGTTCCAATTCCTTATCGGGGTGCTGCGTCAGGGAGTAGCCCACTGCCTCGATCCACTTATAGAAATCACTGTCCTGAAATACAAAGCCGTAGAAGCGCTCCTCCATATGGTCCTTATCCTCCGGCTGCGGGGCAAAGATATCCGTGGGATATATGATTTCCTGATAGCTGTCTCCCAGCTCTCTTCGTTTTCTTGTAATCTCGGCGGCAATTTTAAAATTGCGCATACAGTAACTTGGGGCGGCTCCTTCCACTCTGTCATTCAGGGCTTCCCACTGGTAAGGTATTACTTCCCTTCGTACCAGCTCTAATTCTCTCTTCCAAAAATCATCGGTGATTTGAATATTCCGTAAGGAAATTGGTGTACTGATTTTTGCTTCCTTCATTTTATTACCCCTTTTTTGATTTATTTTATCACTTTAGATATTCTCTATTGCTTTTTATTCCTAAAATAAATAAGATAATGCTGTAACATAAAAATTACCTGGTAACTCAATGTTAACAGTTTTCTCCTGTTCTTTAAATACGATTAGGTAGGAAAAGGTGTGAAAAGGGAAGATGTTTCAAAGGATGATTGATTTTTCGGATAAGGTACATTATCAATGGAGCGGTAAATTTAAAGCTCCTTCCGGTGAGTGGATGCATATGACAAGACCGCTCGGGGATTATGAACTGTTCATCGTTACCGATGGGCTTCTTTATATTGCGGAGGAAGAGCATAAATATACGGTAAAAGCAGGAGAATACCTGCTGATGGCTCCTACGAAAAAGCAATATGGGTATGCCAGCTCCGCCTGTTCCTTTTACTGGATGCACTTCGTCCCGGAGGAAGACGGGAATAGGAGCGGAAATCAGCTAATCTTCCCGGTACAGCAGGAGATTCCCAACATGGAACGCCTTATCATTTTAATGAATCAGTTAAAGGATTCGGAGCATAGATATCATCACCGATATACGTTGGATGTTATGTCCTTAAGTATCCTTCTGGAGCTTAGCAATCAGCTGCAGTTAATAGAACCGGGCAGTGTTACATCACATAATATTAATCTGTATCATGCGGTGCTGGAATATATCAGTTGGTATAAGCTGGATCGTATTACTGTATCAGAGTTGGCGGAATACTTCGGATACCATGAGAAATACTTATCTAATTTGTTCAAAAGCATAGCAGGTATTCCGTTAAAGCAATACCTGTTACAGGAGAAGATGGAATATGCCAAGGCCGAGCTGATGGACTCTAGGAAAACAGTGGCACAGATAGCTGACAGCATCGGCTATACAGACAGTCATAATTTTTCCACTGCGTTTAAGAACCAAATCGGGCTTTCTCCCAGGGAGTACCGGATGAATTATCGGAAAAGCCCGGAAAATAAAAAATAGACGGGATATACTGCAAAACCAGTGAAAGGGTAGGGATAGGAAGTGAATCCGATATATTATACCAGAGAAGGGGATTTTATCTGTTTAGGCAATGGATATAAGCCTGCAAATCAGCACAGGTGGGGACCCGGAGTACGGGATGTCTATTCGTTACATTACATTATCTCCGGTAGGGGCTTTTTAGAAACCGGTAATAGCATCTATCCCATTAAGGCCGGAGAGAGCTTTCTCATAGTTCCGCAGACGGAGGTGTTCTATTATCCCGATCAGAAGGAACCCTGGGAATATATCTGGATTGATTTCAGGGGCGAAGAGTGTTCACGGCTGTTACATATGACGAATCTTTCACAGCAGCATCCGGTTACCACTGTTTCTGGGGAAGATCTGGCACCACTTTTTCATATCAATGCTTACACGGGCATGCAGCCCTTTGAAAGAGAACGGGCAAATGCAAAGCTGCGCCTTCTGCTGAGCTACTACATCGAATATTATCCCAAGGCCAGCCCGGCCTCGAAAACAGATTATGTTGCATTAGCGAAGGAATATATAGAGAATAATTATTGGAAAGGGAGTCTATCGGTAGCACATGTCGTTACCTATGTTAAGGTCGAGAGGTCGTATCTGTTCAGGCTTTTCAAGGAAGCCACAGGAATGTCGATATCAGGTTATCTGACGGCCTGTCGGATCAGGCGGGCCTGTGATTTACTTGAAACCTCGGACCTTTCCATTAAGTCGATTGCCTGTTCGGTGGGTTTTGAAGATCAGTTATATTTTTCAAAGCTTTTTAAGAAAGTCACTGCCTGTACTCCTTCGGATTATAGAAGGAATCATTTGGTCTGATAATATAAGGGAATATCCGAACCAGTAATGACCGGATATTCCCTTTTACTACGCTTATTCCCTTATCGAAACAAAACACAATTGCCGGATTCCCGATAATAGCGGATCCGATCCTCAATCGGCTTACGCCCGCATTTCAACATTTTACCGAGACAGTCAATACATAGGTAATCCTTGGCGGAGCGGGAAACCAGTTTCAGATAAATCGCAATATCATCTCCGGATAAAGCCGCACCGCAATCTCTGCAGGTTTGATGCGCTGTCATCAGAGCACCATCCTTGCACGAACTACCATACAATCATGTGCCGGGATGGTCGGTGCAAAGCGTTCTTTATATACACCTAACTCCCTATGCTCGAAACAATCATACAGGGACAGGGAAGCTCCCGACGCATAAGGGATACCCATATCCCAGAATTGTAAGGAGAGCTCTCTCTGCGTGTCGCTTAGGTTAAAGATACCGATTGCCAGATCGCCATCAGATAATAATTTCACCAGCATGAATACCTCGTCCGTGTGAAACCATTGCGGTTCCGGCTTAATACGATATGCACCGCGGCCTTCCACATCCTGATTGATCGCAATCAGATCGAGGTTTAAGAGAATATCCTTCGTCGGTTGGCTTGCATTTCTTACATCACAGCCAATCATCAGAGGAGAACCCATGAGACACCATAAGGCAAAATGTGTTCTGTACTCGATATCGGTACAGCCACCGATTTTACTTCCGATATAATCATTGTTGCTGCCTCCGTACATGCCGACAATGAGCATATCCATATCATTATGGCAGAAGGTACCGGTATAACTGGCTTTGTCCAGCTGTGAGATCGCGATTTGCTTTACGGAATCCCAGAAGTCCCGAATGTCCCCTGTCGAGCGGTACATATGAGCTCCGGATTCCCGAATCCATTGATAGACATTATCCTCTCCCCAATTGCAGGCGGAGAACAGAATATCACGTCCGCAATTCTTCAGAGCCAGTCCCATTCTCTTATACAGTATTTCTCCGGGGATCTGTCTGGGTTTGAAGCAATAGTCATATTTCAGAAAATCTACGCCCCATTCGGCAAATAAGCGGGCATCCTGGAATTCGTGCTCGAAGCTTCCCGGATAACCTCCGCAGGTATGATTTCCTGCGCAGGAATACATACCGAATTTTAGACCCTTCGAATGGATATAATCCGCCAGCGCCTTCATCCCACTGGGGAATTTCGCCGGATCGGCAACAAGGTTACCGTGACGGTCTCTTTCCTTCAGGCTCCAGCAATCGTCGATAACGATATATTCGTAGCCTGCATCCTTATATCCATCCGTAATAAATCTGTCCGCTACATCGCGAATAAGCGCTTCATTGATATCCCAGGTAAAGGTATTCCAGGAATTCCACCCCATGGCCGGTGTTGTGCCAATTCTATTCATATTTTATATTCCTTTCTCTTTGAGAATTTGTTTATTTTAGCGAAAGTGATGTTCTGTCAACTTATTTAAACATATTATTTTACTTCTATCTATGGTTTTATGTTGTATTTATATGGATTTTCATTGCAAAATCAGATAGTTTACCATTTCTTTATTGCTAAAATGTTAGTTTTATAGTAAAACTAATATAGAAATGTTTTACTTAATCGATTACATACGGAGAAAGGGTGAAATCTTGGTTACTTTAAAAGAAATAGCACGGATGAGCGGCGTTTCAGTAACTACAATATCGAATATATTAAACGGTAAACCTAAGGTTGGCGAAGAGACCAGGCAGAAGGTTTTGGAAATCGTTAAACAAACAGGCTATCAGCCCAACTATTTTGCGCAGGGTATGCGTAAACGAAAGACCAGAATTATCGGAATCATCGTAGAGGACCTTAGCGAATTCAGTACCCCTCCCATCGTCGAGGCAATCATGGGTTATTGCGAGGATAATAATTACCGTACGATTCTGTTGAATATGCGTCTTTATGATAAATGGCAGGATACCTGGTACAATGATGAGACGAAGCTGCACTCCGTCTTGCAGCCCTCACTACAGGAGCTGTTATCAATTAAGGTAGATGGTATCCTGTATGTAGCAGGTCATAGCAGAGTAGTCAATTGCTTTTCCGAGGATTTTGAGATACCTGCAGTTGTAGTCTATGCCTTTTCTAAATCCCCCAGATTTACTTCGGTCGTGATTGATGATGAAAAGGGTGGATATGATATGACGAGGTATCTGATTAACATGGGTCATCGAAAGATTGGAGTAATAGCCGGTGCAGTGGATAATCTCCATACGCAGAGACGAAGCCTGGGATACCAGAAGGCATTATATGAGGAGCAGCTTTTATATAATCCCGGCTTAATCAGATATGGAAATTGGAAGAGGTTATCCGGCTATACGGAGACAGAGGCATTGGTGAAGGAAGGTGCCACTGCGATTTTCTGCATGAATGATACCATGGCGGCAGGTTGTTATGATTATCTGTATGATCATGGCATCAGGGTTGGCCGGGATATCTCCGTGGTTGGCTATGATAATAAAGAAATTTCCGAATATCTTAAACCCTTTCTTACAACGAATGATATAGGGCTGGCTGAAATAGGAAAGAGATCTGCAGAGATTCTTCTGAAACAAATTGAGGAAGGGTCTGGGGAGAACAATTCCCCTAATATCATTAAAATGCCCTGTCAAATGATCGTACGTGACTCTGTAGCAAAAATCTGATGGAACTTGCTTTAAACATAGACAATAAGTATGTATCAGAATCTAAACCCCCTGGAATGACGGAGTAAAGGAAGTCATTCCAGGGGGTTTCCTGTCAAATAGGCAGGAAAAATCATGCTTCTGATACGGGAAAAACGTTTAACCTACATAAAATGTATAAATTCAACATAAAATACATATTAAAATGCACAAATAAGTGAAGAATTGTGAATTTGTATAGTGGAAAACACACAAAATAATATGAATACACTGTTGACAATTCGATAATTAATAAAATATAATTATTTCATTAGGTAAAACGATTGACAAGAAAAAGCAGGAGTATAAACATGCCCATAAAATACAGCTAAATGGAGGATATGGTATGATCAGAACAGCGATAACGGAAAATGGTATAGTAAAGGGGATAGAAGCAGCAGATCCAAGGATTACTGCTTTTAAAGGAATTCCTTTTGCTGCACCTCCTGTAGGAGAGAACAGGTGGAAGGCACCGCAGCCCTGCCCGAACTGGGAGGGGACCCTGGAGGCTTATCGGTTTGCTCCGATCTCCGTGCAGGATACACCGGGCCTTGGAACGGATATCTATTGCAGGGAATGGCATGTAGATCCTGATATCGCCATGGGGGAAGACTGTCTGTATCTTAATGTATGGACCAATGCAAAGAGTACAGAGGAGAAGCTGCCTGTATTGGTGTGGTATTTCGGCGGCGCTCTGCAGTGGGGATATCCCGCAGAGATGGAGTTTGACGGGGAAAGGATTGCCAGACGGGGAGTTGTCGTTGTTACGGTGAATTATAGACTCAATGTATTTGGTTTTCTGACGCATCCTGAGTTAACAGCTGAGTCGCCTGAGGCACCGGCAAATTTCGGCCATCTGGATCAGCAGGCAGGTCTGAACTGGGTCATCAGGAACATCAGTGCCTTCGGAGGTGATCCGAAGAATATCACGATTGCCGGTCAGTCTGCCGGTGGCGGAAGTGTATTGGCACAGATGACCTGCCCGGATAATTTCGGATTATTTCAGAAGGCCATTATACAGAGTGCGATGATCTATAGCCCCTATAAGGACAGCTTAATTGGAAATATTAAGTCACTTTCAGAATCGTATCAGCTTGGGATTAAGTTTTTTGATTATATCGGAGTGAAGAGCCTGAAGGAGGCCAGAGAGCTGGATGCCTTCTATCTTCGGGATAAGTATTCCGAATTTTATAAAATTCATGGAATGATGTGGAATGTAATTGATGACAAATTCTGTGTCGGCAACCCTCTTTCACTCTATATGCAGAATAGGCATGCGATGGTTCCGGTCATGTCCGGAAACACCTCGGATGAATTCCTGAATTCTATTCTCGCGAACTCGGAGGAAGAATTCTTACAGAAAGCAAAGGATCTGTTTGGCTCCCACACAGAGGAATTCTTGAAGTTTGAAGAAGCCTGGAAGAAGAACGAAAATAAATATGCAACCTTCAGTGGACTGGAAAGCACGATCAAGAGTGAGTTCCTGAATAATCAGGAATCCGGTAAGGGACAGAACTGTTATTATTACCGTTTTGATACAGATATTCCGGGTTGGGATAAGCCGGGGAACTTCCATTCGGTGGAATTGTGGTTCTTCTTTGAGACCTTAGCAAAATGCTGGAGACCCTTTACCGGAAAGCATTACGATCTCGCCCGCCAGATGTGTAATTACTATTGTAATTTCATTAAAAACGGGGATCCGAACGGTAAGGACGCGGATGGGACCGATCAGCCGTACTGGAGCCCGTATACGAAGGAAACCCCCTGTGAAATGGTATTTGGGGTGGAGGGAGTTTGCCCTGAGACCAAAGAGAATACACCGTTTATGAAATTCATGATTGACAGGACCATTGAAGGGTTGAAACAATAAAAGTGATATTTAGCATAAAGAATAACGGAGAATAATTCCATGAGCAAGTTATGGTATAGGAAGCCTGCCTCCATCTGGGAGGAAGCATTACCGCTGGGGAACGGACGAATGGGAGCAATGCTGTTCGGTTCCGTGGAAACCGAGAGAATCCAGCTGAATGAAGACAGTGTCTGGTATGGAGGGCATGTGGACCGCAACAATCCGGATGCCTTAGCAAAGCTGCCCGAGATCCGGGAATTATTATTAAAGGGTGAGATCAGGGAAGCAGAGGAGCTGATGTCCTATGCGCTGTCAGGTACCCCGCAAAGCCAGAGGCATTATCAGACGCTCGGAGACCTAACCTTAAGCTTCAAGGGTCTGGCGGACCAGCCGGAGGCATATGTAAGAAGCTTATCTCTTGGAGAGGCAGTTCATAGAACACAGTTTAGGATCGCGGGAGTGGATTATGTAAGGGATGCCTTCCTGTCCGCTGCCGACGAGGTATTGGCGATACGCTTTACAGCTTCGGAAGGAGCAAAAATATCCTTCTCTGCGATGCTTAGCCGCGGCAGGTATTATGACGAGGTGGGCGGTATCGGGAAGGATACCATTTTCCTCGATGGAAACCTCGGACAGGGTGGATCTGATTTCACCATGATGTTAAAGGCGGTGAATGAGGGAGGAACCAGTGAAGTCATCGGAGAGCATCTGATTGTGAAGGCTGCGGATGCAGTGACGCTACTCTTCACGGCAGGCACCACCTTCCGTTATACCGACCTGAAGCAGCAGCTGACCGGGATATTGCAGTCTGCATCGGGATATCGTTATGAAGAATTAAGGGAGCGCCACAGGAAGGCTTATAAAGACCTATATGACAGAGTAACGTTTCAGCTTCCCGGTACAGAAAGTTATGATGAGCTGCCGACGGAGGAGCGCCTGGATCTGGCCAAGAACGGGAATGCAGATGCAGGTCTGTCAAAGCTGTATTTCGATTATGGCCGCTATCTGTTAATCTCCTGCAGCAGAGCGGGAACCCTTCCTGCAAATCTTCAGGGGATATGGAACAAGGACTTTACTCCGGCCTGGGATTCCAAATATACCATCAATATCAATACCGAGATGAATTACTGGCCTGCGGAGGTCTGCAATCTGTCTGAATGTCATCTGCCCCTGTTCGACCTGATCAAACGGATGCTTCCGAACGGGCAGGTCACTGCTAAGAAAATGTATGGCTGCAGAGGCTTTGTTGCTCATCATAATACCGATATGTGGGGTGATACCGCAGTACAGGATATCTGGATACCGGCCTCCTACTGGGTTATGGGAGCAGCCTGGCTGTGCACCCATCAGTGGATGCATTATGAATATACCAAGGATATCAGATTTCTGGAAGAAGCCTACCCGATTATGAAAGAGGCAGCGGTATTCTTCCTGGATTTCTTAATTGAGGATAAAGGGTACTTAAAGACCTGTCCTTCCGTATCACCGGAGAATACCTATATTCTGCCGAATGGCAACTATGGTGCGGTATGTGTAGGTCCTACAATGGATAATCAGATTATGCGGGATTTATTCAGCCAATGTATCAAGGCTGCGGAGCTTCTAGGGATACGAGATGAGCTGACCGGGCAGTTTAAGGAAGCGATGGACAGACTCTCTCCCACAAGGATCGGCAGACATGGCAGTATTATGGAATGGGAAGAGGATTATGAGGAAATGGAGCCCGGACATCGGCACATCTCCCATTTATATGGGCTTCATCCGTCCTCTCAGATCACCATGGACAAAACACCTGAGCTGGCTGAGGCAGCACGAGTTACTCTTGAGCGAAGATTGGCGGAGGGAGGCGGACATACCGGCTGGAGCCGTGCCTGGATCATCAATATGTATGCAAGATTATGGGACGGAGAAGCAGCCTACCAGCACCTGACGCAGCTATTTGCCAAGTCCACCCTACCGAATCTGTTCGATAATCATCCCCCGTTCCAGATAGACGGTAACTTCGGTGCCACAGCGGGAATCGCTGAGATGCTGGTACAGAGTACGGCTGAGCGGATTGTTTTATTACCTGCCCTTCCGAAGTGCTGGCCGGATGGCAGCATCAGGGGCTTATGTGTACGCGGCGGTGCTGATATCTCACTGGAATGGCAGGGAGGCCGATTAACAAAGTGCTGCATAAGGTCAAAGCATCCGATTGTTACGGAAGTGATTTACCAGGAGAACAGTTTCAAAGTATCGCTGGCGGCAGGAGAGGAAGAGCTTCTGCAGCTGTCATAAACTATAAGACGAGAACTAATTTTTTGAAGCTATAGAAACATATATATTGTGTATACGACACAGAGGTACAATCATCTAAATATAAACTATCACTATAGAAAGTCAAACCAGAAAGGAAGTTAACCAATCGATGAAGAAAGCGACATTAAAACTGGACCGGGATTTTCCTATTGCTGAGGTAGATAGCCGGATTTTCAGCACATTTATTGAATCGATCAGAAACCTTGTTTATGGCTGTATCTATAACCCTGAGCATCCCACTGCGGACGAACAGGGATTTCGGAAGGATGTCCTGGAGCTGATGCGTGATTTAAAGTCAACTGCAATCCGCTATCCAGGAGGAAATCTGGTATCAAACTATCACTGGATGGATGGTATCGGACCCAAGGAGGATCGTCCGGCCCGCTTCGATAAAGCCTGGAAGCAAATAGACAGTAATCACATGGGAATCGATGAGTATACCGACTGGGTGAGAAAAGCCGGTTCAGAGCCTATGCTTGCCGTAAATCTCGGAACGGGTACTCCCGAGGAGGCTTCCTATGAAATCGAGTATACTAATCTGGAGGGCGGAACCCACTTCAGTGATCTGCGTAAGAAATACGGCCATGAGAAACCCCATAATATCAAAATGTGGTGTCTTGGCAATGAAATGGACGGAACCTGGCAGATGGGTGAAAAGACAGCGGACGAATATGGACGGATCGCTTATGAAGCAGCAAAACAAATGAGGACGGTTGATCCGAGTATTGAGCTGGTTGCCTGCGGCAGCTGTGCCAATGATAAATCCCATCCCTCCTTCCCGGAATGGGACCGGGTTGTATTGGAGCACTGCTATGATAAGGTGGACTATCTTGCACTGCATCGTTATTATAATTATGATCCGGAAAGTGTGAAAGGAACCGTGTTCCCTTCCCAGTTTACCCCGGAGGATCTCCCCTGCATCGCTCAGGATCTGACCTCCTTTATCGATACGGTATGCGCCGCAGCAGATTATGTAAAGGGACTGAAGTACTCCAATAAGACGATTAATATCTGTTTTGATGAATGGGGAGTTATGTCCAGTCAGACAGCGAAAGCAGAAGGACTCGACTGGAGCGAACGTAATCCGCCCGAGCCAGGAAAACGTGTTGAAGGCGCAAATGTGATTGACGCCTGTCTCTTCGGCAGCATCCTAATCGCATTTATGAACCGCTGTGACCGTGTGAAGATTGCCTGCCAATCCATCGTGATCGGTAGTGTCATTGGGGTTGATCCGGAGGGAGGCGCCTTCCGTCAGACTACCTTTTATCCGTTTCAGCATGCTGCGACCTATGCCAAGGGTGTTGCACTTCGTTCCAGCCTTAACAGCCCGATCAAGGACACCGAGCGTTATGGAAAACAACCCTTTGTTCAGACCGCCGGCGTATATGATGAGGAGAGTGGTATGGTAACTGTATTCGCTGTAAATCTTGACCTAAGGGAAAGTGTCGAGTTTGATTGTGCGCTTCAATTCCCGCAGGCTGAGTTAATAAAACATATCCAGATGCATGAGGATCAGCCGCTTGCCATGAATACCTTCAAGAACCCAAACCGTGTAGTTCCCAAGGAAGTTGCGGTTACAGATCAGGTTATACTGCCGCCGTTAAGCTGGAACGTACTCTGCTACCGTGTGAAATAACTTATATAATAGTGCATTTTGCCCCCTCCTACTGGGGCTGCTGCTATAGCCGTCTAATGATGTCGGTAAAGCAGCAGCTCCAATTTTTAAGAACTATTGACAAGGATACAAGAAACCATTTATAATTGCTAAAACGAAGAAGCAAATTAAGTATAGAATTGAGGTACCTCATGAAGAAAAAAGAAGTAACGAATACTCTATGGAATAAGTCCTTTATCTATTTGATCCTGATCAGTCTGTTTTCAGCGATGAGCTTTAATATGGTCTATGTTATGATCTCAAATTATGCGATCAAGATCAATGATTCCTTAGCTATCGCCGGAATGATATCCGGAATATTTTCAATATCCGCATTGCTGGTCCGTCCGATTGCGGGAAGATCAGTAGATATCTTCAATAAAAGGAATCTGTGTATCTTAGCCAATCTCCTAATGGGGCTGGCTGTTTTCGGTTATGCGTTCACCGATCAGATACCAATGTTATTTTTTTTACGGATTCTTCATGGGTTTGCATTCGGTCTCAGCAGTACGGCTAATATTGCACTGGTATCGGAATTTATTCCGAAGGAGAGGCTGGGGGAAGGAATCGGCTTATATGGGATCGGTCAGGTAATCGCTCAGGTCATCGGACCTAATCTGGGGGTATACATTTCGGATGAATTGGGCTTTCAGCCTCTGTTCCTCTTAATAGCAGCCCTTTCCTTTATTGCAGGGATATTGCTACTTTTCTTTCCTTATCCGAAGACCGTCAGAAACAAAGATGAAAACAGCAACAGAACAAAGCTCACAGTTGATTCCCTGATTGCGAAGGAAGTAATCGCATATGCAATCGTTGGTGGTATGTTTTCCTTCGGTAACGGAGTCATCAGTTCCTTTTTGATCTTATTAGCCAAGGAGAGGCAGATAACAAACGCCGGTCTCTTTTTCTCCGTAGGGGCACTAGTACTTTTTGCGATTCGTCTGTTCATCGGACGCATCGTCGATCGGCAGGGACTTACACTGATAGTTAATATATCATTATTGATTACTGCAATCTCCATGGTGATGATTGGAGCTGCGCCTGTTTTAAGCTGGCTGATCTTAGCCTCTGCGTTAAAATCCCTGGGACAGGGAACAGGACAGATCTCGCTTCAGACAGAATGCATCAAACGGGTGGATCCGAGCAGGATTGGTGTTGCTACGAGTACCTTTTACATCGGAGCTGATATCGGTCAGGGCCTTGGACCTATTCTGGGCGGAGAACTATCAGAACGCTACAGCTATATGGTGATGTATCTTACCTGTGCGGCTCTGATGATCATTACGATGGTTTTCTTTAATATCTATCAGAAGAAGAGAAAATCCTGTTAAATACCTATGTTATGATTGACATACAAAAAAACATATCCTACTATAAAGCTAAGCCAGTCATATAGGAGGATAACGATGGAAAAGAAAAAGAGTACTGCAACGGTACAAATTAAGCAAATTGCAGAAAAGCTTGGTGTATCTGCCGGAACGGTTTCTATCGTTTTGAACGGACGGGGAGATCAGATGAGAATCTCGCAGTCGACGCAAAAGCGTGTTCAGGATTTGGCGAAGGAGTTAAATTATCAGCCGAACATCTATGCCCGCCGCCTCAGAAAATCCGCTGAAGAGGAAGCACCTTATATTATTGCTGTATTTTGGAGAGAAGAATACCTGGATGACCTGTTGGCACGATTCCTGAAGGGATTGTACCATACCATTAAGAAGCATAGCTTGAATGTTGAGCTGATATTACAGCCCTATGATTTCGGCAATCTTGAAATCCATCACCACTTCTTAAACAGCAATCACTTTAACGGAGCGATTATCGGGGGAATATCAAATGAAGACCAGCTCTATCTGGAACAGAATGAATTTGATATCCCGATCGTATTGGTCGGAAGAAACACGAAGAAGTATAACAGTGTGCTGATTGATTATTATGAGGCCGGGGCTACCTGTGCGAGTTTATTCTCTGTCAGGAAGCATAAGGCAGCAGGATTGATCGGTTTGTCTACGAGGGGAAAATCAGTTCAGCTCATAGAGCTGGCTTTTAAAGAGACCTGTAAGGAGAAGGGGATTCATATGGATCCCGGCCATACCTCCTATTGTGAGGAACGCAACTTTGCCTGCGGCTATGAGTCGGGAATGAAGATCCTGTCGAATGAAAATAAGCCGACGGCTATTTTTGTCATGGACGCAAGAAATGCTGTAGGTGTATTGAAGGCCTGCAAAACAGCAGGACTGAATGTACCGAAGGATATTGAGATTCTGGTTTTCGGTGAAAATGAGTTTTTCAGCTTTTCGGATCCAACGATTACAACCATACAACAGCCGATGGAACAATTTGCCGAAGACTCTTTGAACATGATATTATTGTCGATTAAAAATAAAGTGGACATTCCCATGGTTCGGGAGCTCTCTCCGATTTTTAATTTCAGGGAAAGCTGCGGAGGCTTTCAGGATTAGAAAATATATGTTTAGAAAAATTTAGTATTATTAGTAAAATAAAGAAAGAAATATTGACATTCCTTCTAGAATAAGATAAAATTGCTTTATTAGCTAAAACGAAATAGCAAAAGGAGGAGTCATTTCAGATGAAACAGAAAAAGATGTTTTTCAAACGTTTTATTATGATGTTGTCTATCGCAGCAATGGTACTTCCGAACGTATCTGGTTCGTGGTCCGAAGCATCGGCTGCTGAAAAGAAAAATTCATCCTCGGCACCGGCAAAGGTATCGGTAGATAAGAAGGGTTTCGATTCTAAGGGTAGAATGGTTGCATATTTCGGATCCCCTGTGATTGATGGTAAAGTGGATAAGGTTTGGAGCTCCGCACAAACAGTCACTCCGAAATACATAACAAGTAATTTGAAAACATCAGCTACGTTTAAAGCTTTATGGGATGATAATGCCCTATACATCCTTGCGACCGTAAAGGATAGTGATTTATCCGTGCAGTCCGGTACTCCTTATATGCAGGATTCCTTTGAGATCTTCCTGGATGAGAATAACGATAAGACACAGGAATACGGCGTGGATGATCTGCATTTCCGGGTAAATTATGAAAATGCCCAGACGGTCGACAGCGGAGATAAGGACAGGTTCTATACCAGTGCAAGTAAAGTGAAGGGCGGTTATGTAATTGAGACAAGAGTTGCACTAAAATCAAAGCCGGCTAATAAAAAGGTACTGGGTATTGAACTGCAGATAAATGATGCAAAGGGAACGAACAGAGCAGGTACCGTTAATGTTTTCGATTCCACAGGCAGCGCCTGGAATGATGCGAGAAAATTCGGTGAGGTGTTATTGACCGGCAAGGCTAAGGGTGCTAAGAGCGGCCTGAATCCCTATGATCTGATGACTATGATCAGAAGTGCAAAGGAAATGGATCTTACAAGATATACCAATCCGGAAGTTTTAACAGACGCGATTAAAACTGCAGAGAAGGTTCTGAAAGACAAAAAGGCAACCCAGACTAAAATAGATGAGCAAATTAAGGCTTTACAGGCTGCAATCGGTAAGCTAACACTGACTGAGGAAGCTGCTAATGTGAAGGAATTTAAAGTGGTGCCGGTGGAATATAAAGCTGAGAGCAAGTATCCGGGCACCATTGAAAGCCTTGGATATAAAGCGGATAATTTAAAGAACGGAAAAGATGATAAGAAGCTGAATGTATATCTCCCCTACGGCTATGACGCAGAGGATAAGACCAAGAAGTACAATATTCTATATCTGATGCACGGCGGCGGAGAGAATGAGAACCTTCTCTTCGGTGGACCCGGTCAGAGTAAGGAACTGAAGAAAATCTTAGATAATATGATCGCGAACGGTGATATTGAACCGATGATCGTGGTTACACCCACCTTCAATGGCGGAAAGAATGATACAGCATTATTCCATGAGGAATTGGTTCAAGAGATTATTCCTTTAGTAGAAACGAAATACAATACCTATTTGGCATCCTCATCTCCCGCGGATATGAAGGCTTCCAGAGAGCATAGGGCTTTCGGCGGTTTCTCCATGGGATCGGTTACTACCTGGTATACCTTTATCAATTGCCTGGATTACTTTAAGTACTATATGCCGTTAAGCGGTGACTGCTGGGCATTGGGTCAGGCTGTCGGAAGTACCAAGGCAAAGGAAACTGCAGAGTATCTGGCAAAGGTTGCGAAGGATGCCGGATACGGAACGAAGGATTATTATCTGTTCTGTGCAACAGGCAGCGCAGATATTGCCTATCCTAACATGAAACCACAGATCGATGCTATGATGAAACTAAAAGATAGCTTTATCTATTCGGCAGACACCGAAAAAGGTAACTTCTATTTTATCGTGAGCGATGGCGGAACACATGCCTGGAACTGGGTAAATCAATATATTTATGATATTTTGCCGGATTTGTTTTAGAACCGGATCAAACATATCATATACAGCTCCGTTTTCAATGGAATAAGAAAATGGGGACATCTTAAAACTTGCTGATACGTTTTATGTTTAAAAAGGAATTCCGATATGGTATATTATTATCGGAGTTCCTTTTTATAAGTACAGGATTAACATATATAAAATAAATATGAACGGAAAGGAATATGAACCATGTCTGTTGTAAACGTAACGTTCCACTCCTGGTCCCTAAGGCGTAATGTAAGCTTCTGCGCCTACCTGCCTGAGAATAGGACTGAAGCTCCTTCGAGCAATTCGGAAAATCCCAGCAGAGAGTTAAAAACCTTGTATATGCTTCACGGGTATGGCGGTGATTGCCATGATTATCTTCAGATCCAGGAGCTTAAGAATCTGTCGGATAGTTACAAGTTAGCATTGATTTACCCGAGCGGAGAGAATTCCTTTTATCTGGATGGAATAGATAAGAGCGAGAATATGAGCTTGTTTATCGGGAAAGAACTTGTCGAGGTAACCAGAAATATGTTCCGGCTATCCGGAAAACGGGAAGATACCTTTATCGGAGGACTTTCCATGGGAGGTTATGGAGCGATGATTAACGGACTAAGATATTCGGATACCTTCTCCAGGATCATCAGCTTATCAGGTGCTTATATCGAGGCGAATATTGCTGATAAGGGTGAATTTATACCGGATCAGGTTTCGGATGCTGCATATCAGAACAAGATTTTTGGGGATCCGAAGAATCTGAGATTCTCGGACAAGGATCCGAGATACTGCATGGAGGAACTGAAAAAGTCAGGAAATAAGATCCCTGATATCTATTTTGTTTGCGGCGAAAATGATTTTCTCATAGAATCAAACAGGAAGCTGCATAACTTTATGCAGGAAAATGGGGTAGCACATTATTACGAAGAGGGCGATGGAGTTCATGACTGGATCTATTGGAGAAAGCATTTAGAGCCCTCAATAAAATGGACATTGGAGGAGAGATAGGAACATGAAAAAACAAGCGTTTAATCCTTATTTACCATCCTGGGAATACATACCGGATGGAGAACCCCATGTATTTGACGGCAGAGTTTATGTATACGGGTCCCATGACTTATATAACGGACATGTATTCTGTCTTGGGGATTATGTATGCTGGTCAGCTCCGACAGAGGATCTTAGTGATTGGAGATATGAAGGGGTAATCTATCCGAAGACCGCTGATCCCTTGAACAAGCAGGGGAAGATGTGTCTGTATGCACCGGATGTGGTTCAGGGACCGGATGGGAGATACTATCTGTACTACGTGCTGGACAAGGTGTCCGTTGTTTCGGTAGCTGTCTGTGACAGCCCGGCCGGAGCCTATGAATTTTATGGCTACGTTCATTACGAGGATGGTACCAGACTGGGAGAAAAACAAGGCGATCAGCCCCAGTTTGATCCGGCAGTTATTCGGGAAGGAGATAAGGTCTATCTATACACCGGCTTCTGCTCAAGGGAGGACAAATCAAGGAATGGAGCAATGGCAACCGTTCTCGGACCGGATATGCTTACCGTAATTGAAGCTCCAGTTTTTGTGGTACCGAGTGCACCCTACAGCAAGGGAAGCGGATTTGAAGGCTATGAATTTTTTGAGGCTCCTTCCATCAGAAAGAGGGGGGACACCTACTACTTTATTTACTCCTCTGTAGCCATGCATGAACTGTGTTATGCTACAAGCAAAAGCCCAACCAAGGATTTTGTCTACCGCGGAGTGATTGTAAGTAACTGTGATCTTCATATAGACTCTTTCAAACCGGCAAATAAGCCTATGGCTTATGGTGCGAATAATCACGGCGGAATCGTTGAAGTCAATGGAGAATGGTATATTTTCTATCATAGACATACCAACGGCACCTGGTACTCAAGACAGGGGTGTGCAGAGCGGCTGACACTTCTGCCGGATGGTACGATTCCACAGGTTGAAATGACCTCCTGCGGTTTGAATCATGGCCCTCTGAAGGGTGTAGGAGAATACCCGGCCTATATTGCCTGTCACCTGTTTACCAACGAGGATTCGATCTATGTCGGAGGCGACCGGTTTCCTAAGATCATGCAGGAGGGAAGGGATGGGGACGAAGAACCCGGATATATAGCAAATATCACTGATTCTGCTACTGCAGGCTTTAAATATTTTGATTGTCAGGGTGTGAAAAGGATTAAGATCAAAGTTCGCGGCTATGCTAACGGGACCTTCCAGGTAAAAACCTCCTGGGATGGCCCGGTATTAGCTTTAATCCCGGTCGGCTTTACTAACGTATGGGAAGAGTATTCTTCTGATATTGAGATTGAAGACGGAGTTCATTCCATCTATCTGACGTATACCGGTGGGGGTAACGCAAGTTTACTTTCCTTCTCTCTGGAAGTATAACAGATTTACGTCTCTGACGGACGGGAAATAAGAATATAATACTAGCCGGGAGGCTTAACTCCCGGCTTTTTACGCATTTTTTTATCTATGATAAAAGGATACCGCATCCTGTGCACATTCTTTTATAGAAATGGGAAAATTAGTTGAAATATGGTGCTGAATAATGATAGAATAATCTATAATCAAATATCTGCCGGTGTATATGAAGGAACTAAATCACATATCAATGAAGTACTTTTGAATAAAGGGGTGCTAATGAGAAAAACTACTTTGCCAAGTTCAATCCTACGAATTATATGTCTATTACCATGCCTGCTGCTGTTTGGTATCAGCAGTATGAAACAGTATGCATCTGCAGGAAGCCCGGAAGAAAAAAATGTCTTAATCATTAATTCCTATCAGAATGGACTGAGCTGGACGGATAACGAAGAAGAGGGAATTATTGAGACTCTTCAGTCTGCTGATACGAAAAGCTCCATTTATATCGAATATATGGATTGGAAGAACTATCCTACCGAAGAGAATCTGGAGTTATTCTATACTAATTTATGCTATAAGTATTCTAAGAAGCATTTGGATACCATTATCACAACAGATGACTCTGCTTTGAAATTCGCATTGAATCACAGAGAAACTTTATTTCCTGATACCCCAATCGTATTTTGCGGTGTCAATGAAAGTGGTGTGCAGGAGTTATTAGAAGGTACTGCTAATGTGACTGGGGTTGTAGAGAGTGTTGATGTAGAGAAAACAATTGAAGCTGCACTGAAAATAAATCCGGTCCTGAAGGAAATAGCAGTAGTTTTCGATAATACGGAAAGTGGTATTTCAACAGGGGAAATCGCAATTAAGGATATAAACAGGGTTGCACCCGAGGTTAAGGTTACGCCGCTGAATGATGGAACCTACAACGATATCCTGCATCAGATTGAATTACTTGAATCGTATAGTGCGGTACTGATCACTACCTATTATGTGGATGATGAAGGTGTCGTTGTTGGCTTTGAGGATTTTAGTGAATTGATCAGCCAGAGGAGTCCGGTACCGGTTTATCATCTGTATGATTTCGGAATGAACCATGGAGCCATTGGTGGCAGCATGTTAAGCGGTAAGCTGCAGGGAGAGAAGGCAGCAGAGCTGGCCATAAAGATCTTACAGGGAACTGAGATTAATGATATTCCGATCGTGAAAGAAAAGACGACCGGATATCTGTTTGATTATAAACAAATGCAGCGTTTCTCTGTCCCTGAAAACAGATTGCCGAAGAACAGCCAGATACTAAATAAGCCTTTTTCCTTTTTTGAGGCCTACAGAGACCTTGTTGTTACTACCCTGCTTATTATCCTAGCCTTAGTTTCGTTCATATTAATTCTTTTATATTATCTTAGGAAAATCAGCAGAATGAAAAAGAAATTATATGACAGTAATATAGAGCTGAAGAATCTATATGAAGACTTGACTGCATCGGATGAGGAACTGCGACAGCAATTTGATGAATTGACCCTTATGCAGAATAACCTGATGGCCAGCGAGGAACGATATGCTCAGCTATTTGACAGAATGCTCAACGGCTTTATCGTATTCGACCCAATCCTTAATAGAAATAATCGACTGGTGGATGTACGATTTATTAATGTGAATGCCAGCTTTGAACAGCAGACCCAGCTAAAAAAAGAGAACATCCTGGGGAAAAACTCGAATCAGGTTCTGCCGGTACAAGCCAGGGATTTAGAAAAGCTGGAACAGGTATTGAATTCAGGGAAGGCCTTAAGGTTCGAAACATATTTCCCGGATAATAAGATGTATTTCCTGATAAATGCATTTCGGGTAGATAACAATCAATTAGGTTTGGTAATGGAAAATATCACCGAATATAAAAATGCGATTGAAGAGATCGGTAAATTAAATACAGAACTGGAACAAAGGGTCATTCATCGGACCCACGATCTGCAGCAGGCGATGCAGGAGCTGGAGGCATTTGCTTATACTGTTTCCCATGATCTGAAATCACCGTTAAGGGCAGTGGACGGTTACAGTAAAATAATACTTGAGGATTATCAGGAGGAGCTTTCGGGAGATGTTTCCGATATGCTGTCCCATATCAGGAATATCTGTTCTGAGATGATAGATATGATCAATAAGCTGCTGCAATATTCCACCACCTCCAGAAAGGAATTACAGCTGGAGACGATTGACTGCAATGAAGCCTTTGCTGCCAGCTTCCACGAAATAAAGTACTCTGTTCCTAACCGGCGGATTGAATTTAAGGTTGAAACAGGATTACCTACTGTATTAGCTGACAGGATAATGCTAAAACAGGTGTTAAATAATATATTTTCAAATGCCGTTAAGTTTACCAGGAACCGTGAGATTGCTTATATTGTTGCAGGGGCGGCCATAACGGAAGAGGAATATGTATTTTACGTGAAGGATAATGGGATTGGTTTTGATATGGACTATTCCGGGAAATTATTCGGGTTATTTCAACGGTTACATACCACTGATGAATTCGAGGGCAGTGGGATCGGTTTAATTACGATGAAGAAAATCATTGAAAAACATGGCGGCAGAGTTTGGATCGAAGGGGAGCTAAATAAAGGTGCCACAGTTTATTTTACGTTACCGAACAGAAATGGTCATGAGATGAAGGGTATTCAGGGTGATTGTGTTGTATAAGGTTATGATCGTAGATGATAGGGATATTGTCAGAACAGAGCTGAAAAGACTTAAAATATGGGGGGAGTCATCGGGCTTTTCCATCAGCGACGAGGCACAGAATGGGCAGGAGGCACTGGACAAACTGGAGCATAACCCGGCAGATCTTGTAATTACCGACATTAGAATGCCTAAGGT
>JAEZJW010000050.1 GCA_023415595.1 Bacillota bacterium
TCTTGCACAGATCAACCCCTCCCTCGCTAACAGAGCAAGGGTAGTCTTGGACCTCAACAAGTCGGAACGCCATATCAGAGGTGGAATGGCAACAAAGGAAAAGTATCTCCATAAGACGAGATACAACCAGGCATTTTAATCGGTACGAGTCAAAGTTACAATGAAAGGTATCTCTTGGTGGCAACCGCTGCGAAGGGATACCTTTTTTCTATGGGATTGTAATTAGGCAGTGATTTTATCCTTAAAAATCCTATAGTTCGTTAAAAAGAAAACACATTAAAATTGGATTCAAATGGAAGAACTTGTTAGTGAATCATATTGACGGTAGGGGCCTAGGGTTCTATAATGGGACTATGACAGGGGGTTATTTTACGAAAGATATAGATTCTGACGGAAATGACATTTTTTTTGCGTAAATTTACGTGCAATTTGTCTATTTTTAATAATTAACATAAAATTTATATGTCAGAATAAGTGAAAATATGCTATAATAAAGATTGTGTGCTTAGGGCACAGAACATTGTTTTTAATTTAACAGCAATAGAATAATCAAAAAGGAAAGAGGGTAAAGGTTGTATGGCAAGGTCAACATTTTTGGGCGGCATCCATCCGTATGACGGTAAGGAACTGACGAAGGATAAGCCCATCACTGTCCTTTTACCAAAGGGTGATCTGGTGTTTCCGATGTCCCAACATATTGGCGCTCCCGCAAAGCCGGTTGTAGCCAAGGGGGATAAGGTTCTGGTTGGCCAGAAGCTTGGTGAGGCTTCCGGATTTATTTCCGCGGACGTTATCAGCTCGGTTTCAGGAACTGTAAAAACGATCGAAAAGCGGTTAACTGTATCAGGTAAGATGGTAGAGGCCGTTGTGATAGAAAACGACAATGAATACCAGACAGTAGAGGGCTATGGTAAGGAACAGGATTACAAGAAATTAACAAAAGCTGAGATCAGGAATAAGATTAAGGAAGCCGGGATTGTCGGTTTGGGTGGTGCAGGATTTCCTACCCATGTGAAGCTGACACCGAAGGACGAAAGCAAGATTGATTATGTGATCGTGAACGGCGCAGAATGTGAGCCTTACCTGACTTCGGATTACCGGTTAATGCTGGAAGAGCCGATGAAACTGGTGGAGGGCTTAAAGATCATCCTTCAGCTGTTTGATAACGCTAAGGGCGTGATTGCAATCGAAGATAATAAGCCCGAGGCAATTAAAATATTCAGGGAGCTTACCGCAGGGGAAAGCAAAATTGAAGTCAGAGCCCTTAAGACGAAATATCCGCAGGGTGGTGAGCGCCATCTGATTTCTGTGGTGACCGGAAGGAAGTTAAATTCCAAGAAATTACCGGCGGATGTAGGCTGTGTCGTTGATAATGTAGATACCGTGATTTCTATCTATATGGCAGTTGCGAAGAATACACCGTTAATCCGTAAGATTATTACGGTAACCGGTGATGCGATCACTGCTCCTACGAATCTAAATGTAAGAATCGGTACCAACTATCAGGAGGTATTGGAAGCAGCCGGCAGTTTTAAAACTCAGCCGGAGAAGATCATTTCCGGTGGACCGATGATGGGTACAGCACTGTTTACCCTGGATTTACCGGTTAGTAAGGTAACCTCTTCCTTACTTGCTTTAGTTAAGGATAAGGCGGCGGTAGAGGAATCCCCCTGTATCCGCTGTGCAAGATGTGTGGAGGCTTGCCCTCTGCAGCTGATGCCCTTTACACTGGCAGAGCTGGGTAACCGTTCCGATGAGGAAGGCTTTGTGAAGCTTGAAGGACTGGAATGCTGTGCCTGCGGCTGCTGTTCCTATGCCTGCCCTGCGAAGAGAAGTCTTACACAGTCTATTGTTCAGACGAAGAACAGTATTCTTGCGAAGAGGAAGAAGGGTTAATCCTTACTTTATACGGAATAACAGCAGATGTTATCTGGCATCTGTATTAATTAGAAAGAGGTGTAAGCTTTGAGCGATTTATTCCATGTATCGGCATCTCCCCATACCAGGAGTTCGATCACAACTAAAATAATTATGCTGGATGTACTGATTGCTTTGGTTCCCGCCAGCATATTCGGTATCTATAATTTTGGCTTAAATGCTTTATTATTGATTTTAACTACGGTTACAGCAAGTGTGCTGACCGAATATTTCTACTGTAAGGGTATGAAGAAACCGGTTAGTACCGGGGATT
Source organism: Bacillota bacterium (assembly GCA_023415595.1). Taxonomy (GTDB): domain Bacteria; phylum Bacillota; class Clostridia; order Lachnospirales; family Lachnospiraceae; genus Mobilitalea. The sequence goes on from JAEZJW010000050.1 coordinate 2,192, forward strand.
TAAGTGCGGCAGTCACAGGACTCTTACTTGCGCTTAACCTTCCGTCCACCCTTCCGCTTTGGATTGCTGCCCTGGGTGGTATCTTTGCAATTCTGCTTGTTAAGATGCTTTACGGCGGTCTTGGACAGAACTTCATGAACCCCGCGCTGGCTGCCCGTGCCTTCCTGTTAATCAGCTTCTCTAAGAGAATGACGGATTTTGCTGTGGACAGGATCTCTGCCCCTGCCTTCTCGGATTATGTGCAGAAGGGAAGAATTGCACTGGATGGAGTCTCCGGCGCAACTCCTTTGGCTATGCTTAAGAACAACGAAAGCGTTGATCTGTTTAAGATGTTCATCGGTAATATCGGCGGAACCATCGGCGAGACCAGTGCCCTTGCGATTTTAATGGGTGCTGCTTATCTGTTATGCAGGAAGGTGATTTCCTTAAGAATTCCTCTTTCCTACATCCTGACCTTTGTTGTATTTGTCTTACTCTTTGGCGGTAAGGGCTTGGATGCGGAATATATCCTGGCACAGGTTCTGGGCGGCGGTCTGCTGCTCGGTGCATTCTTCATGGCTACGGATTATGTTACAAGCCCCGCTACGAAGTATGGTCAGATCGTATTCGGTATCCTATTGGGTCTGTTTACGGGTATCTTCCGTATCTATGGTGCATCCGCAGAAGGTGTATCCTATGCGATCATATTCAGTAATCTTCTGGTGCCTCTGATTGAGAAGGCAACCAGACCGAGATCCTTCGGAAAGGAGCGTATCCAAGATGCAAAATAAGAAGAAATCAACACTAATTAAGGATGCGGTTGCGCTCTTCCTTATCACACTGATTTCCGGTCTGGCACTCAGCTATGTATATGAGATTACCAAGGAGCCAATTGCTGTACAGCAGGCGGAAAAAACTTTGGAAGCTTACCAGCGTGCATATCCCGAAGCAGCCAGCTTCGAGAAGGATGAGCAGCTGATGCAGCTGGCGGAGGAGACTGATTTACAGACCCTGGATAAGAGCTATCAGGGAACCTCTATTAAAGAGATTAATAAGGCATATGATAAAAGCGGTACTGTGATTGGCTACCTGGTTAAGGTTGTTACCAAGAAGGGTTATAACAAATCAACACCGATGGAGCTCGCTATCGCTTATGCGAATGATGGAACTGTTAAGGGCATAGATCTGATTACCATCAAAGAAACGGTAAATCTGGGTATGCTGGCGGCTGAGCCAGAATTTAAAGACCAGTTCTCCGGTAAACAGGTGGAGCAGTTTGAATTAGTTAAGGGCGGTGCATCAGGTGATAACCAGGTGGATGCAATCGGCGGTGCCACCATCACTTCCAGAGCAGTTACCAATGCGGTAAATGCCGGAATAGGCTTTATAAAGGAATTTGCCACTGATTTAGGAGGTGGAGCAAATGAATAAGTATATTGAACGTATTTATAACGGTATCATTAAGGAGAACCCGACCTTCGTAATCATGCTCGGTATGTGTCCGACCTTAGCGGTCACCGCAACCGGTAATAACGGTTTATACATGGGTCTTACCACAACAGCAGTACTGGCAGCCTCCAATCTTCTGATTTCAGCACTCCGTAAGCTGATCCCTGATAAGGTCAGAATCCCTGCATACATTGTAGTGGTTGCCTCTCTGGTTACGATCGTACAGCTTCTTTTAGAAGCGTATGTTCCTGTTGTTAATCAGCTTCTGGGTATCTACATCCCGCTGATTGTTGTTAACTGTATCATTTTAGGAAGAGCAGAGTCATATGCGGCGAAATATTCCGTAGGGCTTTCCCTGTTTGACGGTATCGGTATGGGCCTTGGCTTTACTGTAGCACTGACCATCATCGGCTCTGTCAGAGAGCTGATTGGAGCAGGTACGATTTTCAGCTATAAGATAACACCTGCTTCCTTCGAGCCGATTTCCATCTTCATTCTGGCTCCCGGTGCATTCTTCGTACTGGCAGTGCTAACCGCACTTCAGAACAAATTTAAAGCACCCTCCGCAACGAATGGATCCGTTCCGAAATCGGAATTATCCTGCGGCGGCGATTGTGCGAATTGCTCCGGCAGTACCTATGCTGCTTATCATGGGAAGGATGCAAAGGAAGAATTGGCTGCAGCTAAGACAGCTCCGGTAAAAAAGGCGGAAGCTGAGAAAGAACAAAAATAAGGAGGGTTGATTTAGATGAAAGAGTTGTTAGTTATATTAATCGGCGCTGCGCTTGTGAACAACGTTGTACTAAGTCAATTCCTTGGCTTATGTCCTTTCCTCGGAGTTTCCAAGAAGACAGGAACTGCGGCAGGTATGGGTTCTGCGGTTATCTTCGTTATCACGGTAGCATCGGCTTTAACAAGCTTAGTTTATAGTTATATTTTAGTTCCGCTGGATATGGCATATCTGCAGACCATCGTATTCATTCTGCTGATTGCATGCCTGGTACAGTTTGTAGAACTTGTCCTAAAGAAATACAGCCGTGCACTTTACAATGCATTAGGCGTATATTTACCCTTAATCACAACGAACTGTGCAGTATTGGGTGTTGCCCTGCTGAATGTCCAGAGTGAGTATGGTTTATTAACCAGTATTATAAGCGGTTTCGGTACGGCAGCCGGCTTTACCATAGCAATCGTTATCATGGCCGGTATCCGTGAGAGAATCGAATTCAATAATGTCTCTAAGTCCTTCCAAGGCTCCCCGATCGTGCTGATCACAGCAGGTCTTATGGCAATTGCCTTCTTTGGATTTGCAGGCGTATTATAAAGGAGGGATAAGTTATGTTCTTACAGGAAATATTAGCAGCAAATATCCTTCCGGGTATGCTTGGTGCCCTGGATCTTGCCGGAGTAGGCATTGCGACTGCAGTGGTAGGTGGTGCGGGACTGTTCATCGGTCTGTTCCTCGGAGTAGCCGCTAAGAAATTTGAAGTAGAAGTGGATGAGAGGGAAACCTTAGTCAGAGCACATCTGCCCGGCGCTAACTGCGGCGGCTGCGGCTATGCAGGCTGTGATGCCCTGGCGAAAGCAATTGCGGAAGGCAAAGCTCCTGTGAACGCCTGCCCGGTAGCAGTTCAGGCTGACTATGATAAGATAGCAGAAGTAATGGGAACGGAATCCGCTGCGGAAGATGATGAAGTTGCTTTCGTGAAATGTGCCGGTACCTGTGACAAGACGGTAAATAATTATGAATATAGCGGCGTATGGGATTGCAAGAAAGCATCCCTCGCACCGGGTAATGCAGGCAAGAAGTGCAGCTACGGCTGTATGGGCTTTGGCTCCTGCGTGAAGGTATGTAAGTTTGATGCCATCCACGTAGTAAACGGTGTAGCAGTGGTAGATAAAGAGAAGTGCACCGGATGCAGCACCTGTATCGCAGAATGCCCGAACAATCTGATCGAGCTGGTACCCTATAAGGCTGAAACCAGAGTAGCCTGCAGCTCCAAGGATAAGGGCAAGGATGTGAAGGCAGCCTGCTCCACCGGATGTATCGGCTGTAAGCTCTGTGAGAAGGCTTGTGAATTCGATGCCATTCATGTGGTGGATAACCTGGCATATATCGATTACAGCAAATGTACCAACTGCGGTAAATGTGCTGTTGTCTGCCCGGTTAAGGTAATTCATATCCAGAAATCAGCCAGACAGTAATTATAATAAGCGCGTGATTATTATCCGTAAGAAGTACGTACTCATTCGACAAACGAATTTCCCGGTTAATAATCACGCGCTGAAAAAATAAGCTGCCCTTAACGATGCTTCAATCGATCATGTGGCAGCATTTTTTTGCCAATCAGAGAATACGTTTTCGTTAACGCGAATTATACACATTTTCCGCTTGAATATAACTTTAAGATGCTATAAAATGGAACTGAATGTATACAAACGGATAAACAAAGGGAGATAACTATGGCAACAATTTTGGAGCTATCAGAAAGATGCGGGGTATCGGTATCAACCGTAAGTAAGGCACTGAATGGCTATTCCGATATCAGTGATAAAACCAGGGAGCTAGTCATCCGGACAGCCAATGAGATTGGGTATTTTCCAAATGCTAATGCCAGAGCTTTAAAACTGAAGAAGACTTATAATATCGGAGTCTTATTTGCAACTTATTCTAGCTTAGGATTAAGAAACGATTATTTTGCCCATATTTTATCCGCATTCAGGGAAGAAGCATCCCAGGGCGGTTATGATATTACTTTTATAGAGCACCATGTTGGGCGCAGGAAGATGACCTACCTGGAGCATTGTCAATACCGTCACTTTGACGGAGTCTGTATCGTCTGTGCCGATTTTGAGAGCGATGAGGTGATCAAGCTGGCAGAGAGTGATCTGCCGATCGTGACCATTGACCATGCATTCCAGAAAGCTTATTCCATTATCTCCGATAATTATGGCGGCATGAAGCAGCTTGCCAATTACATAGTCAGACAGGGACATAACCGGGTGGCTATGATACACGGTAACAAGACTTTGGTAACCAGAAACCGTATCGATGGTTTCCTGGATGCGATGAAGGATAATCAGATCTCTGTTCCTAAGGAGTATATCGTAGAAGGTTTATACAGAAATCAGGTTGTAGCGGAAGAGCTTACTGCGAACCTTATTAAGCTTAAGAAGCAACCCACCTGTATTATTGCTCCGGATGATCAGTCTGCAGTCGGAGTGATCAATGCGATCAGAAAGAGTGGTTTGCAGGTAGTGAAGGATATCTCTGTAGCCGGATATGATGGACTGGAGTCTCAGCAGATGGTTGGCGTGAAGCTCACAACGGTAAAACAGGAGAGGGATAACATTGGACGGGAAGCAGCCAGAAAGCTCATCCATATGATAGAACATACCCAGGAGAAATCCCACGATACAGTTTTCATGAAACAGACATTGATTATCGGCAATTCCATCAGAAAAACAATAACCTGACGAAAGAGAAGCTTCATACGGGAGGGGGAGTCTTGTATGATCGAAGCATATCATAATTTGGCCATTAGCTACCTACCAAAGCAGGTGGCTAAAAGTCATGTCCAGAAGAAGAATGATAGGATGAAGGCTTATGAAACCTTCCTCAAGCTGGGTAAAAATACCGGATTTTATAAGATAACAATGACAAAGGAAAACCAGGATTATACCTTCGGTGTGAAAGAGACAGCAACGAGGTTAAAGACCAGGGTAGAAGAGATGTCAGATGCTGGACATCCGGCATATCAACAGAAATATGTTTCCGTCAGTGATGGGAGACTACTGGAGGCCAAGCTGGTAGGGAAGGATGTCTCTAAGCTCCCGGATAAGATATCCATCACAGTACAATCCTTAGCAGCACCTCAGGTGAATGTCGGTCATGATATTTTCGAGCCCACCCGGAGTCTGGAACGGGGAAATTATGATTTTACCGCAAATGTAATGGATAACTCGTATGAGCTTACTTTCCGGCAAAAGGATAGAACGAGTAATGCAAATACGATAAAAAGAATGGCTAACTATCTGCAGGAGGCACTTCCTGAGCTTTCCATAACTGTTGAGGAAGCTAAGAAGGATTACAGTCATATCAGAATTCAATCGGATATCACAGGAGAATATACAGGCAGGATATTTTCCTTTGAAGATGTTGACAGGCAGGGAGACGGAGTCGTAGAGCTTTTTGGCTTGAACCGTATGATGAATGCCTCAGAAAACGCACATTTTATGTTGAACGGAGCAGAGAAGCAGACCCACTCTAACACCTTTCAGATAGAGAATACCCTTCAGGTTACTCTTCGAAGGGTTAGTGATCAACCGGTCACCCTAAGAATTTTGAATGCCTCTGAAAAACTGCTGAACCAGACGGATCAAGTTCTTGGCAGTTATAACAAGCTGTTAAGTCTGGCTGCTGACAGAGATGCGGGCACAGACAACAGCTTCAGTGCCAGAAAATTAGCCAATGAGCTTAAACGAATCGGAGAGCTCCATCAGGAGGAGCTGGAGGAGAATGGAATAACAGTTTCCGATGACGGAAGGCTGATCAGAGATGAGAAGCTTAGCGATGAAGCGGCAAAGAACGGAACTCTGCAAAACTTCTTTACACAAAAAAACGGATTTATTGCAACACTTCTTGAGAAAGCAGAAGAAATTGCAATCAATCCGGTAGAATATCTGGATAAGACAATTGTAACATACCCTGACAATAAGAAACCCGTGGTTAATCCCTATATGACATCTCTGTACAGTGGCCTGTTCTTCAGCTCTTACTGCTGATGTAGGTCCTGTTTTTGATATACTCGCTGGGAGTGATTCCGATTCTTTTTTTGAAGATCCGGCTGAAATAATTCGGATCCTTATAGCCCACCATGAAGCATACTTCCTTCACGGTATAGTTGGAGTTGGTCAACAGCTCCTTTGCTTTTTTCACACGAAGCATGGAGAGCCAGTCAATAAAGTTAAATCCCGTATTCTTCTTAATCAGCTTACTGAAATACTGCGGGCTGATATTTACCTGTTCTGCGATATTCTCAAGAGAAATTTCTTCCGAATAATGAGCTTCCAGAAAGTCCTTGGTTACCTGTACGATTCTGTTGGAATAATCTATGGAAGTCTGAGGCTTCACAAATCCGGTGATATACATAAATTTCTGATAAGCCCATTCAATCAGCTCATCTCCCGATAAACCCATAATTGTTGTAATCTGTGAAGTATAATTGAAATAATCAATCCGACTCTGTCCGTCCAGCTGCGCTGCATGAGCTGCAATAATCAGGGCTTCGATGATCTTATTCCTTTTGATGTCATCATTCATAGGCTTGATATAATTCATCATGAGAACAAAATAATCATAGGCATCAGACTTTCTGAGACGTATCGCCTCCACCAGATGCCTTTCTGCTTCTACATAGTCATAATGATTTTCCGGTAACAGCTCCTCGAGATTTGTGACATGAGCTATCCTACCCGGCTGGCAGCGGTACATACAGGACAACGCTTCCAAAAAAGAAGTATAAACAGAGGAAAGGGAGTATACATTGCCGATCCCTGCAAATGCCGATACCTGGTATTCCTGCCTGATCGCATCAACCAGCTTCTGGGACAGTACCATGCTGTCATTAAGCCTACGGGCTTCCGATTGGACTGATTCAACTGAAACAAGTATATTGATCCGGTTTGAAATCAACGGTCCAATAGCACTCACTGTATCGGGACCGAGAGCCTTCTTCAAGAAAAGATAAAAATTAAATTCATCAATATCAAAATCCAAAAAATTTGGTTTATTCTCAGGCAACAGCTCCAGCAAAATCAGATATGCATTGTCCTTCATACGGAACAGATTCTTGAAGCAGTGAAGCTCATGATAGGTAGTTCCCCGAAAGAACAGGGAGAACATATAATTCTTCTCTATAAAATATGTAATGTCTGCCGGACTGAAGCTCTGGTTGGAGATCAATATCTCTGACTGCAGGCTATCCCAGAATTCTTTCTGGATAATTTGATTGTGCTGTTGGTTGTTTGTGCGATTATCCATAAGCATGCTCCTTATCTTAGAACGGTATCCGGGCTATGAAAATATACTAATAAGATTAAACCCGCATTCCGATATAAATACCATATAATTCATATTGTTTCTGTATGTATTATACCATATTATGTTATTGAATGCACGATTTTTTTAATAAAATCGCAAAATATTGACATAAACATACTTTTATTAAATATTTTGTCAGTTGCCACAGAAATGCCAAGATAAGTTATTATGCTTAAGATGTTAACCTGGAATGACTATATAATTACATAAAAGGATTGATACTAATGAGGAAAAGAATAAGTTTACAATACATAGTACTCCCGGTGATTCTGATCGCTTTATCCATATTCGGAGCCTGGTTATGGAGCGGACACAGGAAGGAAATGCAGGCTGTCAAGGCATTCAAACAGTCCGGGGGAGAAATCGTCGCCATATTTAATGAACAGCTGAAGGAGGAGGATCTGAGTGTCCTTTTGGCATCCTTAAGCGTACCGGTGAAAGTCGTTCGCCATATAGAGGATTATGCGTTGATCAGTACGGAGGATCCGGAAAAGTACCAAACAGCCCTTAAGGAGCTGGAGAGTAATTCTGCGGTTAAAGCAGTGCAGGCCAATTCCGAAATATCCGCTATGAGATTAAGCAGTGATACCTATGCGGACAGCCAATGGGCTTTGAATAATCCGGGCAGCTATTATACCTATCTTAAAGCAGCAAAAACCCAGATTAAGTCTACGGTGGATGTGGACATGAATATACCGGAAGCCTGGGAATTTCTTAAGAACGCGAACCTGGGTAAACGGGAGGTTGTAATAGCGATCATTGACACCGGTGTGGATAACCGCCACCCTGATTTGGCTGGACACTTCTGGGAGAATGCAGGAGAGATACCGGAGGATGGGATCGATAACGATAATAACGGGTATGTGGATGATATCCACGGATGGGATTTCTATAATGAGGATAATACCATCTGCCATTATAAATATAACGATAGATATCAACTATACTTAGCCGATCCGAAGGATAATGATGATCATGGTACCCATATAGCCGGAATCATCAGTGCAACAGCTGATAATAACATTGGAATTGCAGGGATAGCTACCGGGGTGAAGGTAAAACTGATGATATTAAAAATCAACGGAGGGACTGATGGCACCGGAAACCTATCAAGCGCTGTAGAGGCAGTAAAGTATGCTACCCGAATGGGAGCGGACATCTGTAACCTAAGCTGGGGTACTTATCAATATACTGCGGCTTTGAAAGAGGTAATGTCTGAATCTGATATTCTCTTTGTCGCTGCCTCAGGTAATACCGGGGAGAATAATGATGAGAAACCGATTTATCCGGCAAGCCTGGAATTACCTAACCTGATATCAGTTACCTTTGTCGATGCTGACGGAAGACTGACGGACCTGTCCAATTACGGAAGCAGAACAGTGGACATTGCTGCACCCGGTGCTGATATTTACAGTACGGTGGTTGGAAGCTATGCTACCATGAGTGGATCCTCGATGGCAGCGCCTCAGGTATCCGCAGTAGCCGCTTTACTTTATTCCTTAGGTGATTTTACTTATCCTTCAAATATTAAGCAGCTTATTCTGGATAATAATAAATCAATTCCGGAGCTGGAGGGGATGCTGATCAACCCCGGAATCCCCGATGCATTCCGAACAGTTTCAGCAGCTATGAACGGACTGCGGGGAGATTGCGTAGAACCTGTCATTGGACTCAAGACCGTTTATGATAAGGGAGTACTGAGAATTCCTGTGAATATCACGGAAGAAGGCGGCTCCGGTGTCAGGGTAATAAAATGGCTCAGCGGGTCGAAAACCTTAGCGGATTTTAACCATGGGACAGAAGGCACAACGGTTAAGGATAATTCAGCCGAGCTGGACCGGGCAGGTGTCTATACCTTCTATGCGGGTGACTATGCGGGGAATGAAGCCTCAACTGTATATGAGGTAATAGATGATGTAACACCGCCTAAGATCTCCGCTTCCTATTCGGTCTCCAATTACTACAAGACCAGAACTGTAGTAATTGATGTAACAGATGCGCAGAGTAAGGTAAAGAGGGTAAAATATATGTCCGGCAGTAAGACCGCAGCTGATTTCCTTCCTGCCGGTGCTGGCACTGAGATCAGTCTGACGGACGGGAAAGGAAGCTTCAAGGTCGCAAACGACGGTATCTACAGCATCTTTGCGATGGACTATCGGGGCAATACCTATGTCAGAAGGATCAGCGTAAAGACAGTTAAGACAACAGAGCTCAGGCTGTCCAGAACCACGAGAACAATGGCAATAAGAGAAAAGTATAGTCTGCTGACCTATGTTAAACCTGTGAATACGACCGACAGAATCATCTTTACCAGCAGTGATAAATCTATAGCTACTGTAACCACCAATGGAATCATCAAAGCCCTCAAAGCAGGTACGGTTACAATCACTGTAAAGACCAGCAGCGGTTTAAAAGCCACCTGTAGAGTGACGGTGAAGTAGTATTATTTTTAAATATTTATCTAGATAGCCTACATAATGATAAATCAATAGAATAACAAACAATATACAGACAATATAACAGAAGGAACTAAGAGAGTAATAATGTTTATTTGTTTACAGTATAATAGCGAATAAGTTCTTGATTTATGATTTGCAGACAATATTAAAAAACAGTCAGTACCAATATTAAGATTTCAATTGATCTGCATACAATATAACAAAAAAACATAGTAGAAATCTAGTAGATAATCGAACAATGTGGGAATTTTATAGGCAAGAAAAAACCTTGATAAAATCCAAGAGAACTCATTAAACTAATTATAACATCTCGTAGACAGGGATTGGCAGAGTGCCGGGGCTAAATAATAACCGGAAGCATTTGATTCATGCTTAGCAGGACTTAGGCTCCGGAGAGGCGGTCAGGGAAGACGCGCGATAAGTCGCGCGAGTGCATCTGACGAGAGAGAGTGAGGCTGAAAAGCTATTGATTAGGTTTTCAGCCTCGCTGCCACGAGGAATTATGCACGGTCTTCCTGCATTAAGCCATGACGGAGCCTTAGAACTGCTTGGCATGATCATCCTGCTTCCGGGCTTATGCAGCCTGGGCACCTGCCAATACCGTCCCTAGAACGATACATTAGAATGAATCCTAGAGCAAACAAAAAACTGTTGACGGAAATTGCCGGGTATGTTATATTGGATGAGCAAAGAAAGAGGGCTTTTTTTTTATGCCATAAAAAGTCCCCTGAGCGAAGCAGTCCTATTAAGTACAACCGTACCGGTTCTGCCGGTAAAAGGTTGGAGCGCTACAAGAGAAATCGGAGGTGGAAGTTGTGCGCGTAAAGATTACATTGGCATGTACTGATTGCAAACAACGCAATTACAACATGACAAAAGAAAAGAAGTTACATCCGGACAGAATGGAAACAAAGAAGTACTGTAAGTTCTGCAGAACCCACACACTGCACAAGGAAACGAAATAATTATATCTGAAAGGGA
>JAEZJW010000127.1 GCA_023415595.1 Bacillota bacterium
CAAATCATGGATGAAGTGAATAAGGTCGTCATTGGAAAACGAATCATCATCGGAAAGGTGCTCACGGCGATTCTTGCCAAGGGACATATCCTTCTGGAGGACCATCCGGGAGTGGGAAAAACAACCCTTGCACTGGCTTTCTCCAGAGCAATGGCATTGGATTACCACAGACTGCAGTTTACTCCGGACGTACTTCCCACCGATGTTGTCGGCTTCCACCTGTTGAATAAGGATGGGGATAGCTATCAATACAGACCAGGAGCCGTGATCTGCAATCTGTTCCTGGCGGATGAAATCAACCGTACCTCCTCCAAAACACAGTCCGCCTTACTGGAGGTAATGGAGGAAGGGAAGGTCACTGTGGACGCTGTTACCAGAGAGGTGCCGAAGCCCTTCGTTGTCATGGCAACGCAGAATCCGATCGGCTCTGTCGGTACCCAAATGCTGCCGGAATCCCAGTTGGACCGTTTTATGGTCAGACTGACGATGGGGTATCCGGATATGAAGAGTGAGATCGGTATCTTAAAGGAGAGACAAAATAATAATCCTCTTGAGAAAACAGTCCAGGTAGTGGACAAGGAGGAGATTCTCATCATGCAGAATCTGGTGGAGGATGTGTTTGTCCATGACTCCATCTATGAATATATTACTCTTTTAGTACAACAGACGAGGGACAATCCGCTGGTTGAGCTGGGTGTCAGCCCGAGAGGCTCTCTGGCAATGATGAATATGGTCAAAGCAACCGCATTCTTAAGTGGCAGGGATTATGTCGTACCCGGAGATGTACAGTATATCTTCAAGGATGTGGCGGCACACCGTATGATCCTGAAAGCAAAGGCAAGAGTGAATAATGTCACCGTGGACAACCTCCTGGATGATATCCTGCGTATTGTACGCCCTCCTAAAATCATAGCAAAGAACGTATAAACACCGAGACAAGAGGAGGGTACAAGGCCTGGCAGGCTTATGACCTTCCGGGATGGAAGCATAAAGAGCAGGTGCGCGGATGATTCAGAATAAGATCAGATATCTCGTTTTATTGGCCACAATCGGCCTTCTTTCAATTCTATATAATGAATATTTTATGGGAATCATTTTTCTTACGGTTGCAGGTCTCCCGTTCTTAATGTTTGCCTTATTAAGCTATGTCTACGGAATGTTAAGAGTAGAGCTGGTTTCCCCTGTACATGTGGCAAGCAAGGGGGAGACGGTTCCGGTCTCAATACAGATCCATAATCCTACAATCTTCCCGGCTTCAGGCATACAACTCATCATAACCTACAGTAATTCCTTCTCCGGTAAGAAATACAAGAAGGAATTCATGGTGTCGGCGGATGCCAGAACCAGAGCTACCGTAACCATGAATCTGATGTCGGAGCATGCAGGTAATCTGGAGATATCTTTATCGAAAATCAAAGTTTATGATTACCTTAAGCTGTTTTCCTTAAGAAAAAAGCTTAAGGGAGATTTGAAAATTGCCATTCTGCCGGTGCTTCATGAGATTACGGATGACGAGCTGTTGAACCGTTCCAGAATGCAGATAGAAAGCGATTATTTCTCAACCGTAAAGAGTGGGGATGATCCGTCCGAAGTATTCACGATCCGCGAATACAGAGAGGGCGACAGGCCTACCAGAATCCATTGGAAGCTCAGCATGAAGCAGGATCAGCTGATGATTAAGGAATTCAGTGATCCGTTGAACTGCTCCATGCTGATTTTTGCTAATTTAAGTGTTGCCATGGAGGAGGATGTCCTGGTGTATATGGACGCATTAATGGAGTGTGCCCTGTCCTTATCATACTCCTTCCTGCTGAAAGGGCAGATTCATTATTTCTCCTGGTATGATAGCAAGCATGGCTGCTGCAGGAGAGTTCGCGTCGTGAGTGAAAAGGATCTGTTCGAAGCGGTTGACGGACTTCTGCAGACAGGACCTTATTCCGGCGGAATCGATATCATGACTGCTTATCTGGCAGAGCATCCGAATGATCAGTATACTGACCTGTTTTATATCACCGGAGAGGTGGACAAGCCCCAGCTTAATTCTCTGTCCTTGATCAAGGCTAATATAAGGCAGATTATCTATGTAAATGATACCGCAAAATATTCTGAAGTCCATAACGGAAGTATCCGGATTAAGCTTCCGATTGCAGAAGAAGTGATGAATAAGATCGGTGAAATGGGAATAGGTCTCCTTTCGGTGGATACCGGTAATGTTAGTGGTAATCTGGAAGGATTAAAGCTCGGATAGAAAGCTGGTGTGAAATTGAGCCATAAAATAAAAGACGGAATTGTGATTGACAATACGATTTATATGATGGATGAGAAGAAGGCGGGGTTTCCTGCCTTCTTAAGATGCCTGCAGCTGTTAGCTATATTGGCAGGCAGCTACAGTGCGATGGCTATCTTCATTGACAGCTTGTCATTGCCCGTTGCCCTCAACCGCCTACTGGTGGTGTGGCTGGTGTCGGGCATTCTGATCTATACGATGTTTCTCTATCCCTCCTATGATATGGTCAAGCTTGCTGCTTCCGCAGTGATATATCTGGCCATAGGGAAGAAGTACTTCGAACAGCTGAAGAATGGTTTTTATATTCTGGAGAATTCTATTCTGGACCAGGCCGGTTCTTATTACGGAACCTCTGCCCTGCATTATAAAGCACATTACTCCAGCGCCGAGGAAGATGTAACCTTTCTTATCATTATGATTGTAATACCGATCATTGCACTAGTAGCCTATTCGGTTGTAAGGAGCAGATTATTGCCGGTATGTGACATTGTCCTGCTGCTGCCGGTAGCAGGAAGCTTTGCACTGGGAATAACACCCTCAGAGATCAACCTGCTGACCTATATCCTGACGATGGTATATTTAAGCAAATCCTATGGGGCGGGGCAATCCTCCTATAAGGAGCAAAAATTCATGCTCCACAGGATTAATAGCAGTGCAGCCCTGATTTTAACGATTATTGTATTTGTCTTATTCCAAATCATGAAGCTGGCGGTACCGGAGGAGAAATATGAGGAATTGGATGGTATTAAGGCTGCAAAGGGTGAGATCCAAGACTTCCTGTTCCATTTCTCCTGGGAAGATGTAACGGATAAAATCAATGAGGCGGAGTGGCTTCCCAATCGTAATACAGGTAATGGTGGTTTGAATTCCGGTAAGCTGGGACGGGTGGATCAGGTCAGCTATGACGAGTCCGAGCAGCTTAAGGTCTCCGTGCCCTTAAAATCCATCTCGGAGGGCATCTATCTGAAGGGCTTTGCAGGATCGGTATATACAGGTGACAGCTGGGAAGGACATTCCAAGGAGACGAAGAAGCGTTACAAGGAGCTGCAGAAGCTGGTTCCTCCGGAGAAGTTCCAGCCGGTGAATGAAAATACCGAGTTCCTAAAGAGGCTTTACCAAAACAGTGATGCGGCTTTTGGTAACGCTGATCGAACCCCCGTTGGAACTGAGGGGTACAAATATGAATTTAAAAAGGGCAGCATTAAGATTGAGTATGCGGATGCCAACAAAAACCACATCTATGCCCCCTATATGACAGAGTTTGAAGACTCCGATACTGCAAAATATGAGTATGATCTGTACGCTGCTCCGATCAATAAGGCCGACAGCTATGAATATGATTTTTATTTTTCCCTCAGGATGGATGATAAACTGGCGGATTATCTGGAACCGGCGGAAAACAGGCTGGGAGACTACGATAAGTATGAGAAGCTTTACAGGGGGTTTGTCTATGAGACCTATACTGAACTTCCGGAGGAGGGTCTGGACCGTCTGAAGTTCGAGTTTACCAGAGAGAAGATCGGATCCAGGGTGGACACTCTGGATAAGGCGGTTTCCTACGTGAAGGATTATCTGCAGAATAGTGCGCAGTATACCTTATCACCGGGAAAGCTGCCAAAGGATAAGGATTTCGTGGAATACTTTCTTTATGAGAATAAGGTCGGTTATTGCTCCCACTTTGCTTCTGCCGGAGTATTGATGCTCAGATCCCTGGGATATCCGGCAAGATATGCGGAGGGCTATGTAATCAATACGGCGGACATCGTTTTTGATGAGCCCCTCGGAGATGAGTGGGTTACCTCCTATACAGACCTGAATAATTCCGAAGATCTGGATACCCAGGTTGAGGTTTCTGTTAAGGATTACAGTGCCCATGCGTGGGCTGAAGTCTATATCGACGGCTTCGGATGGTTCCCCGTAGAGTTTACACCGGGTGCAGGTGCGGAAAATACGGAACGGGTGATCGGAGAGGCTGCCGATGTGAATGAGAACAGGAAGGAGGAGCAGGTAACTCCTACAGTAACGCCTGAGCCTACGAAGGCTCCGGAGCAGGAGGAGCAGAAACCAACTCCCACCCCTCCGGTAACACCGGATCAGAAGAACGATGGCGGAACCAAAGGAACATTACCCCCGGACTCAAAGAATACCAATTATCTTTCAATGGTACTTCGGATCCTTCTCATAACCGTCTTGCCCATCTCTCTCGTAACAGTATATCTCCTCCTGGTTATGCACAAGAGGAGTCAGGCAGGCACGGAGGATCGGAGCAGGAAGGCTTTGCAGGTCTATCGGCAGCTGGAGCGGCTTCTGCTGCATTGCAGAGCATTACCGAGGAGAAGCAGATGTCTGGAGGAGCACCTGGATTATGTGAAGGAGCATTGTTCCCAGATCGGAGAAGAGCCCTTTGAGGCTTGTATGGATCATGTGAGAAAGGCCCGGTTCGGACGGAATACCATCAATGAGAGGGAGCTTAGGGAGGTAGAAGCCTTTTATGAGGACGTTAAGGCTAAGCTTCTTCAGTCCACTTCACCGGTGAAGCGTGCGTACCTGAAGCTGCTGCTTTCCATTTAGTAATTACAGGAAATAGTACTTCTTACTTGGTTCAGACTGTGGTATACTTAAGATGTAACATAGATTGTAACTATAGAATGGAGTGGCCGATATGAATAAAATTATTACAATCAGCAGACAGTTTGGCAGCGGAGGAAGAGAGATCGGAGAGAAGCTAGCTGAGAAACTGGGAATTCCATTTTACGACAGGGAATTAATTACGCGGGCTGCGAAGGAGAGCGGGTTTGCGGAAAGTGCTTTCGAGAATGCGGAGAAGAAGGCGACCAACAGCCTCCTGTATTCAATTGCTATGGGTATGAATGCTTACGGGAACCAGGAGATAGGATTTACTCATCTTTCACTGGATGATCAGATCTATCTCGCCCAATCCAATGTGATTCGGAAGGTGGCGAAGGAAGGTCCCTGTGTCATTGTAGGCAGATGTGCCGATTATATCATGAGGGATTTTAAGAATGTAGTTAACATCTTCATCTGGGCCGATCTTAGCTTCCGTAAGGATAGGGCAGTCCGTCTGCATCAGCTGCCGGAGAATAAAGCAGAGGAAGAGATAACGAAGATAGATAAACGAAGGGCAAATTATTATAATTACCATGCCAGCGAGAAATGGGGAAGAGCTGAGAACTACCATCTCTCCGTCAAGAGTGACTACGTCGGTATCGATAACGCAGTTAAGCTGATCGCAGGATTTCTGGAATACGGAGAAAGGGGCTAACTGCTAAGAATGAATTGGAAAGATAAGTTCAATAAAAAATACGCTCAGATATCACTATATGTCATCATTACCTGTGTCATTATTTACTGCCTGTCCCTGATTGCAGATAATGCACCGCTGCTCATAAGCAAGTTTATGAGCTGCATCGGATGGGTCCTGCAGGTGATCAAGCCGGTCATCTTAGGTTTTGTATTTGCCTTTCTGATGGATCCGGTGGTAAGCCTGTTTGAAAGAAAATTCAGAAAAACTAGAGGATTAAAGAAGTTAAAGCGTCCCAGAACCTTAGCGGCGGTGCTTTCCGTAGCCTTACTGTTTACAGCCGTAGTAGGGCTTATTTCCATGCTGGTATACAGTGTGACCAGACAGCTCAGGCTGGCTAATTTTGATGATATCATTCGCTTGGGCGAAGGGTTCATAGATAGCCTGAATGCCTTCATTGATTCCATTAAGGAAAAAATGAGAGATCTGGATATCCAGTCAGTGGAACTAGAAAACTACGTGACGACTGCTACACAGTATATCTTGGATGTATTGCTGAACTTCGCCAGGGCTACAGTGAACTCCATTACGAACATATCCAGTTATCTGACCACGATTATCTTCAGCTTTATTATCGGCTTTTATTTTATGATTGACGGCAGAATGTTCATGGATTATATCCGGAAGGTCTGGAAGGCTCTGTTCTCGGACCGTTTTAATAAGAAAACCGTTTCCATCGTACATGATCTGGACCATGTTTTCTCCGGTTATATCAGAGGGCAGCTGACCGATGCTTTTGTTATGATGATCCTCATCAGTCTTGTCTTAACCATCACCGGCGTTAAATTTGCGGTTGTCATCGGTATCTTTGCAGGGATCGGCAACCTGATACCTTATTTCGGGCCGATTGTCGCATATATCAGTACCACGATTGTTTGTCTGATTAATGGTGATACGAAGACCCTGTTCGTGTCGATCCTGGCCTTGGCCGTGATTCAGTTTGTAGATGGAAATTTCATCGGACCTAAGCTCTTAAGCAGGTCAATCAAAATTCATCCGTTGATTATTATCATCTCCCTAATCTTTGGCAGTGCTATCGGAGGGTTCCTTGGCATGCTTCTTGCAGTACCGGTCGGTGCTTATGTTAAGCTTATATTTGTCCGCTTCATCGATCGCAGAGCTGCCCGGAAGGAAGAAGCAAAGGTTGAGGCAATAGCCGGAAATGGGAAGAAATCATAGAGTGTTATTATTATTTAACACACTGTAAGAAAATCTTAAGAAAATAGTTAGTCATTATTTAATAATTATGGTGTAGCATGGTAATGAGGGAATCTCACTGGCTGAGGTGGTTGGACTTAAATGAGCAGAGAAGGTGCTGAATGAAGAAAAGCGAAGAGAATATAATCGAACTGAAGAATGTGAAGAAGATCTACCGGATGGGAAGTGAACGGATCTGTGCCGTGGATGACGTCAGTTTTACCATCAAAAAAGGTGAATTCTGCTGCCTCTACGGTGTCTCCGGCTCCGGTAAGTCAACCTTGCTTAATCTGATGGCCGGAATAGAGAAGATTTCCGGTGGTCAGATTATTATAAAAGGAAAGCATATACATAAAATGAGCGAAAAGAGCCTGGCGAAATTCCGTCAGAACTATCTGGGCTTCGTATTCCAATCCTATGATCTGATGAATTCCATGACCGCAGTGGAGAATGTGGAGCTTCCCCTGGTATTCAAGCATATCGGAGCCAAGAAGAGAAAGAGGCTTGCCCGGGAAATGTTGAAAAAGGTTGGACTGGGGGCAAGACTTAAGCATAAGCCGAAGCAAATGAGCGGCGGTCAGCAGCAAAGAGTTGGTATTGCAAGGGCGTTCGTAAGTAATCCTGAGATCGTATTTGCAGATGAACCGACCGGTAACCTGGATTCCAAAACCTCCAAGGAGGTCATGGACCTGATTAAATCAATGGCAGATACCAATCATCAGACCATCGTTATGGTAACCCATGATAAGAGACTGACAGAATATGCGGATAGGATTATCCATATCTTTGATGGCAAGATTGAAGAGATAGAATATGTGAAGAAGGAAGAGGAAGAGCCTGAAACAGAAGAGCCTGAAACAGAAGAGCAGCCTGAGACGGTGGTACAGCTTGAGTCGGTAGTGCAGCTTGAGTCGGTAGTGCAGCCTGAGACGATGGGGCAGCTTGAGGCGGAGGAGGAGTCCGAGCCTGAGGAACAGCTTGAACCCGAAGTGCGACTGGAGAAGGATATTT
This sequence comes from Bacillota bacterium, assembly GCA_023415595.1. GTDB lineage: Bacteria > Bacillota > Clostridia > Lachnospirales > Lachnospiraceae > Mobilitalea. The sequence goes on from JAEZJW010000127.1 coordinate 7,818, forward strand.
CCTGACAGCCGGGACAGGTAAGGTAAACATTATTTTATAGGAAGCAGAGGGAGTAAGAATGAAGATGAAGAGATTATTGGTTGCGATAATGACCATATGTATACTCGCAACAGGAATGATAGGGAACCTATACATAGCGCAGGCGGAAGAGGGACCTTCACTAGTAACAGAGGACGAGAATTCCAGCATTATCTTAAAGCCCGGTGAGACGACTCACATCAGGCTTCCGTTTAAAGTGAACGGAAACTTTATATTTGATCCGAAGGTTAAGCTGAAGGATGATAATGCCAGTTCCCCGTTTATTTTCACTAAGCCTACATTGAAGAATGAGTTTGGGGAAAGCATGAGCTTTATTAATACATCTGTTAATACCTATGCTGAATTCGATGTGACCGTGAAAGAGACTGCTGTGATAAAAACATATCCCATTACTATGGTGATTGATGGCAGGTTATATGATGATACTCCTTGCAGCTCTTCTCTGGAGCTGACACTTAAAATTTTAGAAGAGAAGGCTCCGGCACAGCTGACCATCAGTGGCTTGGATTATGAGAATAACATCATCGGCAAACCCATGGATATTTCTTTTGATATACAAAATGAAGGTGAGATCACCGCACGCAGTACTTATGTCAGCATTAACTATGGGGACAGCGGAATAAAAAAGAATTATACAGCCGAAAACATGAAGGTCGGAGATATTGCTCCGGGTGGAAAAAGTCACATAAAGATTCCGGTAATCATACTTGATAATGCTACCGAAGGCAGAAAGACCTTGACTGTGAACTTCAGTTACAAGGATATTGACGGGAATGCAATGACATCTACCTATAATATACAGGTGAATGTTACCGGCAATACAGAGGCTCCGTATTTTGATATAGAGGACATAAAATATCCGGACAATGTAACACCCGGAGATGAGTTCGTTCTAAAGGCAATATTAAGAAATAATGGAGTATCAAAGGCAAAGGATATAAGGGTATCTGTTGAAAATTCAGAAACGGACAGTATTGTTAAGAATTATTACACTGATTCTATTAAGTTAAGTAGTATAGACCAGGGGGAAGCAAAGGAGCTGGAACTTCCGCTGATCGCAGGTGCTAGCGCATCAGGTAATTTGAATAAATTGATTCTTAAAATAAGCTATTCGGATGTACTTGGAGTAACGTATACACAGACGAAGACCATATACCTGAAGGTTTCAGATTCAGATGGTCCGGCAAAGGAAACCTCCATCGTCATCAAGAATGTCACCCAAAATCCTGCGAAGCCGGTTGCCGGTGGGGATCTGAAGGTTTCCTTTGTGATGGAGAATAAGGGCAATTCTGATATCGATGAGCTGAAGCTTACGTTGGATGGACTCACCGGAAACACCTTTATTCCGGTCAATACAGATCCCTACATCTTTATCGATCTGCTTAAGTCCGGCGAAAGCAAAACCATTACAATACCCCTGAAGGTATCGGACGATATTGCAGAAGGACTCAGTTATTTGAATGTGAATTATAGTTATAAGGGTGGAACAGGTGACACAGTGAAGATACCTGTACTTGATGTCCAGAACTCCCTCGGCAGCAGCAGTATACCAAAGCTGATCATCAGCCAGTATTCTGCTGATAAGGAGGAGTTGAAAGCCGGGACTACCTTCAACTTTACGTTTGATATTACTAATACACATTCCTCTGTTTCCGCAAAAAATATCACGGTAATAGTGAAAAAGCCGGATACTCAGGCCGAGGAAGCGTTTTCTCCGACCAAGGGAAGCAACAGCTTCTTTATCGAAAGCATCGCTCCCGGAGAGACGGTTCAGAAGACTTTGGAAATGAAGGTCAAATCCGATGTTAAGACTGGAGCATATAAGCTACTCGTCGTACTGGAATATGAATTTGATGGCTATAAGCCCAAGGAAAACAGCGACGAAGGCTACACAAGAAATAATGAACTAACGCTCCAGGCAGTGGAAAATGCAAAGCCGGTCGTAGATTACGTAAATATCTATTCCTATGACGGAAATGTGGTTGCAGGAAATCCTGCCTTCCTGTCCTTCGAGTTCTATAATATGGGCAAATCCGCATTAAATAATGTTGTCGCTACCGTAGAAGGAGACTTCACGAAAGCGGATGGTAATATGTATTTCGTAGGTAATGTCACGGAAGGAACCTCCATGTATGTGGAATTCGAGGTCATTCCCAATATCGAAGGCCAGGCGAAGGGTACCTTAAAGCTCACCTATGAGGACAGTAATGGAGATAAGATTGATTATCTGAAAGAGTTTGAAACCACAGTGAACGGAATGCCGGTTTTTGATCCCGGTATGAACGGGGACGGAGGAGTTGATGTCTTCAATCCGAATGTACCTCAGCCGAAGAAGGAGATTTTGAAGCCTTGGCTGTTCATCATCCTCCAGATTCTTATCTTCGTAATATTCCTTCCGGTAACAAGAAAAGCCATCATCACAGTTTATCGTAAAAAGCTTCAGGCTAAGGAAGAAGCGAAATATTAATTTTGTGCTGACGCCCAAATTCGCGGGTATCGGCACCATGGAGGACTTTAAACATGAATACAAATACAGAAACAGTGACGGTTACACAGTCCAGGGATATGGAGCTTAAGATGAAGGTAGCCGCAGCTGCCGGTAATACAACTACCGTAACGAAGGATGTGGCGGTTAATACAGCAACAGAAGAAACGGCTGTCCTCTCTGCGGAGGATGAGAAGGCTATCGCTGAAAAAGAGGCTTCAGAAGCAGTGATGGCAGAGGATACGGCTGTTGGTGAAGAAGTAATCGTGGCGGAGGAAACCGGAGAAGTGGCACCGGTCGAAGCTGCCACTGAGATAGCAGAGGAGGGTGTTGATACAAGTATGGTAGTAGGAGAAGCAACAGTAATCGCAGAACCGGCACCTATATTTGATGGAAAGGGTGGCGATATTGGTTTTGATCCAGGAATGTATAATGATCCTATGACGGAGACCGGAGTGGCAGAGGTGAAGGACCCGTTATTATCCTCCTGGCCCTTTGTCATCGGCATCTCGGCAGTGGTACTGTTTGTGAGTATGGCACTAGGTGCATTGTTAGCCCGCAGAAAAATCAAAAAAGGGATTGAGCTTTATGAAGATTAGTGATCTGATCAAAATGGGTCTGCGGAATCTATTCCGTAGAAAGGTCAGAACCTTACTTACCGTATTAGGTGTTGTTATCGGTACGCTGTTCATTGTTATCATGCGTTCCATCGGTCATGGAATGAATAATTACTATGAGACTCAGGTCATGCAGAACGGCAGTTCAAATACGATTACGGTGAATACCTATGGTGATATCTATGATGATAAGGGCAACTGGGTGGACTCTAAGCAACAGAAGCTGGATGATAATCTGGTGGAGCAGATCAGGGTCCTGGAGCATGTCAAGGCGGTTTCCCCTGTCCTTAACATAGATGCTACGCTGTATACCGGCAGATATCAGGGGTGGACCTATATCACGGCAATTGATATGGATGCCGCAGAAGTCTTTGGCTTCCCGGAGCTGACCCTGGGCGAGTATCCGACCGAGGAAGATAATTCCGGCATCATCTTTGGGTTTAACAATCCCTATCCATTTTATGACCCGACGAACTGGAGGGGCCAGCAGAAGGAGATCGATCTGGCGAAGGATAAACTGGTTTTAAAATTTGAGCAATATCAGCCCACCGGGAAGAAGAAGAAATTCTCCCTCCCGCTGACGAATATCGCTAAGATGGTAGAAACCAAATCTGAATTTGACTACAATACCTACATGGACTTGGATTATTTTAAAGAGATCTATCAGAAATATTGCAATACCTTATCCCTGGAAGACCGTAAGAAGGCGATGAAGATCCTGTCGGAATACCAGCAGATCAGGCTGACAGTAGATTCTATGAAGAATGTGGAAAAGGTACAGGATAAAATTAAGGAACTGGGTTTCTCATCCTTTAGCTATGTGCAGATGATGAAACCTACTATTGAGGCCTCCGATACCTTACAGCTGGTTATGCTTGGACTCGGCGTGGTATCTTTATTCGTATCAGCAATCAGTATCGCTAACACGATGGTAATGGCAATCTATGAACGGACCAAGGAAATCGGTATTATGAAGGTGCTTGGCTGTATTATTAAGGATATTAAGAAGCTGTTCCTGTTCGAGGCAGGTTTGATCGGCTTCTTAGGCGGTGTTATCGGTGTTATGTTTGCCTACGTATTCTCCTTCCTAATCAATAAATATGGTCAGCCGATTTTCGGCAAGCTGATGCCGGGTGCTTTTGTCTATATGAATGATCCGGCCAGTACTGCAAAAATGACGATATCAATCATTCCGCCTTACCTGCCCATCCTGGCATTAGTAATCTCCACTGGAGTAGGATTGATCTTCGGCTACTTCCCGGCAAGGCGTGCAACTAAGATCAGTGCAATTGAGGCGATGAAGAACGAAGCATAATGTTAATAATTCAAGCTTTTTCTATGATATAACAGTAACCCCGCCTATTTAAGGCGGGGTTTGATTTTTAAAAAAGTTGTGGTATAATGGGAAACAAATGCTAAGAAGAGGTGAAAATAATGGTATGTAATAACTGTGGAAGACAGATAGGAAACGAGGAAGCCAACTTTTGTGAATATTGCGGCAACTCCTTCCGAGAACATAAACAGTATCAGGCACCCGTGAATCCAATCCTTCCGAAACAGGTTACAATTGTGCGGGAGAGAGAAGACAAGCCACTCACCTTTTTGAATTTTCTGGGTTCCTATGGAATATTCTTCATACCGGTGATTGGGACCTTGCTTTTTCCGATCATGCTGATCGTTTGGTCCTGTAGCAGTAAGATATCGGCAACCAAGAGAAATTGGGCAAGGGCAACGCTGATCTTTATCATACTATTTTTCTTTTTTATGGTTTATATGTTGATGGATATGTTTATGATACCGGCTGTGCAGGAATTCTTAAAGGGAAACATTGACAGCGGTGAGATGATGAGGCAGTTAAGAGCATACTACGGCTTATAAGGAATTCAATCATGTGGACGGGTCCGACGCTATAGGATTAATTTCAGAATTGCATGATTCGCAAGAGTAACGGCAAAATATTATGGAAAGGAAGTATTACTATGAGCACAATCAGAACCAGATATGCTCCGAGCCCTACAGGAAGGATGCATGTCGGAAACTTAAGAACAGCATTATATGAGTATTTAATTGCAAAGCATGAGAATGGAACCTTCATTTTAAGAATAGAGGATACCGATCAGGAACGTTATGTGGAAGGAGCCTTGGATATCATTTACCGCACCATGAAGGCTACGGGGTTACTCCATGACGAGGGGCCGGATAAGGACGGCGGCTATGGACCCTATGTTCAGAGTGAGCGTAAGGCTTCCGGAATGTATCTGGAATATGCGAAACAGCTGGTTGAGAAGGGAGCGGCTTATTACTGCTTCTGCACGAAGGATAGGCTGGCTAACTTAAAGAGCACGGTTGGTAACTCCGAGGACGAGGATGAGGATGACGCTAAGGTTATTACCAAGTATGATAAACACTGCCTTCACTTGACCGAGGAGGAGATCGCAGATAATCTGAAGTCCGGAAAACCTTATGTCATCAGGCAGAATAATCCGGTAGAGGGTTCAACCACCTTTCATGATGTAATCTTCGGAGATATCACTGTTGCGAATGAGGAGCTGGATGACATGATTCTGATTAAGTCGGACGGCTACCCAACCTACAATTTTGCGAATGTCGTTGATGACCATCTGATGAAGATCACCCATGTGGTAAGAGGCAATGAGTATCTGTCCTCCACACCGAAATATACAAGATTATATCAGGACTTCGGCTGGGAGGAGCCGGTCTATGTGCATCTTCCGCTGATTACAAACGAGGAGCATAAGAAGCTCAGCAAGAGAAGCGGACATTCTTCCTTTGAAGATCTGTTGGAGCAGGGCTTTGTTACGGAAGCCATTGTGAATTTTGTTGCTTTACTCGGCTGGAGCTCACCGAATAATACTGAGATTATGTCCCTCGCTGATCTGATCAGGGAATTCGATTACCATCATATCAACAAGGCACCGGCAGTATTTGATATGGTGAAGCTGCGTTGGATGAATGGGGAGTATTTGAAGGCTATGGAGGACGAGAAGTTTTATGACCTTGCACTTCCCTATATGAAAGAGGTAATTCATAAGGAACTTGACTATAAGAAGATCGCAGCCCTGGTTAAATCAAGGATTGAGACCTTGGTGGATATCAAGGGAATCATCGACTTCTTTGAGGAGCTTCCTGATTATGATATCGAGATGTATACCCATAAGAAGATGAAGACGGATGCGGAGAGCTCCTTAGCTGTGTTGCAAGAGCTTCTGCCCCGTTTTGAGGAGTTGACGGATTACTCTCCCGCAGCCATCGAGAATGTGATCATGTCCTATATTGGAGAGAAGGGGATTAAGAACGGACAAGGCTTATGGCCTGTAAGAACTGCAGTATCCGGTAAGCAGTCAACCCCCGGCGGCGCATATGAAATTATGAATATCCTCGGCAAAGAAGAGAGCTTAAGAAGAATTCGTACCGCAATCGAGAAATTATCAAAGTAATTTTATTACACCCGGAGTGACCGGGAATTGTATCACCAGGCACAAGATGTTAACCCGGCTTCCTATGGACCTAAAGTATGCAGGAGGCCGGGCAGGTGCCTTGGGAGATCGGTCTTGCCATTCCTTCTATCATCTGTCCATCTTAGGATCACCGTTATCACAAATCTAAGCTGCGGGAAGTACCCCGTGAAGACAAATCCAGTTCAGGAACAGGAGCAACTTAATATGCAGATGAATCATGCCCAGCAGCAGGCAGTCCACCATAAGGACGGTCCGATGCTGGTTCTTGCAGGCCCGGGATCGGGGAAAACTCTCGTAATCACCGAACGGACCAAGGTGTTGATTAAAGAATTTCACATCCCTGAGGAAAACATTCTTGTTATTACCTTCTCTAAGGCGGCTGCTACGGAAATGAAGGAGCGTTTTCTAAAGGGAATTGGCGTCAGCCGGAGTAAGGTAAACTTCGGTACTTTTCATGCAGTTTTCTATAATATTCTTAGGCATGCCTATCATCTGGGAGCTGAAAATATTATCCGGGAAGAAGAAAGATTCCATTGCATGAAGGAGCTTCTCCGTCGATTCGAGCTGGAGTATGAGGATGAGAAGGATTTTATCACGGAGCTTCTTTCAGAGATCAGCCTGGTGAAGGGAAACCGTATGGATATCATAAACTATTACTCCATTAACTGTGCGGATGAGATATTCCGTTCCCTCTACCAGGAATATCATTCTGCACTCCGAAGAACAAATAAGATTGATTTTGATGATATGCTGCTCCTATGCTATGAGCTTCTTACCGAGCGAAAAGATATTCTTAAGAATTGGCAGAACCGGTTCCGTTATATACTGATTGACGAGTTCCAGGACATCAATCAGGTTCAGTATGATATCATAAAGATGCTCGGCGCACCTGAGAATAATCTGTTTGCAGTCGGTGATGATGACCAGTCCATTTATCGGTTCCGAGGCGCGAAGCCGGAGATTATGCTTCATTTTCCGGATGATTATCCCGGTTGCACCCAGCTGGTCCTTCCGGTCAATTATCGCTCTGCAATTAATATCGTACAGGCCTCGGGCAGGCTAATCAGCCATAATCAGAATCGATACAGGAAGGAATCCGAAGCATCACGAAAGGAAACGGGAGAAGTTAGTGTAACTGAGTTTAGTACCATGAGCGAGCAGAATCAGGTACTGGCCAATGAGATCCTTAAGTTGAACGGGATAGGAGTTAAGCTGTCCGAGATGGCGGTCCTGGTAAGAACGAATCTGACCTCCGGCCCTCTCCTTAGAAAGCTGATGGAATACAATATTCCGTTCCGATTGAAGGATAGCCTGCCAAATCTTTATGATCACTGGATTGTTCAGGATATCCTGACCTATATCCGAATTGCTCTGGGAAACAGGGAGAGAGGGCTATTTCTGCAGATTATGAACCGGCCGAAGCGGTATCTCAGCCGGGAGTGCCTGGATACCACGGAGGTGGATATGGAGGATATCAGAGCATATTATGAGGATAAGAACTGGATGCTGGAACGGATCGATCAGCTGGAATATGACCTTGCTCTTCTGTCCGGTATGGGACCCTATGCTGCCGTAAATTATATCCGGAGGGGAATCGGGTATGAGGATTATCTTAAGGAATATGCGGATCAGAGGAAAATGAAGGTGGAAGAGCTTCAGGATATTTTGGATGAACTACAGGAGAATGCGAAGGAATTCAAAACCTATCCGGAATGGTTCCGCCATATCGAGGAATACCGGGAGGAGTTAAAAAGGCAGGCTGCAGAAGGACAGCTGCTTCAGAAGGACAGCCTGACGGTAGCGACTATGCATAGCTCCAAGGGCCTGGAATACAGGGCTGTATTTATCATGGATACCAACGAAGGGATCATACCGCATAAGAAAGCCGCCCTTCCCTCAGATATCGAAGAAGAACGGCGTCTTTTCTATGTTGCTATGACCCGAGCCAGGGATTATCTCTATATTTACAGTGCGAAGGAGCGGTACAATAAGGTGATGTTAAGGTCGCGCTTTATCGGCGAACTGCTTTCCGCTGATCCGACTGTAGACAGATAAGGCATCCGTTATGTTATACTGCTCCGTTGCATGGTTACCCTCCGCACCGGCTGATATCATGATATACTCCTTCCCTCCGATTTCAGCAAGGCTGGCCAAGCATAACCCGGCCTTACTCGTATAGCCTGTTTTTCCTCCTAATAGCTTTACGTTTTCTGTCTTGACATTTGGAAGCTTTTTAAACAGGGTGCTGTACATTGTAATACCGTCAGGATGCAGATTGGTAGGGGAGGAGGTGTACCTTGATGAGGTAAAGATCTGCCGGAAGGTATCATTTTTAAGCGAATACTGCAGTAATACAGCCAGATCCCACACCGTAGTATAGTGCTCACTGTCATGAAGGCCGGTCGTGTTCGTAAAATGAGTTTGATCCATCCCAAGTTCATAGGCCTTGTCATTCATAAGTTGTACGAAGTCTGACTCGGAGCCTGCGATATACTCGGCTAAGCTCATACAACATTCCCCACCGGAGGGCAGCATGGCACCATAGAGAAGGTCAATGGCAGAGACCTCTTCCTTTGGAAGGAAGCCGGCCATGGAGGAATTTTCAGCAGACAGAGTATCATATATCTCCCCGGAGAGTAGGACCTTTCGATCTAAATTATCAAGATTTTCTATGACAGTGATCACAGTCATGATCTTGGTGAGGGAAGCCGGATATATTTTGTCCTTGCTGCCCTTATCTAATAGCATTTCTTTTGTATCCAGAGATAACAAAACAGCATGGGAACTATATAAACGGAGGTCTGATGGAAGGAAGCTTAAGGGAGCTATATCCGGGTCATAGGCTGCGTTATCCGATGCTTCCGGTGATACTGTGGAAGGATGACCTGTTATTGTCACGGATTCTCCAGAGGGATCCTGGGGGACTTTACTTGAAGTATAGGAGGGTGAAGGGTTATCCTTACCCATGATTTCAGACAGGGCATTATTTCCCTTTATCAGTAAAACCAATATCATTAATAAAATTACAATAGCTGTACTAGAAACTCTAAAATTTCTTTTCATGTTAAAACTCCTCTCTTGTTATTATTAAAACAAAAAGAAAGGAGTTATGTGTAAAGTTACTCTTATTAAATTCTTAATAATTCCTTATGATTTTCTTGGCAGAGTAATCGTGAATACTGTCTTTGTTTCATCACTTTCCGCAGAAATCTCACCACCGTGAGCATTTACGATGCTTTTGGCTATCGCCAGACCCAGTCCGGAACCCCCGGTAGTGGAGGAGCGGGCTTCATCCAAACGATAAAACTTATCAAAAATCGCATTCAATCGCTGCTCCGGTATCCGATTACCTTGGTTTGCAAAGGAGATGATGATATCATCACCCGAGGCTTTGGCATGGATTGTTATAACACTGTTCTCATTGCTATAGGCGATGGCATTCTTCATAATATTATTAAATACTCTTGCCAGCTTATCAGGATCACCATAACAGGTAAGGTTTTCTTCCGCATCCACCAGGACCTGCTTCCCCGACTGTGCCAGAGAAGGATAGAACTCATCTGCCATCTGCATCAGCATATAAGGAAGCTTGATGGTCTGCTTCTCCAGAAGGATCGTCTGGAGATTATACCTTGTGATATCAAAGAATTCATTGATCAGCTTTTCAAGCCGATAGGATTTCTCCAGGGTGATCCGGATATATTTTGCCCTTTGATCAACAGGTAAATCAGGAGCCTCATCCAGAAGGCTCAGGTAACCAATCACTGAGGTAAGCGGAGTCCGGATATCGTGGGCCAGATACATGACGAGATCATTCTTTCTCTGCTCCGCCTCCAGGGCAGCCTGTGTTTTCTTGCTTAAGGTGGTTTTGATTTTGTTCAGCTTCTTTTCCATGAAATCCATCTCGGGAGAAAGCACAATCTCATGCTCAGATTCCTCTGCCAGCTGATCAAGTCCTGTGTTCACCTGATTAAAATATCTGGTGAACCGCTTGAGAACCTGATAGAAGACAATCAGCATGACAATAAAATAACCAAAAAGGACCCAGAACTCCTTATTGCTCCGGAACAGTCTCTGGTACAGCCGGGTACCCTCCTCCCCATCCATTCCGAGAAAATGCCTGCAAAGAAAAAGAAAGCTTTTTGCGAAAGGATCCTGAAGAACACCATCAATCAACAGCTTCATGATAAGCCATAAGAAGATAAGTGATAAGACAGCTGTCAGGATCACCCAAACTATCATTTTCCGCTTCAGTTTCGAAAAATTGCTTTTATTTTTCAATTTTATACCCCACTCCCCAGACGGTTTTGATATACTTCGGGTTATCCGGCGAATCATTCATCTTTTCCCGTAAATGCCGGATATGGACCATAACGGTATTATTATTGGAGAAGTATTTTTCACCCCATACCTTAAGAAAGAGCTGTTCAGAGCTGACGACCTTGCCGCGGTTGCTGCTGAGCAGCCATAGAATGGAGAACTCGGTAGGGGTAAGGGAAAGCGGCTTTTCGTTCAGTAGGCAGGTATGAGTACTTTTCTCCATGAATAGACCGGAGAATGCAATCACGTTCTCCTCCTGTTCCTGGGGAGAGGTATTATACCTCGTATATCGCCTGAGCTGTGCCTTAACACGGGCGACTAATTCCAGCGGACGGAAGGGCTTTGTGATATAATCATCGGCACCTAGGGAAAGACCGGATATCTTATCAATCTCTGCATCCTTAGCTGTCAGCATTATAATTGGATAATTATACTGTTCCCTGATCTTACGGCAGATCGTAAAACCATCAGTATCCGGCAGCATGACATCCAGGATTGCCAGATCAAGGGTTACCGTACGGATACATTCCAGAGCATCTGATCCGTTGTTGAATTTATAAACATGATATCCTTCATTGCTCAGGTAAACCTGAATTAAATCAGTTATCTCTGCTTCATCATCTACAATTAATATATTGGTGTCCATGCCATGCCTGCCTCTCCTTCATTTGGATCTATTATACCAATTTTATCATAATTATTTAAGAGTTCTTTCTTAGGAAAGTATTAATTTTTTCTTAAACTGAGAAATTGGCGCAAACCGAAAGGAACACGCTACACGAGTTTCTCTGGTTCGCGTAAATAAAAAGGACGTTACAATAGTGAGACGTTCTTCTGTTGGTAAATCACGGCGGATTCACCTCAGAAATAGAACGGAATCATTATGCAACATCCTATGGCTCTACGAAATGTTTGTCTCCTTCGTGAGGGAGTTTAAGTATCACAAAGCTTATTCCTCTTCGTCCTCTTCATCAACCTCGTAATCTTCATCGAACATTTCATCATATTCCTGTGCATCCAGTAATTCTTCAAATGCATCGGCAACTGCTTCGAACTCGTCATCATCCTCGATATTTAACAGCTGGGGATCATCCTCTCCCTCCTGGATATAGCGGTAAAGGAATACATTATCATCCTCTTCCTCACCCTCTTCAGGCTGGAGTGCGATATATTCCTTTCCATCTACTGTAAAGATATCCAATACCAGGCAATTTAATTCTGTGCCGTCATCTAAAGATAATGTGATGGAGTCATGCTCAATTTCATGATCTTGTCCGCAGCCGCAGCTTCCGCTGTGATTGTGTTCGCTCATAATACTACCTCGCTTTTTATAATTAATGACAAGTGCCTTTTATAACTTTCACTTGTTATCCTCTAAAATTTACTAGAGGAATATAACTAGAATGTATCAGATTGAGGAAAAAAATGCAAGCAAAAAAACTGAAATAAAAATAATGTTAAGGATATTAACATTATACGTAAATAACATAAATGGGAATAAAACATTAGGATAGGCAAGCATCTTTATGATATAATCATATAGGTACTTTTTATCGAAATTAACCGGCTCGATCACAGATACGGCGGAGGATTAACATGGCTGAGAATTACCCCAATATTAAAATATCGGTAAGAAATCTGGTGGAATTCATCATGCGTTCCGGAGACCTGGATAATTCCAGGGCCAGGGGTGAGATGGATGCCATGCAGGCAGGCAGCAGGCTCCACCGTAAACTGCAGAAGCAGATGGGAGCGGATTACACGGCAGAGGTACCTTTAAGCATAACAGTTCCTGTGACCAGGGAGGGGATTTCCTTTGACCTGACCATAGAAGGCCGTGCTGACGGAGTAATCGTGAACAGCACCATAAGAGAGGACTTCTCTGTACTGATCTTCGAAGAGGAAGAAATGAATCCTCCCGAGGTAACGATAGACGAGATAAAAGGAGTATACCTGGAACTGTCACATCTGACAGAACCGGTGGGTGTCCACCGAGCCCAGGCCATGTGCTATGCTTACATCTATGCAGTGAAATACGGCCATTCAAGGATGGGTATCAGACTGACCTACTGCAATTTGGAGACCGAAAACATCAAGTTCTTCGAGGAGACCCTGACTTTGGTTGCCCTTACGGAGTGGTTCGGGCATTTGACTGATGAATATGCGAAATGGGCTGTCTGGCAGATCAGATGGACGGAGCAACGGACAGCAGCAATCAAGGGAATGGATTTTCCTTTTCTTTACCGGGAAGGCCAGAAGGATCTGGTGACCGGGGTCTATAAGACCATCCTCCGGAAGAAGAAGCTATTTATTGAGGCTCCGACCGGTGTCGGCAAGACGATCTCTACTGTTTTTCCATCGGTAAAGGCGATGGGAGAGGGAATCACGGAGAAGATCTTCTATCTTACTGCGAAGACCATTACCCGTACGGTGGCAGAGGATACCTTTCGGATCTTAAAGGATAATGGACTGCCCCTGAAGGTAGTCACGATCACAGCGAAGGAGAAGATCTGCATTCTCGATAAACCGGACTGTAATCCCGGCTCCTGTGAACGGGCGAAGGGTTTTTTTGACCGGGTAAATGAGGCAGTGTACGACCTTCTGACCAACGAGCATGAGATCAGCAGGGACCTGATCATAGCGTATGCCGAGAAGCATATGGTATGTCCTTTTGAAATGGGACTTGATGTAACACTCTGGTCGGATGTGGTGATCTGTGATTATAATTATGTATTTGATCCGAATGTATATCTCAGGCGGTTCTTCACCGATAACCGCCCGAATGATTATGTCTTCCTGATTGATGAAGCCCATAACCTCGTGGAACGTGCGAGGGAGATGTACAGCGCTGTGCTGTATAAGGACAGCTTTCTCGAAGTGAAGAGGATCGTGAAGGAGAAGAGTTCTTTACTGGCGAAGCAGCTTGACAACTGCAACAGTGACCTGCTGAAGCTTCGGAGGGAATGCGATGAATTCGAGATTATTGAGAATATAGACCCGTTTTGTATGCATCTGATGGCGCTTATGGCAGAGCTGGAGCTCTTTCTGAAGGAGGAATTTATCCTTGAAGGAAAGGACGAGGTGGTACGGCTTTATCTGGATATCAGACATTTTCTGAATATGTACGAAATTCATGATGACAACTATACGATCTATACGGATTATGAGGAGGGGGATAGCTTCCGGATCAAGCTCCAGTGCATGGATCCCTCGAAGAACCTGTCCGTCTGTATGGATAGGGGAAGATGTGCAGTTATGTTCTCCGCCACGCTTTTACCGATTAAATACTATATGGAGCAACTGGGCGGAAAACAGGATGATTATGCAGTTTATGCCCCATCCTCCTTCCTTACAGAGAACAGGCTGATTATGATAGGTTCGGATGTCAGCACCAGATACGCCCGCAGGAATGAGAAGGAATACAGAAAAATTCTGGATTACATTAAGGGATTTACTGAAGCAAGGACAGGGAACTACATGGTTTTCTTTCCCTCCTATCAGATGCTTCAGGCAATTGCGGAGCTGGCAGGGAACGAGATAGAAGGCCTTGTTGTCCAGACTAATCAGATGACCGAAGCGGAGAAGGAAGATTTTCTTAATGAATTCGTGGACAACCCGGAAACAAGCCGGGTCGGTTTTTGCGTCATGGGAGGAATCTTCAGTGAGGGAATCGATCTGAAGAACAACAGACTGATCGGTGCAGTCATCGTCGGTACCGGACTTCCGATGGTCTGTAATGAAAGAGAGCTGTTCCGTGGATATTTTGACCAGAGAAATGGAAAGGGCTTTGACTATGCTTATCTGTATCAGGGCATGAATAAGGTCCTGCAATCGGCCGGAAGAGTGATCAGGACGAAAGAGGACCGTGGAGCTATTTTGCTGCTGGATGAGCGTTTCATACAACCGCAATACTATAATCTGTTTCCGAAGGAATGGTATCCGTTCCAGACAGTAACCTGTTCAGGTATGAAAGAACTTCTGAGCAGCTTCTGGGAAGGAAAATGAAGTAAGGCCTATTATACTGTTCAGAAGTGCAGTGAGTTATTGCTAAATCTGAAATCCGAATCCTTAGCCAGGAAGATTTTACCTGAGATCGCATGAAAGATCACATTATTCAGATGGAACCACAGGGCTCCGGCAAGTCCTCCGATAAAACCGTAAATGATGTCATCTAGG
Source organism: Bacillota bacterium (assembly GCA_023415595.1). Taxonomy (GTDB): domain Bacteria; phylum Bacillota; class Clostridia; order Lachnospirales; family Lachnospiraceae; genus Mobilitalea. The sequence goes on from JAEZJW010000127.1 coordinate 22,934, forward strand.
TCACAGCGGTTTGGTACAATAAAATACTGTACTGCCTCTATGATTACCGGGAGTAAGAATAAGATCAGGAACCTTGATAGCCGGGAATGTCTTCTGAGCAGAAGGATACTATAATAGCCAAAGGGTATGTACAGCAAGGTCCGGCTTGCCAGGTAGGTGAAGATATCGCTTAAGGGAATCATATGGTTCAAATAATCTTCAATCTGAGTTGCGATAGACCAAAACGGAGTAAAATTAGCCTGCTCGGGGAGTGCACGATATGCCCAGGGGAATACACCCTCTGCCAATGTCGCATAGAAGACGATACCGATATAGAAGAGGTTAAACAATATGCCGGCATTCCGGAAAAAGGGGGTAAATTCTTCAATTCTGGTCCCGTAATCGAACATATTACGGAGGTAGCAATGCAGTGTGGGAATGAACCAATTTACAGCGACGATGCCGAGTAAAACCTCTGTATAGGGGATAATATTCTGGTCCTTACCGAAGTAGGACAAAAAGATGATCACCAGAGAGATAAAAAGCGTAAGCAGCAGATAGATAAAGCTGGACTGATAGGTCAGGGTCTGTTCCAGCAATATGTGGGTACATAGAGCTGCGACCAGACAGGCTATTCCTATCACAACATAAACGGAGGAGAAGAAATAATAAGCCGTAAATTGTATCAGAATGGTGATGATACTTAGTATAGCAATTAATGAAGATATCTCGATATGAGAGCGTTTCTGCATCAAAGCACCTGCTTTCATTATAAAATCATCCGGATCCTGCCCTGCTCACAATTGATCTTAATGTGCGAACTGATTGCAGGAACTTCGCCGTCCGTATGGACAGCTGCTTCCCTGTTTGCTATGATCTCGAGGTTATGGCAATGGAAGGTTTCAATGCCCTTAAATTTAACATGCTTACCGAATACCAGTGTAGGAAGAAGCAGCAGGGCTTTCATACGGCCGAGGCCGTGGGCAAGACAGACACTTAGCTTACCGTCGGTTGGATCGGCAGCAGGAGCAATCATAAGGCCGCCGCCTTCATATTTATGAATCATGGCAGACATCAGAAAAACGTTCTGATAGGTGCCTTTTTTTGTGCCGTCCGCATGAAGGGTAACATCAATAGCCTTAAGTGTCATTAACTGCTTTATTGCAATGGCAAGATAAATCAGCTTTCCGGCTCCAAAGCGATTCAAACGTTTCTTCAGCGGGGATGCCTGTACTTCTACACAGACCTCCGCATCATACCCAATCCCGCTGGAACAGCAGAACTTCCTGGGCTTGTCCTTTGCTTCGGGAAAGCTGATTATTCCGTAGTCCAAATATTTAAACCTAGTCGGCTTCAGTACATTTTCCAGGGCTTTCAGCGGATCCTTCGGAATCCGAAGGCTTCTTGCCAGGTCATTGCTGGAGCCGGAAGGGATATAACCAAGAAGAATTTGATCATAATCTGTAATCCCATTTATTACTTCATTGAGAGTTCCGTCGCCACCTAAAACAACAATATTCTTTATACCGGAGTATTTACTGCAGATCTGCTCGGCAAGTGAGCTGGCATGTCCCTCCTGTTTAGTAAAATTAGCTGTGTAAGGTATCTGTCTGGAATCCAATTCGCTCTTTACTGTCCACCAATAACGGATTCCTTTGCCGGAACTTGATTTTGGGTTAATAATAAAATGATACATGATGTTTTCGCTCCCTTTACCGTAAAAATACGGTTTCCCTATAGATAAATATTATATTAAATTGGATTTATTGTCAATCATTTGAAGGACAGAATTCCTCAATTCAACAAATTATTAAATAATTTGCAATGCGATATTTTGCGGTGCCGTAAACAGGCACAGAATTGTCCTCTATTCATAATATATATAAGAACAACAATTTATTAACAATGTTGCTCTTAAGATCTTGAAAGGAGAGGCTGATTTATGGATAGACGGACGTATCGTGGCAATATGGGGCATAACAGAAATGTTTCACCATATAGAGCAAACGAACCTGTTTGTGACAATGTTTTAGGCAGACGTGAGCCTGAAGATAACTGCAGAAAAGAAAGGGATTACTGCGAAGATGATTTTAACCCGGATCGTTTTCCGATCGGAATGTGCTATGTTCCGTGGCAATGCTTTAGAGACATCTATGAGAATGAGTTCACGGCATTAGCAAGAGGAACGATTTTTAAGGAACTGGATTTAGAATGGTATGGAAGGGGTTGCAAATAGTATGGATAATAATAGGGAAAAATTGTTTGCTTGCATTACAGCTACGAGCTTTGTCCTTGATGACCTCAGACTTTTCCTGGATACCCATCCGACCGATCAGGCAGCACTGGACCACTGGGAGAAGGTACAAAGAGTAAGAAACGAAGCTGTTGAAGAATATACCAAGTGCTATGGGCCCATCAACATGTATGACGTAGATGTTAAAAACAGATGGACCTGGATCGATGAGCCTTGGCCGTGGGAAGGTAGGTGCTAGTATATGTGGAGTTATGAGAAGAGATTACAACACCCTGTAAATATTACACAGTGTAATCCGAGACTGGCACAGGTAATCATGAGCCAGTTCGGCGGACCGGATGGAGAGCTCGCTGCCTCCATGCGTTATTTATCACAGAGATATACGATGACGAATAAGAAGTGCGTCGCTGTATTAAATGATATCGGTACGGAAGAGCTGGCCCATATGGAAATAGTGAGTGCAATTGTTCATCAGCTGACAAAGAACCTTACTCCTGAGGAGATATTGGCAGGTAGCTTTGAACGGTATTATGTTGATCATACCTTAGGCCTGTGGCCTCAATCCGCAGGCGGTGTGCCATTTACCTCAACCTTCTTCCAGAGCAAGGGTGATCCGATTACCGACCTCGTTGAGGATATGGCAGCAGAACAAAAAGCCAGAACGACCTATGATAATATCCTCCGTCTGGTTCACGACCAGGAAGTATGTGACCCGATCAAGTTCTTAAGGGAAAGAGAAATCGTTCATTTCCAAAGATTTGGCGAATGCTTAAGGATCATCCAGGATGATCTTGATTCCAGGAACTTCTATGCATTTAATCCTGCATTTCCTGCTGATCTCTGCAAATAAAGCTTATTCATCTGCCCCGGTGGTAACGAGCCCATCGGGGCTTTTTATATAACAGTGACTTGAAAATGAAATATGTCTTAGCTATAATGTAAAAGATAGGGAGGGATGAACGATAAGGAAAAGCAGGAAAAAGTGTGCAGAGCAAACTATTGCATAACATAATAGAATATCGATAGCCTTTGCTATCCTGAAGAATATATTTTTGGAGGGCACAATACGGGATGGAAATTGTGAAAATTAATGATAGCGATAAACATAAGTACATGGATTTGTTGCTTATTGCAGATGAACAGGTAAATATGATAGAGAAATATCTGTATCGTGGTGATATGTTCGCCTTGTGTGAGGATGATGTGAAAGCGATCTGCGTTGTTACACAGGAGCAATCAGGGATTTACGAACTTAAGAATATTGTTACAGTTCCTGAATATCAACGGAAAGGATATGGACAACAACTAATCACATATATTGCAGGTTACTACAAAGAAGGTAACGAGTTATATGTTGGAACAGGCGATTGCCCTACGATACTACAATTCTACGAGAAATGCGGATTTGAAAAATCACATACTGTTAAAAACTTTTTTATAGACAATTACGACCACCCTATGTTTGAAAATGGACAACAGTTGGTGGATATGATTTATTTGAAGAGACAACTATAGTGAGGTAAGTCAGAAATATTTCAATTAATGCATGCGCTGCAGGAAAGGAAGTAATATTTATGCCATTTATCAGTACAAAGACCAATATCGAGATTACCAAAGAGAGGGAGGACTCCATTAAGCTGAAGCTGGGCAAGGCCATCGAGCTGGTACCCGGGAAGAGCGAAGCCTGGCTGATGCTAGCCTTTGAGGACAAGGTTTCGATGTATTTTAAGGGACAGGGGGACAAGCCCATGGCCTTCGTGGAGGTGAAGCTGTTCGGGGGCGCCAGTGCGGTGGTTTATGATAAGCTGACCGCTGCGATTACGAAGATACTGAATGAAGAGCTTGGGGTCGATCCGGCTCAGATCTATGTGAAGTATGAGGAGGTTAAGAACTGGGGCTGGAACGGCGGAAACTTTTAGCCAATTTAATACCATGGAAGGAAGAATAATAACTAATTAGAAGTTCTGCAGATACTAGTTCAGTATATTGACGAATGCTTCCCATGCATGTTAGAATGTGTAAATGTAATAATATACTAAGATAGGAACGTTTAAGGAGGAAGAACATGAGGAATTTATTAGTGGCACAGTCCGGCGGACCCACAGCCGCAATTAATGCTACCTTAGCAGGCGTATTACAGGGCGTCCGTGCCAGTGGCAAAGTGGATAAGGTATATGGAGCTAAAAACGGTATTGAAGGTGCGATTAAGGATAACCTGATCGATTTAAATGAACTGATAAAGGATACCCAGGCACTGGATACCCTGACCTATACTCCGTCTTCAGCACTTGGCTCCTGCAGATATAAGATGAAGGACTGGCGTAAGGATGATGAGCCCTATAAGAAAATCATCGAGACCTTCAAGAAACATGATATTAAATATTTTATCTATATCGGCGGAAATGATTCCATGGATACCGTGGATAAGCTTTCCGAGTACTGCATGAAGAATAACATCGACGATATCAAGGTTATCGGTGCTCCCAAGACCGTGGATAATGACCTGAATTTAACCGATCACAGCCCCGGATTTGGCTCCGCTGCGAAGTATATTGCAACCACGGTTGCCGAGTTGGAGAGAGATATTAATGTATATGATATTCCTGCGGTAACCATCGTTGAGATCATGGGCAGAAATGCCGGCTGGCTGACTGCTGCGGCTGCTCTTGCAAGAGTGAACGGCGGTACCGGTGCAGATCTGATCTATCTGTGCGAGAAGGAATTTGATAAGGCTAAGTTCATCGAGGATGTTAAAAAGCTTCAGGAGAAGAAGCCAGGCGTACTGGTTGCTGTCAGTGAAGGTGTCAAGGACAGTACCGGAGCCTATGTATCCGATTCCATGTCCAGCGGCGCAGTAGATAACTTCGGCCACAAATATATCGCAGGTGCAGCCCGTGCACTGGAGCAGATGGTAAGAGAGGAGATCGGCTGCAAGTCCCGTTCCGTAGAGCTTAACCTGATGCAGAGAGCAGCTGCCCATATTGCCAGCGAGACTGATATCATGGAATCCCTGATGCTTGGTCAGAAGGCACTTGGTCTGGCACTGGACGGTGAGACCGGTAAGATGGCTGCAATCAAGAGATTGAGCGATAAGCCTTACCTGGTAGAGTTTGTTCCGGTTCCGGTGAGTGAAGTAGCGAACCATGAGAAGATCGTTCCGATGGAATGGATCAACGAGAGAGGAAATGACGTTACCGAAGAAATGATGGCATACCTGCTTCCTCTGATTCAGGGAGAGACAAACTTAAAGTATGAGAACGGAATCCCGAAGCAGATCAAACTGTACTAATCGAATCCCATCAGAACAATTGAGGAAATAATATATAGCAATGTTAAAGCGCCGGTTGAAAACCGGCGCTTATCTTTTAACATATGATCAATGAATGCTTGCTAGGTCAGAACATATTCATAGATTAATTATCCTTACCAGAAAAGATGATCCTCAATTTTCACGGCATTCGACTTCGTGTCATAACCCTTCCGTTTTGCAGCCTTATAGGAGTGGAAATATAAGCGGTTGCCGATATTATTGGCTCCCTCCAGTGCGGCTCTCGCAGCCTTGATGGAAAGCTTCTGAGAATTAGAATCATAATCACCGTAGTTTGCCAGCTGCTTTGCCAGGGATCCGCTGCTTGCAACCGTAAACTGGCCGGGTGAGTAGATGACCTTCTTGATGGTGTCGGGAAATTTACTGGATTTTACTCTGTTTAATACGATATTTGCCACGGCAAGCTTACCTTCATAGCATTGATTTCCGGCTTCCGAATGAACCAGACATGCCAACAGCTTCAGATCTTCTTCCGAATAGTCTACTTCATCCCTGTATTTAACTGCGGTTTCCTGCTTCGCCCGCTCCTCCGCCTGCAGCCTTAAAAGCTCGGCCTCTTCTTCCTTGGAAACAGCTTTCTTAAAATCAACGATTAACTCGATCAGGTCGCGTCTCACATAGCCGATGACCCTGTCATCCGTTATGTCAACCTTGACCCACTGATCCTTAAGCTCCACGACGGGATATCTTTCATTTTCATATACGGTGGTCAGTTTATCCGATTCAGTAGAGGGCTCTTCCCGGACATTGAGTCCGTCCACGCCGACGTTGATGCGAAGGACGCCGTACTTCTCAATCAGCTCCTCATCGGGTATTCCTGTTTTGATATACTCTGACTTCACATAACCCTTCACACTGCCGGATTCCACATAGTACCAGTCGCCGTCTGTTTCAAGAATTTCTGCAGCAGCATCCTTGTAGAGCTTGCCGAGTGCTGTACTATCCTGATCTGCCTTCTCACGGATATTTACATAATTGTCTGCGATAGAGATACCGATATTTGCATATTCTGAGGGCTCTTCCTTCGCTTCCACCGGTACGGGAGTAACCTCAGCCGTACTGTCGGCTTCATCCGAAGCTTGCGCAGTAGCTGCGTTTTGCTGATTGGATGCATCTGCGGCAGGGGTAACCCCTTCGCCGGAAACGGATGAACCTAAAGTGAAAGAGGTGATCAGTGCATCGGATGCTGCGGTGGTGTCTGCGGTCTCAGTACCGTCAGCCGTAAGAGCATATTCTGCGACGCCTTCCTGAAGCTCTGTCTCCGCCAGGTCTTCCATAACATATCGGGCTCCATACAACTTATTGCGCTGGGAAGCGGTTCGGCTGCTGTCATAGGAATAGGACATGATCCCGAGAGCAGCTTCAACATTAGTATCGGTGTTCATTATAGCCATGGAATCTTCAACAGCAGGAAGGCTTCCCTGCACTGTAGAAGAAGGTTTCTCTATATCGAATACGATGGACATCCAAAAGACGGACAGAAAAACAACCATGGAAAATATGGTTCGTTTTGTTCTCATTCATTCACCTTCCAAATGGATTTGCGTTGCACATGTATTATAGCCTAAGATGCAAGTAAAATCAACTGTTTTGGCAATATGCTGGAAATATGAGTTAGAAATAAACAGAAAATGGGTGCGGTTTCGTCATAATAACATAAAAGAGGATAAAGATCTCATCATTATGCACAACACAGCAACTTATGATGGTTCTTTATCCTTCTGGGAAGCTTATGATCTGATGTTATTTTCGATAGTTTCGGTAATGCGGGAGGCTACCAGTTCTGCGATCTCTGTAGATTTCATTCCCTGATAATCCTCATAATAAAGCGGTTTCAAGTAGTGAATCTGGACGGTCAGCTTTTTGATTGAATGAGTGTCGAATGCCTGAAAGGAATCTATCAAGGCCACGGGAACGATCGGGCACTTGGCGTTCATTGCGCTTTTAAAGCTTCCACCCTTGAACTCTCCAAGTTTATTACCATTCTTAGACCGGGTACCCTCAGCAAAGATGATGAAATTTTCGCCCTCCTTCACACGTCTTGTCATATTCATAATGACCTGCATGGACTGTCTTACATCCTCCCGGTCTATGATCTCGGCCTGAAGCAGACGGATGATCTGCTTTAATAGGAAGATGTCCTTAACCTCCTTCTTCATAACCGTAACGAAGGGACGTTCATGCGTTTCCAGAAAAGCCAGGGCATCAAATAACCCCTGATGATTGGGAAAAATAATGTAGCCGGTTTCTGCAGGCAGATTCTCTATACCATGGCATTCAATCTTAATCCTGCCTTTTCTGTTCACAACCGGTGTGATCTTATGGAGAAAAGCATACCTTGTTTTGGCATCATATTTTTCAATATTACAAAGCTTAAAAAGCCGGATCAGCCAAAACGGCAGCAGATAAATACAACGTAGTGCCATTAATAAGATTCGTTTCATCCGGTAATCCTTTCTTAATATTAAACTTAAAGAGAATTGCGAAACATATTACATTTAAATATTGTGCGCATAGCAGATACATGTTCCGGAGCGGAAGTTAAGCGACGAGCGTTGAAGCGGAGGAATGTGTATTGCTGTGTGCGCTATTAAGATAAATTAGTGGTTTCGCAATTTCTTTTACCCTTATACTATTTCATAGCCCTTCAGCATCTTTGCCCTGCTTGGGTGCCGCAGCTTTCGGAGAGCCTTTGCTTCGATCTGGCGGATTCTTTCCCGGGTGACATTAAACTCCCTGCCTACCTCTTCCAGGGTCCTGCTTCTGCCATCCTTAAGTCCGAAACGTAAGATCAGCACGCGCTGCTCCCGCTCCGTCAGGGTGTCTAAGAGCCTGGAGATTTGATCTCTCAGGATCGAATAGGAAGCAGCATCCTCCGGACCCATGATATTATCGTCTCGGATAAAATCACCGAGATGGCTGTCATCCTCTTCACCAATTGGAGTATCAAGTGAGATGGGATCGGCAGATACCTTCAATATTTCCCGAACTTTATCGATTGGGAGCCCCAATGCATCGGCTAATTCCTGCTCCGTTGGTTCTCTTCCCAGATCCTGCAGCAGATTTCGGGAAACACGGTAGGTTTTATTGATGACCTCGGACATATGTACCGGAATTCTGATCGTCCTGGATTGATCTGCGATGGATCTTGTGATCGCCTGCCTGATCCACCAGGTCGCATAGGTACTGAATTTAAAACCCTTGGTATAATCAAACTTTTCTACTGCCTTAATCAGCCCTAAGTTGCCCTCCTGAATCAGATCCAGGAAGGATAACCCCCGGCCTACATACCTCTTTGCGATACTGACCACCAGACGCAGGTTGGATTCAGCCAACAGCTGCTTCGCTGTCTCGTCTCCCAGCTCAATTTTTTTGGACAGCTCAATCTCGTCTGACAGTGAAAGAAGGGGATAATGGCCGATTTCCTTAAGATACAGATGAACCGGGTCGTCGGACATGGCGGAAGAGGAGAGATTAGAGAATATCTCTGACTCAGAAGGAAGCTCATCGGAATCCTGATCCAGTTCCAGAAGGAGGTCCTCATCCGGCTCCAGCTCTTCCTCGGAAGAATTCATGATAACGATATTATAGGCTTCCAGCCTCTCGTATATTTTGTCAATCTGCTTATTATCTAAATTCAAATCACTGATGAAAGTATTCACCTTTTCTGCGTCCAGAATACCTTTCTGGTGATTTGCAGTCATAATCAGTTCCCTGAATTTTTCTTCCTGGATGTCATGGATCGGTTGTTCGTTCATTTAAGCTCCTCCATCTTTTGGATAAAAATGCACTAAGTAGTATTATATCATAGGCTGGAAAATAAAGAAATATGAAAATTATTTCGCGGGATACTGAAGGGGCTGCAGTTCAGCCTTGATGGTTAATGGCCGGACCGCTATATTAGTAAGTGATAATTTCTTTACTAATCTAAGGGCAGAAGTTATAATTATCTGGTAATTAATACAACATAAAGAAGACACTGAGAGACATAAGAGAGGGATAGCAAATGTCAGGAAAACCAATGAAAGTGAAAGCGACCCAGGATAGATTGGGAACGAAAAGTATAGGGGCCCTTCTGGCGGAATTCTCTATTCCGGCTACAGTTGGCATGCTGGTGAATGCAATTTATAATATCGTGGACCGTATCTTTATCGGCAATGCGGAAGGAATTGGTTCGATTGGACTGACGGCGTTAACGGTATCCTTTCCGATCATGATGATTATGATGGGCCTGGCCCTGATGTTCGGGGCAGGAGGCGCGGCTCTCTTCTCCATCCGTCTGGGTGAGAGAGATCGTGACGGGGCAGAGCAGATTCTGGGCAATTCCATCATGATGATTTTTGTGACCTCCTTTCTCTTCATGGTATTCGCCCTGCTCAATCTGGAGAAGTTACTGTGGCTTTTTGGCGCCAGGGAAATCAGCATGCCCTATGCGGTGGAATATATGAGAATCATTTTATACGCTTCCGTCTTACAGGGACCCTCCGTGGGCATGAATCATTTTATGAGGGCCGATGGAAGTCCTAAGACCGCGATGGTCTCTATGTTCATCGGAGCAGGTTTTAATATAGTATTTGACTATGTGTTCATCTTCCTGTTTGACATGGGTATGACCGGAGCTGCCCTGGCTACCATAGGGGGACAGGGATTGTCTGCCATCTGGGGGATTGCTTACTTTCGTTCGAAACGCAGTAATATGAAGCTGCGGCTGAAATATTTGAGGCTGAAGGCGCATAGGGTAAGAACTATCGTCCTTGCCGGCCTTCCTTCCTTTACGAATCAGATCAGCGGAAGTCTGCTCAATCTTATCCTGAATAATAGCCTTAGAATCTATGGAGGAGATGTGGCAATCGGAGGAATGGGAGCCATCGGCAGCCTGCAGCAGCTGCTGGTTCTCCCCACAATAGGAATCAGCCACGGAGCACAGCCGATCATCGGATATAACCGTGGTGCCGGTAATTATCGCCGCATCAAAGAAACCCTGGCAAAAGCGATCTCTGCCGCAACTGTAGTTGCACTGATCGGATTTACGGCAACCAGGCTCTTTCCCGGAACTCTGATTGGTTTCTTTGGTAAGGAGAAGGAGTTCCTGGAATTTGGAGCCAAGGCCATCGGGGTATGGCTTATGATGCTTCCGATGCTGGGGGTACAGATCATTGGTGCTCTTTATTTTCAGGCGATCGGAAGACCTAAGATCTCCCTCCTGCTTACCCTGTGCAGACAGATTCTGATCCTGATTCCGATGCTTCTGATTCTTCCCAATCTGTTCGGTCTGAGAGGAATTCTAATCTCTGCTCCGATAGCGGATGCCATCTCCTTCGTAATCACAGGAAGCTTTCTTCTGGTAGAACTGAAGAGACTGAATCACCATATCGACAAGGGTTTCCTGTAAGGAAGGTTTTAAGAAACACCGGACCCACCGGAAAGCAGATGAATAAGATGCGTCAGTTGACATACACCTATAAGAAATGATATATTGGGAACAGATGGAAAATATCCGGTAAAGTATCGTGTAATATCATGAACCGGAGAAAATCATGAAATATCAGGAGGAAGATTATGAAGAAATGGTATGATACAGGCCAGTAACACCGGCAGATCCGTGGCCCGCCAGCTAAGAGAAATTAATAGAAAATATTAAGCTGGAGGAAAATAGGATGAATTCAAAGAAATATATCATCAGACAATTATTTGATGATCTGATGCCGATCTATCCTCTATATCTATTATATTTTGAGAGTAAGGGAATGTCGGTACAGCAGATCTCTGCTTTGTTGGCCATTTGGAGCGTCTCCGTGGTTTTACTGGAGGTTCCGACCGGAGTTATGGCTGATCGCTTAAGCAGAAGAAGATTAATCATATTGGGTAGTCTTTGCAAGGCTGCCTGCTATTTTGTGTGGATTTTTTCTGACAGATTCGGGCTCTTTGCATTGGGCTTTATCCTGTGGGGCACCGGGGGAGCATTTATCTCCGGAGCAGAAGAAGCCCTGCTATTTGATTCCCTGAAACTGCATGGGCAGCAGGAACGTTTTGAGGAATATCTGGGAAAGGGCAGATTCCTTTCCGGTATCGGTAATATCCTGGCAGCAGTCAGCGGTGGATTTATCGGTACTTACCTGGGTTTTCGATGGGCGCTTTCTCTATCTGTTGTTTCCGGGCTGATCTCAGCCGGGATAGCGTATCTTTATAAGGAAGTGAATTATTACCGAGAACGGATTCTGGAAGAACAGAAGAAAGAAACCCTCAGGGAAGCAGTGGTTTTTCTGATCGGGAAGAAGGAGATATTGCTCTTTGCAATCATGGCGGTCCTTGTTATCACGATGGCCGGAATACTGGATGAATACGATGCAATGATTGCTGAGAGCTACGGACTCACGATGTCCGGAGTTGGGATCTGGATGGCGGTGCGGTTTGTTCTGTCAGCCCTGGGAGGCTATTTCGCCCATAGAGTCAGAAGAATTACAGAGAGAATATTCAAATTAAGCAGCTGTTTTACGACGATTGTGTTGTTAAGTATCATAGGTGCGGTCAGTCTGGCGGCAGCAGGTTTGATCAGAGGCATCATCGTAATCGGATGTTACGGATTATACTACCTGATTATGTCCGTTACCGAGGTGCTTCAGGAGAACTATATCCAACAGAGGGTTGAGGACGAGGGAAGATCAACTGTTCACTCCATTATATCATTGACCAATAATTTATACGGAATTCTGTGTTTTGGAGTACTTGGTTTTCTCTTGGGGATAACGGATCTTCATGGTATGCTTGTGATCATCGCAGGCTATTCGATCACTGTTACTTTGGTACTTACATGTATTTATTTCCGCCTGAACAGAGAGCCGGTCCGCAAGGTTTAAAGACAATACGGAGAATTCGGCAGGTACTTCGGAGATTCAATTATTCTAGCATAACAGGAATATCGGGAGCGGGATTTGCCGCTCCCGACTTATTTTATTTCTAATATATTTGTTCTTAATTTCCGGGAACCTTGGGCAGCTCATCGAAGCCCTTCTGAAGGTCAGCATCCGTAGGGATATAATCAGCCATGGATCCGTTTAAATAAGCGTTGTAAGCAGTCATATCAAAGTAACCGGTTCCGGTCAGACCGAATAGAATGGTCTTGGCTTCGCCGGTCTCTTTACATTTTAAGGCCTCATCAATAGCTGCACGGATGGCATGAGCGGATTCCGGAGCGGGAAGGATAGTTTCCTGCTTTGCAAAGAATACTGCGGCTTCAAATACCTTTGTCTGCTCTACGGCAATTGCTTCCATATAACCGTCATGATAGAGCTTGGAAAGGATCGGGGACATTCCATGGTAGCGGAGTCCTCCGGCATGATTTGCGGAAGGCATAAAGCTGCTACCCAGAGTATACATTTTAGCCAGCGGGGTTACCCTTCCGGTATCGCAGAAGTCATATGCGTATTTACCGCGGGTAAAGGAAGGACAGGAAGCGGGTTCCACTGCAATAATTCTGGGAGATGCCTTTCCGGTCAGCTTATCCTGCATGAACGGTGCGATCAGACCGCCTAAATTGGAACCGCCTCCGGCACAGCCAATGACGATGTCCGGATATTCGTCCAGCATCTCCATGGCCTGTTTCGTTTCCAGACCGATGATGGATTGGTGGAGCAGAACCTGATTAAGTACGGAGCCCAGAACGTAACGGTAACCCGGTGTGGATACGGCATGTTCGACTGCCTCCGAGATAGCACAGCCTAAACTTCCTCCGGTGGTCGGATCCTTCTCTAAGATCATACGTCCTGCGTTGGTAGCAGTACTGGGACTCGGAAGAATATCTGCACCGAAGGTCTGCATCACAGATTTACGGAACGGCTTCTGCTCATAAGAAACCTTAACCATATAGACGGTAAGAGGCAGATTATAATAGGAACAGGCTTCCGACAGAGCGGTTCCCCATTGGCCTGCACCGGTTTCCGTGGTTAGACCTGCAAGACCCTGTTCCTTCGCATAATATGTCTGTGCAATGGCTGAATTCAGCTTATGGCTCCCGGAGGTGTTATTTCCCTCGAATTTAAAGTAAATCTTAGCGGGAGTGCCGAGGGCTTTCTCCAGATGATAGGCGCGGATCAGCGGAGACGGACGGTACATCTTATAGAAGTCTTGAATCTCCTCAGGAATATCGATGTATCTGGTAGTGCTGTCCAGTTCCTGTGCTGCGAGCTTCTCGCAGAATACCGGATAAAGCTCCTCCAGCTTCACCGGCTCTAAAGTGCCCGGATTAAGTAGCGGAGCGGGCTGCTCCTTCATATCTGCTCTGAGATTATACCATTGCTTCGGCATCTGGTCCTCGGTCAGATAAAGTCTGTGCGGGATTTTCTTTGACA
>JAEZJW010000149.1 GCA_023415595.1 Bacillota bacterium
ATATAGGACTTACCCTGGTGGTCATCGTCGGAGCCTACCGGGTGAATGGCGGGGCATCGGAACCCGGGAAGATCGTTGCCTTCCTGTCCTACTTTACCATCATGCTCCATGCGGTGATGGCGATTACCAGAATATTTGTGGTCTTCTCCAAGGCCGGCGCCTCTGCCGCCCGTATTACGGAAGTTCTTGAGGCGGAGGAGGATCTGAAGGAAATGAAGCTGGAGCCGTCAGCTTCCGAGTATCATATTGAGTTTCGTAAGGTAACATTTTCCTATACGGGGGAACCCTGTATCCTTAATATCAGCTTTGGAATTAAGAAGGGTGAAAGCCTCGGCATCATTGGTTCCACCGGTTCCGGTAAGACGACACTGATTAACCTTCTCATGCGTTTTTATGATGTTACGGAGGGAAGTATCCTGATTAACGGTAAGGATATCCGAAGCATGAACAAGCAGGAGCTCAGAAGGCGGTTCGGAGTCGTATTTCAGAATGATGTTCTGTTCGCAGAACGGATTAGTGAGAATATCAGTATCGGCAGGGAGCTTCCTATGGAGCGGATCAGGGAAGCTGCGGAGGATGCCCAGGCAGCCGGTTTTATCTCGGAGCTTGAGGAGGAGCTTGACTTTAAGCTATCGATCAAGGGGAGTAACTTAAGCGGAGGACAGAAGCAGCGCCTGCTCGTCTCCAGAGCCTTGGCCGGTGAACCGGAGATCCTGATACTCGATGATTCCTCCAGTGCTCTGGATTATAAGACAGATTCATTGCTTCGAAAAGCAATCCGGGAAAATTACCATAATACGACTAGTATAGTCATAGCGCAGAGAATCAGTTCAGTTATGAAGCTGAAGCATGTTCTGGTCATTGAAGACGGACAGATGGTCGGTTACGGTACCCATGAGGAGCTGCTTGGAACCTGTGAGGTATACCAGGAAATCTACCAATCCCAGATGATGTCCTAATACATCAAGATGCATGAATTAAAATGAACCGGAGCACGATGACACCTGAGCGTTCATAAATTGACGACAGATTGATCATAGCAGAAAGGAGGTAACCCATGCCAGTTAATCCGAGTCAGAATGTCGGAAAGATGAGAATGAGCGAGAAGACGGATAAACCAAGGGATACAAGGTATGTTCTAAAGCGCCTTTGGAATTATATCTATCAATACAAATGGCTTTTAGCACTGGCAATCTTACTAACCATCGGAAGTAATCTGTTGGCACTGATCGGACCGATGCTGTCGGGTTATGCCATTGATGCCATTCAGCCCGGCGAGGGCGCAGTAATCTTTCGGACGGTGATGTATTATGCCGGTTGGATGATCGTCTTCTACATCGTTTCCTCCATATTATCGTATTTGCTGTCCGTCTTGATGATCAGGCTCAGCCAGAGAATTGTTCGTAAAATGAGGGAGGATGTATTTACGAAGCTCGTAGAACTGCCGGTCGGTTACTTTGATCGAAATCAGGCAGGGGATATCATCAGCCGAATTTCCTACGACATAGATGTGATCAATACTTCCCTTTCCACTGATACGGTACAGATCTTTGCCAGTGTCATTACTGTCATCGGTTCCCTGATAATGATGATTCTGATTTCTCCTGTGCTGGTGCTGGTCATGCTGGTTACGATCCCTTTGTCAATCTTTTATACCCGCTATATGGCGAAGAAGGTCAGACCGCTCTTTCGGAAGCGATCCGCCAAGCTAGGTGAGATGAACGGATTTGTAGAGGAGATGGTATCCGGTCAGAAGACAATTAAGGCTTATGCGGCAGAGGATGCCGTGATGAACCGCTTTGATAGGATAAATACAGAGACTGTGGAGGCTTATTATAATGCTGAATATTACGGAAGCATGACTGGCCCTACGGTGAATTTCATCAACAATCTGTCCCTGTCCCTGATAACGGTATTCGGTGCAATTCTATATCTGAAACAGCATATGACACTGGGCAATATCTCTTCCTTCGTCCAATACAGCCGTAAATTCTCCGGACCGATCAATGAAGCAGCCAACATCATCAGTGAGCTTCAGTCCGCTCTAGCTGCGGCAGAGCGAGTCTTCAAGCTCATGGATGAGAAGCCGGAGGTTCCCGATCGGGAGGAAGCGAAGGAGCTGACCGAGGTAAACGGAGAAGTACAGCTTCAGGGAGTGTCCTTTGGATATCTGCCGGAGAAGACCATTATCAAGAACCTGTATCTGCATGCGAAGCCCGGCAGTCTGACTGCAATCGTCGGTCCGACCGGTGCAGGTAAGACTACAATCATAAATCTATTAATGCGCTTCTATGATGTATGGGAGGGCAGTATCTTAGTAGATGGCTATGAGACCAGGGACCTGACAAGGAAGAGCCTGAGAAAAGCCTTTGCCATGGTGCTGCAGGATACCTGGCTGTTCTCCGGAACCATCTTTGATAATATCGCCTATGGGAAGGAAGGGGCGACGATGGAAGAGGTGGTGGAGGCTGCTAAGATGGCGGGGATGCATTCCTATATCAAGAGATTGCCCCAGGGCTATGACACTATCGTGAACGAGGATGGCATGAATATCTCCAAGGGGCAGAAGCAGCTGCTGACCATTGCACGGGCGATGCTACTCGATGCCAAGATGCTGATCCTGGATGAAGCCACTTCCAATGTTGATACCAGAACAGAGATCAAGATCCAGAAGGCAATGCGTAAGCTGATGGAACAGAAGACTTGCTTTGTAATAGCACACCGTCTCTCCACGATCCAGGGAGCGGACAATATCCTGGTCATCGACCAGGGAAATGTGGTGGAGCAGGGGACTCATACCGAGCTGATGGAGAAGAAGGGCTTTTATTATAAGCTGTACAATTCACAATTTGAATAACAATTCATGGTACAATTACAAATAGTAGTACAGGACAGATGATTAGAATTATCGGGACTTGCGAAAGCTCCCTCTGATTATTTTGATATTCGGTATAGCTAGGAAATAATAAATCCCGCCTGAAATAAATCATCAGGCGGGATTTTTGCCTAGTTATGAACTTTTGACTAGCCGTTAATTTTTGTCTTACTATTAAGCTTTTATCCGTTTATAACCGGTTGCGGTTTATATCCACAATCGAAGTCTATGTATATAAAATTAGACATTACTTTTTCTCTGCCGGTACTTCTGCCGATAACGTTGCCGCAACTTCTTCCTGAGTCTCGGTAGCTTCTTTCGATGTTATCTCTGCCGGTACATCTGCAGTTGTCTCCGCCGGAATCAGCTCCAGGAGAATTTCAACTATTTTAGAAGCATCTCTGACAAAGCCCGGACACAGGGTCTTAGTCAGATTGTGATCTTTCGCGAATTTCTGCCCGCTCTCGGTACTGAGATCACAGCTTAGGATATCCCTGCACATGATGGAACCGTAAAGCTCCTTGAATCTGCCGATGAATTCCTGTGATACTCGATAGCATTTTTCCTTTGCCTCTTTATCCTCTGATTGGTATTGCCCCTCCTTTAACCCGATCAGCATAAGGGCCCCTGTCACCGCACCACAGGTATCGCCCATACGAGCGATTCCCCCACCGAACGGGCTGGCAATCTTCAGTGCGGTTTCCTTGTTCAGTCCAAGCTGTTCGCTGTAGGTAGCAAAAACAGCTTGGCAACAATTAAAGTTTGCATTAAAACATTTTACTGATTCCTCACATCTGCTGTTAATCATAATAACCCTCCCTCTGATAATAAATTTTATATATTGATACTTATAAATATATATTGATGATGTTATAACATATATTTATGGAAAATTCCAGTAAAATATTTTATTTATATAGAACGATGAATATACTATGAATATCTTAAGTATTAATTTGGTACTTGACAAACATAAATCATCTTGCTATACTTACGCTCAATATAGCAAAAGCGATGATAAGAAGAAGTAAGAATGATATCCTCCTACAGAAAGCTACCGGTTGATGAGAGGTGCAGGCAGGGACATTCCGAATACGTCTTTGAGCTT
>JAEZJW010000007.1 GCA_023415595.1 Bacillota bacterium
GATGATCATATGCCTTCAATGTGATTCTCATTACTTGACTTGCCATAAAAAAAGCCGCCTCCTTTTCGCACTTAAGTTCAGTACGACAAGTGGTGACTGTACACTCATCCGTGTGTATCTTCATTTACCATACATATAATCCGGTTTCCCGGACTTCCTGCTTACAGATCATTCGATTTGTTTCGCTTGTATACTATGAGATTTTCACACGTCTTATCTGCCCAATGGCAGAAGGTTCTATTGGTACAGTGACTTGTCGCCAGTTTCATAACTTGACATTCGCTCCACGGAAAACCTACCCAAGATCGGTAGCAACCTCACGCTTCTACGCTATCAACGTCACAACATTTGATATTATACACTAAGAATATAGTATTTGCAAGTACTTTTTAAAGATTCTTGAACTACTGAAGGTTTATCCAAAAATACTGATGGCTATTATTCCCCTCCTTGGCTTACATTATTTATATTGTCATCAATTTCTAATTATAAAGTGTCAACGCAAAGAGCAGCAGCTCAATCCACCATATACTTGGATTCAACTGCTGCCTTTGACCAGGAATGAAAGTCTGTCAGGCTGTCATTCCTTCCTAACCTTCATGAGAATGACCTGCTTACGCATTTTATTCTTTAACAGGATCATATCCTACCACTGTCCAGATACCCGTATCATCCTGCCGTACAAGACGCTTCATATATACTCTCTGAGCAATCGTATCCTTGCTGTCAATCTCAGCAATTGCACTGATACCGTTATTCTCTATGATCTTCACCGCTTCGTATGGAATTTTATAGTCTCCGATAATCCCCTCAGGTGAGATCAGAATATTGGCGTATACCTGGGCGACAAAGGCCGGATCCAGCTTCCATGGGGAATGTCCCGCATCCACACTCTTCTGGTCATTCTGTTCAGCCTCCAGGTCATAGGGGACTTCGATCTGCGGCTTATCAGACTTTTTCTCATCTGAAGGAAGGATAAGTTCTCCCTGAGAGACAGTCTTTATGAAGCCGCCTAACTCCTCGGGGTGAAGATTACCGTATATCCTGTATTCCATATCCCCTTCCAACCAGCGGATGGAAGTAACACCTGCCTGGCCAAGGAAGTTTTGGAGGATTTCCGCCTGCTCCCCTCCCACCGCACCTAACATGGCCATCGGATCAGGCTTTAGATCATCTTCCGCCTTTGCCTGCAGGATCACCACAGTTTTACTGTTTTCCTTGCTCTGAAAGGTCAGCTGAATGGCTTCGGAATTAGACAGATAGGAGATCCGTGACAGTTCATAGTTCTCCGGCAATCCCTCCGGAATAACCGGAAGGAACCCTGCTGCCTCCCCTGCCTCTTCCATCGTAGACAGCACCTGCTCCGGATCCGTCTCAATCTCCGAATAACCGACCGGCATTGAGTACTGAAGAAGCTCTGCCGGTATCTCTTCCATAAAACCAAGCTCTGTATAGGTCACCTTCATCTGAAGTGCATTCTGCATCGAGGATTGTCTCTGGAGGGGCAGGTCCGTCTCCTCATCCACCCAAAGACGGTAGGTATCACCGCCGTCAGGAGTTATCTCCAGAATGATTGCTTCCCTCCCTGCGATCGTTTCTTCTCCTGCTTTCTTAACAGATAGTGCACTCTTTGCTTCCTCTACTTCCTTCCCTAACTCGAAGGTAAAGCGGTAGGGGTCCGGAAAAGCCGGAAATAGGTAGACTACCTTCTCCTCCGGCCTTAGCTGCCACCTGACATCTCCGTTATTTGCAGTAATCATATCCTTCTGGTAGCCTGCAAGCTCCTTCAGCCAGTAATTCCCCTGACGGTCCGCCCAGACCTCCTTGCGTGCCTGAACCACTGTCTCCCCTAGTCCGTTGGTTTCTGTTACCTCCAAAATTCCATGGTATGCACCTACTTCTTCCATCGCTTGCTCCATTGCCTTAACGATGCTGGCCTGATGACTGCCGATGGGAAGGTCTGTTGCCGTGATCAGGATCAAAACAGCCGCAGCTATGGCAGAGGCCGTAATCAGCATACGGCGCAGCATGACCGGCCTATGTTTTCCCCCTCTCCGAGCTGAAGCATTATCGTGGTTTTCTGCTGCAGCCTCCTTACTGATTCCCCGCTGATCTCTTCCGGTTGCAGCTATGATGAGTCTGTCTTCGAATTCCCTGCCCGGCAGTACCGGGTCCTTCAATCTCTTTATTCTCCTGACTGTATCCATAAGCCCTTCATATTCTGTATCCCGAGGTAAGTTCCTATGCTCCTTCGGTATCTCTTCCTTATTTAAATGATCGATATACTTGGACAATCTCTTCTCTTTCATCACAATCCTCCTTACCCATATACTCATATACCCATATACTCATAAACACATATACCCATATACCCATATACCCATATACCCATATACCCATTTACCCATATACCCATATACCCATATGATCATATCCCCATCTATCCCTTACCCATATACCCGTATACCCGTATACCCATATTCCTATTTACTCATAACCCATTTACCCCTTCAGCAGCTTTGTCAGTGCTTTGATTGCCCGGAACTGAAGTACCCGAACGGTTCCTTCCTTTTTGTTCATCTGTCTGGCTGTCTCAGCAGAGGAATAACCCTTTAGTATTCTTAAACGGATTACAGTCTGCTGCTCCTGCGGCAGCTTCCTTATTGCTTCCTCGAGCAGAGCCCTGTCCTCTGCCTCCCCTGAGAAATCACTGACTGACATTACTTCCGGATCCACCACTTCGATATTTACCATTTGCCCCTTCCTTTTCTTCAGCCTCCACTGATCCCGGATGATGTTCAAAGCGATTGATTTTAGGTAGCTGCTATAATCCGTGACGATAATCTCATGGTACTTCATATATTGAAAAGCCTTCGCATAGGTTTCCTGCGTAATATCCTCTGCCTCTTCCCGGTTCTGGACCCGATAATAAACGAAGCGGTACAGATCCCTCCAGGTGCTTCTGCAGATCTCCTCCAGCTCTATTCCTGAAAATCCCTGATTCATCCTATTCCTTATCCCAGGCATTCATCCCTTTCCTCCCTTTGTCCATCAAATTATGTTTCTATTAGTATAGACGAAAAAAGGACCCATGACGTTACATAGATATGTAAATTCATGAATCCTATTAATATTATTGTTTATAGTTTTCGGTTGTACGTATAGAACAGGGCTATTCACGATCCAAGGTCAGCATATGCTTATTCCTTCGGAATATAAAGCAACCACCAACACCTAAACGCCAATGCACAGCATCATATCTCCCATCTCCCGGAGGCACCGCAAGGAAGAATAAACCCATTTGAGGTAACCGGCAGCCCGATCTCCTCTGCCACAATCTTCCCCTGATATGTCTTTCCAAGTACTTCAGAAAGCATATAGGCCAGGACTCCGGGTTGAAGACCCGTCGTATAGGAATTAATCAGGAAGAAGACAGGTTTATCTGACAAAACCTTGGCACAGAGCTGGAGGAACGGATAGATATTGTCCTCGATCTTCCAGATCTCACCCTTGGGTCCTCTCCCATAGGAGGGAGGATCCATGATGACAGCGTCATATTTACTCTCTCTGCGTATCTCACGTTCCACGAATTTCACACAATCATCTACAATGTACCTGATCGGAGCATTGCCCAGCCCGGAGGCCTCTGCATTCTCCCTCGCCCAGGTTACCATTCCCTTGGAGGCATCCACATGAGTGACCGCGGCTCCGGCCTTCGCTGCCGCCAGGGTTGCCCCGCCGGTATATGCGAACAGGTTTAATACCTTAATCTGTCTGTCCTTGATATTCTTAATCTTTTCCGAAAACCAGTCCCAGTTCACTGCCTGTTCGGGGAAGAGTCCCGTATGCTTAAAGCTGAAGGGTTGCAGGTGAAAAGTAAGCTCCTTATATTGAATATCCCACTGCTTCGGCAAATCGAAGAACTCCCATTCTCCACCACCCTTGGAGCTTCTGTGATAATGGCCATTCCTCGTCTTCCATCCCTTATGGAGCTTCGGGGTATCCCACAGTACCTGAGGATCGGGGCGAACCAGGAGATAATCTCCCCACCGTTCCAGCTTCTCTCCATTCGAGGTATCTATTACTTCATAATCCTTCCAGCCATCCGCAATCCACATAGTAATCTCTCTTTCTTCTTATCTGCTTGAAATCACAGTTCTTTCAACATTAATATTATTCTCTGTACCTTCAATGAATATTTCTTCCTATTATATATTAGAGGTTTATAAATTACAACCTTACATGAATATTTCCGTTATCTTACCGTTACTGTTCACGCCCTGGCCAGTAATTCTGTGGAATGATTTCGGCAAATGATTTCGAAAAGGTCTATAAACTCCCTCTAATGATTCTAACCTTAATTTAACTTGACGTTACAGATATTTCATACTAAACTTTAAGCTGTAATAAGTTAACTTAAAAGGCTGCTTATAACAAATCTTAGCATATTAAGAATGAATATGAGTTTAGCCTCTTAACGATACATAACATATGGAGGGATAATTACTATGGGAATTTTAACAAGATTCAAAGACATCATGTCCAGCAACATCAATGCACTGTTAGATAAAGCAGAGGATCCTGAGAAGATGATCGATCAGTGCCTGAGAAATCTCAATTCCGATCTCGGTAAAGTAAAGTCTGAAACTGCTGCCATTATGGCAGAGGAACAGAGAGCCAAGAGAGTTCTCGATGACTGCAACGAAGAGATCACCAAGATGCAGGCTTATGCAGTAAAAGCCCTTGAAGCAGAAAATGAGAGTGATGCTCGTAAGTTCTTAGAGCAGAAGGCATCCTTGACCTCAAAACAGCCCGGATTACAGGAAGCTTACGACCTGGCGCATAGTAATGCCACCCATATGCGTGAGATGCATGATAAGCTGGTGGAGGATATCAATGAGCTTGAGTCCCGCAAGGATATGATCAAGGGTAAGCTGGCTGTCGCCAAGACCCAGGAGAGAATCAACAAGATGGGCTCCTCCGTGGTCAGTGCCAATAACTCCATGGCAAGCTTTGCCAAGTACGAGGAGATGGCAGATAAAGCCCTCGATAAGGCAAATGCCATGGCAGAGTTAAATCGCTCCTCTTCCGATCAGTCCATCGAGGATCTGACGAAGAAGTATGATGTGAATACCTCCGTAGAGGATGAACTGGCAGCACTTAAAGCCAGCCTGAATAAATAAGAACGCTTAACGCAAGTAAGATGAGCCGGCAAGCCGGGTAGTTTGTCATGCATCATGAAATGTCCGCAGGAGAAAAGCTTCCGGCTTTCCTACTTGCGGGCATTTTGCAAGGAGCCGAATCTATTTCATCTGTAATCACAGCATAACGAAAGATATGCAAGCTCCTAATAACGATAGATCTTTGAAAAGGGGGGATTTCTACAAATGGTAGTACATTATAAATGCCCGAACTGTGGGGCGGATATGGCTTACGATTCCGAATCGGGTATGCTGCGCTGCGGCAGCTGCGGCAGAACGGATAATATAGAACAAATGGCAGGAGTGAAAAATCTGCCAAAGGATGCCACTGTTACCTACGAAAGAAATACGGAGGACGCAACCGCTGAAGATGAATCCTTTGAGGAGGATTATGCAGATGAATCTGATACGGATGAGCCCTCCAGTCATGCAACCTTCCGAGGGGATGAAGCAACCGAATATCACTGTAATAATTGCGGTGCTGTCCTGATCACGGATCCTCAAACCGCTGCAACTACCTGTAGCTTCTGCGGTGCGGGAGTCGTATTAAGTGATCGGCTGTCCGGAAGCCTGGCACCTGCTAAACTGATTCCATTTACGATCAGTAAGCAACAGGCACAGGAGGCCTTCAAGAAATGGTGCCGTAAAGGTCTCCTTACCCCATCTGATTTCATGAAAGCTGACCGTATTAAGAATATCACAGGACTGTATGTTCCCTTCTGGCTCTATGACCTGAACGGCCGCGGAGAAGCAGAGGCCACCTGCACCAGGGTATTTACTTATTCCCGTGGTGAGTGGATCTATACCGAGACGAAGTATTATCATGTCTATCGTAAGGTGGATCTGAATTATCTTCGGATTCCCTGCGATGCCTCAGGTAAAATGGACGATTCCATGATGGATAAATTGGAGCCATATGAGTACAACAACCTGAAGGATTTTAATATGCCCTATCTGGCAGGTTATATTGCCGAGAAATATGATTTTGACGATAATGCCCTACTCCCGAGAATCAAGGAACGGGCAACTAATTATGTCGATAACTATATCCATTCCACAATCCACGGCTACACCACGGTTTCCTTCCACCGGAAGGATATCAATATCCGTAAAAGGAAGGCTGACTATTCTCTGCTTCCGGTATGGATGGTCTGCTATGACTACAAGCAGGCGGAGCACAACTTTGCAATGAACGGGCAGACCGGTAAGATCGTCGGTAAGCCTCCCATCAGTAAAGGGAACGTCGCAGCCTGGTTCCTCGGAATATCCACCGGAACCTTTATCCTGTTCCAGCTTCTGACTTTAGTATTAGGAGGTAGTTCATTATGAATATCTTAAAACTCAGATCCACCCTCCTGCTTGGTCTGCTGATGGTACTCTCCCTCTGTATCTCAAGTGTCACCCTTGCTTACGCTGCAGAGAACGGGAAAAGAGTCTATGATGAAGCCGGACTGTTAACTGCTGATGAATATGAAGAGCTGGAGGCTATGTGCCTGGAATACGAAGAGGAAGCAAAAGCTGAGATCTTTATCCTGACCCATAATGATTCCAAAGCAGTCTATCCCGAACGCTACATTGAGAATTTTGAGGATGCGCAGCCTGCCGCTGACCGTGTCTATTTCCTATATGATGTATATCGCGGGGAGATATTTATCGAAGGCTATGGGACGGCGGAAACCTATGTCCACTCGAAGCGAATCGATAAGATCTTCGACCGGATGGAAGGAGACCTAAGGGCAGGAAATTACTATGATGCCTTCGCAACCTATATCAGTATGGCAACATCCTATATGAATGATGACTCCGAAATCAATACAGATCATGATTACAGCTACAGCACATCCTCCGATCCGAATTATTCTAATGATTACGATTATGACAGTTATTATAGAGACGGAAGCAGCAAGCAGGTAAAGGATTATCTTACGAATCCCTGGATCCAGCTGGCAGCGGCCTTAATCATCGGAGGAGTCGCTGTCGGAATCATGGCATATCATTCCGGCGGAAGGATGACGGTACGTGGAAATGATTATTTGGACCAGAGTCATTCCGGTCTGATCGGGCGAAGAGATATCTATCTGAGAACCACGATCACGAAGGTGCGGAGACCTACCCAGAATAATTCCGGAGGAAGGGGCGGCTTTAATGCCGGAGGCTTCCGCGGAGGAATATCCATGGGAGGCCGTTCCCACAGCTCCGGCGGCAGAAAATTATGATGGTAATATCATACAATTGAGATTATAATGATAATAGTACGATTAAGTAAATAACGGGAGGAAATAGTATGGGTTTATTCTCAAAACAATTCGCGAATGTCGTTGAGTGGCTGGAATTTCGGGATGATATGATTTTCTACAAATGGAACAATGATGAGATTAAAAAGGGAAGCCGTCTGATCATCCGTCCCGGGCAGGATGCCATCTTCCTGTACAATGGGAAAATCGAGGGTATCTTCAAGGATGAAGGGGATTATGATATTGAGTCACAGATCATCCCTTTCCTCTCCACGCTGAAGGGTTTTAAGTTCGGCTTCAACAGCGGTATGAGGGCAGAGGTGCTGTTCGTTAATACGAAGGAGTTCACCGCAAAATGGGGTACGCAGAATGCGATCAATATTCCTACCCCCGCACTGCCGGGCGGAATGCCAATCCGGGCAAACGGTGCCTTCAACTTCAAGGTAACGGATTATGTGAAACTAATCGATAAGATCGCAGGGATCAGAAACAGCTATGCAGTAGAGGATGTCCGCTTAAGGATCATCGCCGTCCTGGATCAGCTGCTAATGAAATGGATCTCTAAGGAAGGCAAGGATATGTTCAACCTCCAGGCCAATTCCTTCGATATCGCTACCGGCATTAAGACAGATCTGGATATGCAGATCTATGATACCGGCTTATCCGTAACCGGCTTTAACATCATGAGCTTCACTTATCCGGAAGAGATTCAGGCGATGATTAACAAGAATGCTTCCCACAGCATGGTTGGTGACCTGGGCCGCTATCAGACCATTGCCATGACGGAAGGAATCTCTAACGGTAATGTTAAGGGCGGCGGTGCTGCATCGGATATGGCAGGCATGATGATGGGGATGACCTATGCCAACCAGATGATGCAGAACATGAACCAGACAGTCAACCAGCAAAATGCGCCCGCCGGACAGTCCGGCACCAAACCGAATTTCTGTCCGAATTGCGGTCAGAAGACCGGTGCTGCTAACTTCTGCCATAACTGCGGTCAGAAGCTGGCATAAAGTTATCCGCAAGATTATTCATCTTATTATATAAAAGAATATACTTATAACATATACCTAACAGATGCTCTACGAATTGACAGAGACCAGCCCTTATCGTGCTGGTCTCTTGTATTTAAATCCTATTTTTCATTCTTTGGTGTAAGCTGTAAGGCAAACCTATCGAGCTTTTTCCTGCCCTTTTGTTCCATCTCCCTAATCTTATGATATACCCCGTCTGCCAGTACAGCGTGGCCCTTCGCATCCAAATGAATTGCATCGGTATCATCCGCCACGGCATAATCAGCGGCATCCATAAAGAAGCAATGATACTCCCTTGCGATCCTTGCATACTCAGCAGCCAGCCTCTTCGATTTCTCCCTGCCCTCCAGTCCCTGAAAGGAGTCGTTGTATTCGGAGGTAAGGATACTCTCGCTGATATGAATCGGGGAAATAATCAGTACATGGTTATGATAAATTCCCGGCTCCCGGAGTATCCTGACCAGCTTCTCCAGCCCTCGTGCTATCTCAGCAGGGCCGGCATGATATCTTTCCTTCGTATCATTTGTACCAAGCATCAGAATCACCAGATCTAAAGGTCTGTGGGTAGCGATGCACATCTCCAGATACTCGCTTCCGTTCATAAATTTCTTCTCGGGATCATCAAAGACGGTTGTCCGTCCGTTTAATCCTTCTTCAATTACATAATAAGCATCCCCCAGCTGTTTCTGAAGCAGCCTGGTCCATCGGGTGTTCTCATCATATCTTCCACCGGAGCCCGCAATAAAGCCATAAGTGTTAGAATCTCCAAAACACATGATATTCTTTAGCATGACAGCACTACCTCTCATCCTCATTACGATTAATTTAGATATCCGTATGAATAGGAGTATATCCCATCCGATATCAAAGGTCAATTAATGATCGCAGAGGAATTCGCATCTGAAACATTCTGATGGCTTCCATCTCATAGCTGGCTTTTCTTTCCATCTGGGTTGTGCTATACTATGGACATACAAAGCATATTCCTGAATGCTGATTTAATTCTATGTCCTGAAGGAGGAGAAAATGGAGCTATATAATGCAATCAATCAGAGAAGAACCATCCGTGATTTTACTGAGAGGGAAGTACCTTTGGAAACCATAGAAAAGATACTGGATGCAGGCATGAGGGCACCGACCAATGACCATATGCGTAATTGGGAGTTTGTCGTAATCCGGGATAAGGAGGAGCGCTTAAAGCTGCTGGAGCAGATGCCTGCCCGAGTCTCCGGCAAGAAGGTGGAGAAAATCCTGGATACCTGGAAAATGACCGACGAATGCCAGCGTGCGATGTATCTTGATGCAATTCCGAAGCAGTTTTTCATGCTGTACAATTCCGGCTGTCTGGTCTTACCGCTATTTAAACAGAGTCATCCCCTGCTAAAACCCGAGAGCCTAAGCTCCCTGAATGCCTTCGCCTCCATCTGGTGCTGCATCGAGAATATCCTTCTCGCTGCAACTGCTGAAGGCTTATATGTCGCCTTAAGAATTCCCTCCGAGAAGGAATCTGCTTATACGCAAGAGTATTTGAAGTATCCCGGGGATTACATCATGCCCTGCTATCTGGCAATCGGATATCCCGCTGAGGATGCTGCTTGGACTCTTCAGAAGGAATACAACATTAAGGACAGGATACATATGAACAGGTGGTAAGAATAACAGAGATTTCCTATGAAAGAATATAAATTTAACGGAGGTAAGTTAAATGAACGAAACCATCAAACGGTCTTCAAAACACTACCTTCCGCGTGGAAGAGTATTCGGAGTAATTATCTTTTTCTTGCTGAGATAAGTATCATCATTGGTCTGCGCAGTTCCTCCTGCATACCGGGAATTGCGCGGAGCATATGCTCCGGAGGCTGTGGCTCAACAAGACCGGTTATTTCAAAGCCAGCCTTTATCAGGTTGTTTACATAGGTGGTCAATGTCCTGTGATACTTCATAACCTCCTCTTCAAGGAAAACCGATCTGCGGATACCTTCCTCAAAGTACCTGTCAACCGGCCAATGCAACTTTTCACCATCCTGATCATAATGCCAGTCCTGTGTCCCTTGGGCTGTAAAAATAGGATGCTCTGCCGAAAATACAAAATTTCCTCCCGGGGTAAGAACTCTGTAAACCTTGTTAATCACTTCTTCGAGATTTTCAATGTAGTGGAAGGCCAGTGAGCTGATGACTATTTCAAAGCAGGCATCAGGAAAATCCATTTCCTCTATTGGTAAGCAAAGATATTTAATACTGTCAGACCTGGTTTTACGCCTTGCTTCTTCCAGCATTTTCATTGATATATCTATGCCGATTGCTGATCCAGCCCCCTGCTCAATCGCATATCGGCAGTGCCAGCCATAGCCACAGCCCAGGTCAAGGACCCTCTTGCCTGTAAACTCAGGCAGCATTTTCTTAAGCTCCTGCCATTCTCCGGCTCCATCCAGCCCTTTGAGTGAACGCTCCATCTTACTGTATTTCTGAAAGAATTCCTCTTCATCATATTTATTATAAGGTATCATTTTGTCCCTCCATATTGGTAGTATTGTATGATCATTGTAAAAATCATTTATAAATAAGGCTACTATAGTAATGTTCCGGCTAATACGTTAAAATGTATCGCAGAACAATTTATAGTAGCCTCTGTTATCTTAACTCACCTGAAAGACTTCATCCTTCATCAACCTCTGAAGCCTTACTTCTGCTTCCTCCATGGAGCTGCCTTTAACCCCGAAATAAAACTTAATCTTCGGTTCCGTACCTGAAGGACGGACCGCACACCAGGCATCCTCCTCCAGTTCGAAATACAGTACATCGGACTTAGGTAGTCCGGTCGGTGTCACTGCTCCGGTCAAAACATCCGTAATCTTATCCTCACGATAATCCCTTATTTTCAGAATTCTGTAATCTCCAGCAGCCTTCGGAGGATTGCTTCGATAGCCTTCCATGATTGCTTTGATTCTCTCGATTCCTTCGATGCCCTTTAAGGTTACGGACACCAGGTCCTCCTTGAAATAACCGTATTTCTCATAGATACGTTCCATCTGCTCATAGAGTGTAATCCCCATGGACTGATAATAAGCGGCCGCCTCGCATAATGCCATCACAGCTACCACAGCATCCTTATCCCTGGAGTGAGTACCAATGAGGCAGCCGTAGCTCTCTTCATAGCCGAATACGAACTCATTACAGCCTGTTTCCTTGAAATTCTTAATCTGTTCACCGATATACTTGAAGCCGGTCAGTACTTCAATGAGCTTCGCTTGATAATGTTCTGCAATTCGGTCAGAGATATTGCCTGTAACGATTGTTTTCACCAAGGCAGCATTCGAAGGCAGAATTCCCTTCTCTGCCATCTGGGAGAACTCATATTCAGCAATCAAGGCGCCGGTCATATTACCATTAAATAAGACAAACTCCCCTTCCCCATTCCTTACCTGAACACCCAGACGGTCCGCATCCGGGTCGGTAGCCAGGATCAGATCCGCTCCTACTTCCTCTGCCAGCTTCTTAGCCAGAGTAAATACCTTCGGATCTTCGGGATTCGGATAACCTACGGTAGAGAATTCCGAATCGGGCAGCTCCTGCTCCGGTACTACGTAGACATTCTCAAAGCCCAGCTCCTTTAAGATGCGACGGACCGGGAGATTTCCGGTACCATGCAGCGGGGTATAGACGATGTTCAGTTTCCTGCCCTCTTCACTGATCGGATTAATTACCAGCTTCTTTAATTCATTAATGTATTTATCATCGATATCTCTTCCAATATTAATCAGAAGTCCTTGCTGTGAGGCTTCCTGCTTACTCATGGTTTTTGCTTCGGAAAAATCCGTGATTGCTTTCACTTCCTGGATGATTTCCACGTCCTTGGGCGAGGTGATCTGTGCTCCATCCTCCCAATAAACCTTATAACCGTTATATTCTGCGGGATTGTGGCTTGCGGTGATAACGATACCGGCTGTGCAGCCAAGCTCCCTGACGGCAAAGGATAGCTCAGGAGTTGGACGTAATGCTTCAAACAGGTATGCCTTAATCCCGTTTGCAGCGAGGCATAGTGCAGTATCCAAGGCAAACTCCGGCGACATCCGCCTGGAATCATAGGCGATTGCCACGCCTTTCTTCTCGCCGCCCTGTTTTTTGATATAATTCGCAAGTCCCTGGGTAGCCCTCCGTACCGTGTAAAGATTCATTCGGTTCACTCCCGCACCCAGAATACCTCTTAAGCCCCCGGTACCAAATTCAAGATCCTGAAAGAACCTCTCCTTAATTTCTTTATCATTACCCGTAAGAGCAGCCAGCTCGTTTCTGGTTGCTTCATCAAAGTATGGGTTTGCCAACCATTCTTGATATCTTACTTCATATTCCATACTCTTCGCCCTCATCCTTTCAAAACTAATCATTCTTATCTGATCATGATAACCATCTTGCTGCCGCTTTATATTGCTGGCGTACGCACCTATGTGCGAAATTCGCAGTTCTTCCCAAGAATTTTGGGTCTTTCAAAATTCTTTACAACCATCCAGCTTAAAAATCTGGAAGAACAAGGATTGAGCACCATTGTGCGAAATTCGCAGTTCTTCCCAAGAATTTTGGATCTTTCAAAATTCTTTCTCCCCAGAAAAACATACAGTACCATGATACAATGCTTTTTTGGCAAACGCAACCTATTTTTTAGCACATAAATCGCCTTTTTCTCCCATATTTTAAACTATACAACTTAGAGAATGCAAATTTGCGGCATATCAAAACTATGTTTTCCATTATAAAAAAAGGCCGCCAAATTAATAGACAGCCCTTAGTCCGTAATTGTTTTCTACTTAGCATTTTCCTCTCGGGAAGTGAAAAAACATAAGATCTAATCTTTTTCTTTTATGTTTAGAATCAACCCTAACATGATAATGCCAAAGCCCAGAAAGAAAGTAAAATATGATAACTCATTCGCACTCATTAAATATATAAATCCACTAAAATTCATAAGTGCAAAACCAAATATGCTTGATTTTATTAGGTTTTTCATAAGCCAATCATCTCCTTTTATATTTTGTAGGGTATAATACCATACAAAATGGCGTGCTGCATCCAAACGAAAAGTTGTTATGCAACACGCCATTAGTATCATATATGCTTTAATTCTGTCATTAGATCCATCTCATGTAATGGATTATTCTACAGACCGTCGCTGTAATCATCCTCTGAAATGCCCTTCAGGTTGAACTCTGTCTCGGTCCAGTCGCCGTCATTATGGCTGTTCTCACCATAATTTACATGAGCGTCATCTACACCGGGAATAGTATCCTCTCTCTGAAGATCATCTTCTTCCTTGGCGTATTTGTCTTCATCGTATACAACCTCAGCGATTCCGTCCTCGACCTCATATAAGCCGTCCTCATCATCCTCAAGACCCTCTTCTAAGAAGCCTTCTTCATTAAAGTCCATATCGGAATAGTCGAAGGTATCGAATTCATCAGAGTAGTTACCGTCTCCCTCGAGATCTTCAGAAAGCATATACTCCTCCTGGAAATCAGAATCGAGCTTAACAGAACGGTATCTCTTCATACCGGTACCGGCAGGAATCAGCTTACCGATGATAACATTTTCCTTCAGACCGATCAACGGATCTACCTTACCCTTGATCGCTGCCTCTGTCAGAACCTTAGTCGTCTCCTGGAAGGAGGCTGCTGACAGGAAGGAGTTGGTCGCCAGGGATGCCTTCGTGATACCAAGCATTACCTGCTTGCCATCCGCGGGTTCCTTGCCCTGAGCCAGAAGTCTGTTATTCTCATCTTCATACTCAAGGAAATCAATCAGGGTTCCCGGAAGGAAGTTTGTATCGCCATTATTCTCGATTCGAATCTTCTTCAGCATCTGACGAACGATAACCTCGATATGCTTATCGTTGATTTCAACACCCTGCAGGCGGTAAACTCTCTGTACCTCCTGAATCATATAATCCTGAACGGCACGGACACCCTTGATCTTTAAGATATCATGAGGATTAACACTACCTTCGGTCAGCTCGTCACCGGCCTCAAGTACATCGCCATCCATTACGTTTATTCTGGAGCCGTATGGTATCTGATACGCCTTGGATTCCATCGTCTCATTGTTTGTGATAATAACTTCACGCTTCTTCTTCGTATCCTTAATCGTGACTACGCCGCCGAACTCAGCAATGATTGCGAGTCCCTTCGGCTTTCTGGCCTCGAATAATTCCTCGACACGGGGAAGACCCTGTGTGATATCGTCACCAGCCACACCACCGGTATGGAAGGTACGCATCGTTAACTGTGTACCGGGCTCACCGATGGACTGAGCAGCGATGATACCGACTGCTTCACCGACCAGAACTGCTTCGCCGGTTGCCATGTTCGCACCGTAACACTTCGCGCAGACACCGATATGGGACTTACAGGAGAGGATAGTACGGATCTTAACCTTGTCAGTGCCGGTTGCCATGATCTTAGCAGCTCTCTTCGGTGTGATCATATGATTTCTCTTAACGATCATATTGCCATCTTCATCGTAGATTGATTCGCAAGCATATCTGCCTGTGATTCTCTCTTCCAGGCTTTCGATGACTTCCTTACCGTCGGTGAATGCCTTAATTACCATACCCTGGATCTCTTCTTCACCCTCGCAGCAGTCAACCTCACGGATAATCAGATCCTGAGCGACGTCAACCAGACGGCGGGTCAGATAACCGGAGTCAGCAGTACGAAGAGCCGTATCGGACAGACCCTTACGGGCACCATGTGCGGAAATGAAGTACTCCAGTACATCCAGACCCTCACGAAGGTTGGACTTGATCGGTAATTCAATCGTACGGCCGGAGGTATCTGCCATCAAGCCACGCATACCGGCAAGCTGTTTAATCTGCTTATCGGAACCACGGGCACCGGAGTCGGACATCATCTTAATGTTATTGAAACGGTCCAGTCCACCAAGCAGAGTATCTGTCAGAACCTTATCGGCTTCCTTCCAGGTCTCAATAACGGTGTTGTATCTCTCTTCCTCCGTCATTCTGCCTCGTCTGTACTCTCTTGATATATTCTCTATTGTTGCTTCCGCATCTTCAATGATCTGTTTCTTCTCATCCGGAACCTTCATATCGGAGATGGAAACCGTCATCGCAGCACGGGTAGAATACTTATAACCTAAGGATTTCACAGCATCCAGGAGCTCTGCTGTCTGTGTTGCGCCATGGATATTGATGCATTTCTCCAGAATCGGCTTTAACTGCTTCTTACCAACCAGGAAATTGATCTCAAGCTCCAGGAAATTCTCTTCCTTTGTTCTGTC
>JAEZJW010000027.1 GCA_023415595.1 Bacillota bacterium
TCCCTGCTACCCAGTCCGCTAGAACTCTTTCCGAGACCGTAAGTTCCTTGTGCGTCGGCCAGGTAAGGAACTTCGTTACCTCCTCATCAGAAGCCCAGTTCTGATACATATCTCCTGCATCGCCTTCCCGGAACTGACGCAGGAGAAGACGTTCTGTTTCAATCTCTTTCGTACCTACATGATTTAGCATCCGTTCTCCCCCTTGTTCTAAACTCCTTACCTGATCTCAGCTCCGGAAGGCATTGGCTTCTCCGGTACCATTAAGGCCAGGTTTCCGGCATTGTCCTCAGCACAAAGGAGCATTCCTTCGGATAATAATCCTGCAAGCGTTGCCGGCTTCAGATTGACAACCACCATAACCTTCTTGCCTACCATCTCCTCCGGAGTGTAATAGGCCTTTATTCCGGATACAATCTGCTTCACCTGGGAGCCGATCTTCACCTGAGAGCATAGCAGCTTCTTGGATTTCTTCACTTCCTCACAGGCAATGATTTCACCAATCGCAAACTGCAGCTTTGCGAATTCATCATAGGTAATCTCCGGCTTCGCCTCTATATCCATCACATCGTTTGCCTCTGCAGCAGGAGTTCCCTCCTTTGTTTCTGCACTGCCTTCAGCAGCTACCTTGACTTCTTCCTTAATAATTACTTCTTTTGAAGCTTCCACTTTCTCAAGTACCTCCTTAATATCAAGTCTTGCAAATAATATTTCAGGTGCCTGGGTAACCTTCGTTCCCGAAGGGTACAGACCAAAGGAATTCATCTGTTCCAGTTTTCTTCCTTCCGATGAAATCTGGGCGAGAATCTTCCCTTCGGTCTCAGGCATAAAGGGCTCCAGCAGGCTTGCTCCGATACAGATGCATTCTACGAGATGATAGAGCACTGTTTCCAGACGAGCTTTCTTCTCCTCGTCTTTCGCCAGGATCCAGGGTGTTGTCTCGTCGATATATTTATTGCAGCGCTTAAACAGAGTAAATACCTCACTGATGGCATCGGCCACGCGGAGCTTTTCCATTCTGGCAATCACCTTCTTCGGGGTTTCCAGTGCAAGGGCTTTCAGCTCCTCGTCCACCGGCTCATTCACACCGCCGTTATTTACAATTCCGTCGAAGTATTTATTGGACATGGAGACCGTACGGTTCACCAGATTTCCTAAGGTGTTGGCCAGATCGGAGTTGATCCGCTCCACTAACAGCTCCCAGGAGATGATTCCATCATTATCAAACGGCATCTCGTGCAGTACGAAATAACGGACCGCATCCACGCCGAACAGCTTCACCAGATCGTCGGCATAGAGGACATTCCCCCTGGACTTACTCATCTTATCCCCGGCGCTTCCCTGCAGCAGCCAAGGGTGTCCGAATACCTGCTTGGGAAGGGGAACCTCAAGTGCCATCAGGATGATCGGCCAATAGATCGTATGGAAACGGATGATATCCTTACCGATCAGATGGAGATCTGCTGGCCAGAACTTCCCAAACTGCTCCGTATGGTTACCATCAGCATCATAACCTACTCCTGTGATATAGTTGCTTAAGGCATCCAGCCATACATAGACCACATGTCTGTTGTCAAAGTCTACCGGGATACCCCATTTGAAGGAGGTACGGGATACACACAGATCCTGCAGCCCCGGTAACAGGAAGTTATTCATCATTTCATTCTTTCTGGATTCCGGCTGAATGAACTCCGGATGGGTATTGATGTGCTCAATCAGGCGGTCCGCATATTTACTAAGTTTCAGGAAATATGCCTCTTCCTTCGCAGGCTGAACTTCTCTGCCGCAATCTGGGCACTTACCATTCACCAGCTGGGAGGGGGTGAAGAAGGATTCACAGGGAGTACAATACATTCCCTCATAGGTTCCTTTATATATATCACCCTTCTCATACAGCTTCTTGAAAATCTTCTGAATCTGCTTCTCATGATCCGCATCCGTGGTTCGGATGAATTTATCATAGGAGGTATTCATCAGATCCCAGATATCCTTAATCTGCGCCGCTATCCGGTCAACAAATTCCTTTGGTGTAATCCCGACTTCCGCCGCCTTCAGTTCAATCTTCTGTCCATGCTCATCCGTACCGGTCTGGAAGAAAACATCGTAACCCTCCATTCTCTTGAATCTTGCGATACTGTCTGCCAATACGATTTCATAAGTATTACCGATATGGGGTTTTCCTGAGGTATAAGCGATTGCTGTCGTAATGTAATAAGGTTTCTTGCTCATAACACATCGTCCTTTCTGACTATAATTATCTCCTGGGAGTTAATTTCATATTAAATGGAAATCCGAAGGGCTTTTAAATGAAACAAAAAAAACCCGTCTTTAAATCGCTTTAAAGACGAGAATATTCCCGCGGTACCACTTTAATTTACCTTCCCCTTACGGGTAAGGCCTCTGTCACTGCTTTCAAACAGCTTAGCATAATAACGGATGCTTCCGTCGCAGCCTAAGAAGTATTCTCCCTCGGTGCGCGGCTCCAAGACCATCTTCAACAGCTTCTGCGCGTTAATCTTACGGATTAACCGGCCATCCAGACCGTTTCCCCTTCTCAGCATACCGGGGTTCTCTGTCAACCGCTCCACTGCCTACTCTTCTTTTCATAGCCTTTTACTTTATATAATTATCTTTCCTATATTAGGCATTTGACAAAGTATACCATGTTCCATGGGTTTTGTCAATCGTGATGCTGATAGCCTTCCTTCCCTGATTATGTTGATAGCATCCCATACTATAGCAGAATTATTCTTACTATAAGGTATCCTATTGGAAGATATATGTTATAATAGAATAAAGTTACTAGTGGAAATACGAACAAAAAAAGGAGCCGAAAATGATTAATAAACTGTCAGTGAAAGGCAGGCTGCCCGATAAGCTTCTAAAACTCTCGTTGCTTTTGGTATTTCTCCTGATCCTATTCTCCGGCTGTTCTTCCCGAAAAAGTTCGAGGGAAGATCCCGGCTTAAATGACGCTGCTACCGTTATTCCGAAAGCTGAAACGGAGCAGGAGGTGCTGACGGATGATCGTTCCGAGGAGGTACAGAACTCCAACGGTGATACTATCCCTGCGCTGGAAACCATATCCCCGGATACACCGTATTCCATCCTGTTCCCGGAAGGCAAAACCCTGGAGACCCGCATTCTTCCTCCTAAGGGATATGATCGGATTCCATCCGTGGCTGGCGAGCTTACAAGCTTCCTTAGGAATATGGATCTGAAATCGGACGGCAGCCCTGTTCTTCTCTATGATGGAACAGAGAAGGGTTATCAGGAAGGTCATATCGCAGTCTTTGCTCTGGACACCGGTGACAGAGACCTCCAGCAATGTGCAGATTCCATTCTTCGGGTTTACGCGGAATATTATTGGTCCCTTGGAGCCTATGATAAGATTGCCTTCCATTTGACCAATGGATTTCTGATGGAATATACGAAATGGCGGGAGGGAAACCGTCTCGTAGTAAACGGAAATGATGTTTCCTGGAGCAAGAAGAAAAGCTATGATGATTCCTACGAAACCTTCCGTAACTATCTCGATATGGTATTCTCTTATGCGGGCACCTTAAGCCTTTCTCAGGAATGTAAATCGATTGCTATAGAGGAGATCAGACCCGGGGATCTCTTCCTTCAGGGAGGAAGCCCCGGCCACTGTGTCTTAGTGGTGGATGTTGCGAGGGATACTACCGGTAACCGGTGCTATCTGCTTGCCCAGGGCTATATGCCGGCACAGGACTTCCATATATTAAGGAATCCGCTTCACGAAGAGGATCCCTGGTATTATGAAGCTGAACTTACCTTCCCACTGAATACTCCTTCCTGGAGCTTCGAAGAAGGCTCTCTGGTAAGGTGGACTGATTTTCCGCTGGTTGCAGAAACCGCATCCGTCGGTATCGGGAGTACCCCCTCCGATGCTGTTCCTGCCATGTCCCACCAGGTGGTTACCGCACAGGAGAATGGCTCACAGGTTACTTTGCTCGCTGTAGGTGATAATCTGATCCATATCGAGGTGGTAAAAAGCGGCAAACAAGAGGATGGCACCTATCAATTTGATCACTTATATAAAAATCTCGCTGATGATATTAAGGCTGCCGATCTGGCAGTCGTGAATCAGGAAACAATCCTGGGCGGGGATGACTTCGCTTATTCGGGTTATCCAAGCTTCAATTCTCCTTCTGAAATCGGGGAGGCTCTCGTAAACGCAGGCTTTGACGTCATTACGCATGCTACGAACCATACGATGGATATGGGTTATAAGGCTGTGAAGAATACCTTTGATTTCTGGTCCGGGTATCCTGAGATTACTGTATTGGGGATCAATGAAACGAAGAAGCAGCAGGATACAATTCCGATCATAGAGAAGAACGGAATTAAGCTTGCCCTGCTGAATTATACCTATGGACTGAACGGCTATCATATGCCGGAGGACAAGCCTTATCTGGTAAATCTGCTTGATAAGAAGATGATGCAGAAGGATATTAAGAAGGCAAAGGAACTGGCGGATTTTATCATTGTATTTCCTCATTGGGGTACGGAATATGTCTACGAAACAACCTCGATGCAGGAGGATCTGACCGATTTCTATTATGATCTGGGTGTTGATTTGGTGATTGGCACCCACCCCCATGTTCTGGAGCCTGTGGAATGGATTGAGAAGGAGCCCGGTCACCGGATGCTGGTCTATTATTCCCTGGGGAATTTTATGTCCTATCAAAAGGAAGCTCCCAGGATGCTCGGCGGTATGGCTACTTTAACCATCACGAGGGATGCTTCCGGAACCTATATCAGTGATGCTGCGATTACTCCCATTGTTACCCATTATGAAAATGGTCCTGCAGACTATCATTATGGTATCTTCAAGCTGAACGATTACACTCCCGCGCTGGCAAACCTCCATGGTGTATCAGATATTGCGGTACGGGGTCCTTTTACCTATGAGGGTACCTACGAATTGGCGAAGAAGGTATTGGGAGAATGGTTTGAAGAAGAATAAAGGTTAAACTGAGACTTATAAGACACTGAAAATAAAAGCAAGATTGGCTAAAAAGGTGCACCCCTGTGGATACACGTTTTAGCCAATCTTGCTTTTATAACTTCTACCCTCTCGCTTCCCCAACTTCAATCCTCTGGTATCATACCTTCTCCAGTACTAACCTTTTACAGGTTAGCAAATTTTAGTCATTTTGTCAATAGTTTTTATATTTTTTGATCTATTTTCCACTATAATGCATAAAATTCGCAAGGATAGTTCAGCCTAATCTATTTACGGTACCCGTTCGGGTTCTTGCTTTGCCAGCGGTAGGAATCCTCGCACATCTTATCGATGCCGCGTTCTGCTTTCCATCCCAATTCACTGCATGCTTTGGAGGCATCCGCATAGGTTACCGCGATATCTCCCGGTCTTCTGTCGGTGACCACGTAAGGCAGTTTTTTGCCGCAAGCCTTCTCATAATTACGAATAACATCAAGTACACTGTATCCCATACCGGTACCAAGATTATAGGTTACCAGTCCCGGGTTCTCCTTCAGCTTCTCTATTGCTTTAATGTGCCCGATTGCCAGATCAACCACATGGATATAGTCCCTTATTCCAGTTCCGTCCGGGGTATCATAATCATTCCCAAACACATTAATTCTCTCCAGAACACCTGCTGCCACCTTTGCAACATAGGGTACCAGGTTGTTTGGAATTCCTTTTGGATCTTCTCCGATCTCTCCGCTTTCGTGGGCGCCGATCGGGTTAAAATATCTTAAGATAGCAATGTTCCAGGAGGAATCCGACTGATACAGATCTCTCAGCATGTCTTCTATGATCAGCTTCGTTCTGCCATAGGGATTCGTAGCTGATAGCGGGAATTCCTCTGTCACGGGAACTGCTGCCGGATCCCCATATACGGTTGCTGAGGAGGAGAAGACCAGGTTCTTCACTCCTGACTCCTGCATCACTTCCAAGAGCGTAATCGTACCACTCAGATTATTCTTAAAATATTGCAGCGGAATCCGGCAGGATTCCCCGACTGCCTTTAACCCGGCAAAATGAATTACGGCATCCACCTGCTCCTGCCTAAAAATCTCCCTCATTGCTTCTTTATCAAGAATATCCGCTTCATAAAAACGGATGGGCTTTCCCGCCAGTTTTTCTACCCTGTGCACTGCCTCCATACAGGAATTATTCAGGTTGTCCACAACTACAACCTCAAAGCCGGCCTTCATAAGCTCCAGATCCGTATGGCTTCCGATGTATCCTGCGCCGCCTGTAACTAATATCTTCATGCCATTTCTCCTTTCAGCCTTTTGATATCCCTATTCTACTTTATTTCTTACTGTTTGAAAATAGGCAATCTTATTATTATGCAAATTCTGGAACAATTTCCAGTAATACAGACATTCCCTCTTATCGTGCATATGATAGAATTTTAAGTATCTATTACATATCCATGAGGGAATAATTCCTTCCACCAGAAAGAATGACAATATGAGATTACTTACATACTGCGGTGCTCTGATCCTGGGCGCCGTTTTAGTCAGCTTAAGCTTAAAAGAGCCGAATTCCGGACAATACATAAGCTTTCCTGCCTCAAGGGAAGTCAGCAGTCAGGCAGATTCTTCGGGACTACATTCTCCGGATGAGGCTCTGCCGGTCTCCGGGTCGTCAATCACCGAAGCCCCTGTACCTTCCCCCTCCGATATTCCCGAGGCAGATGCTTCTTACCTGATTCTTGGCGATAAGCTCCTTTCCCTCGGAGAAAGTGAGGACAGCCTGATAGAGAAGCTCGGTATGCCGGGAAGGATTGCCGATACCGAATATGATTTTGATTTCTATGTATATAACAGGGATTACCGCAACTTGATCTTCGTAGCTGTTAAGGATGGCCTGATCGAAGGCTTCTATACGGATTCCCTAAGCTTTAACTTTATGGGCATTGCTTCAGGCTTAAGTATGAAGGATATCAATCGCATATTGAACAGTAACCATACTCTTGCTGATATTATAACCTATGAAACAGAAGACTTTACCGCTAAGATCCTGATGGATCATGCCGATACCGGTCTGGTAACCGGTATCTATGTACTCAGTAAGAATGTTACGGAGGATGGTTATGACGATAGTGTCATGAGGAATGCAGAGCTGCTGAATTATGATCTTGTTAACTCGCTCCGCATCAGAAACGGGCTGTCCGCCTTTGCCTGGTCCTCCACTGCCGCTAAAGCAGCCCGCAAACACAGCACCGAAATGGCAGAGAAGGATTATTTTGATCATATCGCTCTGGATGGAAGTCTTCCCGGGGATCGATTACGGGAGGAGGGTATCTCCGTTCAGAGAGTCGGGGAGAATATCATCGCCGGTTACGGTTCGGCAATCCTCTCCAACCATGCCTGGTTTAATTCTCCCGGGCATCGCAAGAATCTCCTTAATCCGGAATACATCTGCCTGGGTGTCGGTTTCACTTACGATGAGGAAAGTGCCTATAAGACCTACATGACTCAGCTCTTCTATAAGTAACTGCAATATAGCAATACAATGAATAAACCACCACGGCTGTTTCTAAACTCTATTGTTAAGTAATTAGGGTTTTGAACAATTTGTATAATAATATGAGAATTTAGAAACAGCCCGCGGATGGTTTTTCTCTTGCGAAATAATGTAAAATCATTTATCCTAATAAATAGCAGCTTAACGCAGTGGTACGGAAAGGATGAATGGCATGGACCAGAAGTTATTTCATAAGGTTTGCGACGAAGTGATCGGACAGAGGCAGGGTATGAACGGCATCGGGACCCTCAGTGAAAAGACTGTACATTCCGTGCTGAAAAGCTATTATTCACCAGAGAGTATCAACCAGGAAATCAAGGTTGGCGGCTTTGTGGCTGATATCTGCAACGGCCATGATATTATTGAGATCCAGACCCGTAGCTTCGACCGGCTTAGAAGAAAGCTTGAGGTTTTTCTGTCCTATTATCCGGTGACCATTGTTTATCCCATTCCTCATCTGAAATGGCTCAGGTGGGTGAACCCGCAGACCGGTGAGATCAGTGCTCCCAGAAAGTCTCCGAAAACCGGAACCCCTTATTCAATCTTTCCGGAATTATATAAAATAAAAAGCTTCCTTACCGTACCTAATTTAAGTCTGCATATTGTAATGATCAATATGGAGGAGTACCGTTATCTTGACGGCTGGAGTCAGGACGGGAAGAAGGGCTCGACCCGCTGTGATCGAATTCCGACGGAGCTGGTGGAGGAAATTCATATCAGTAGCCTTAAGGATTACCGGCTCTTAATCCCGGATACCTTAGCAGATAACTTTACCTCAAAAGATTTTAAGAAAGCAACCGGGCTAACCATATGGGATGCTCAGACTGCTCTGAATATTCTGAATTACCTGGGACTCGTGGAACGCATTGGAAAAAAGGGGAAATCTTATCTATACAGACAGCAGACCGATTAAGATGGGATTCATATTTTGTGCAGAATGTGGTATACTTACCATAAATACATAGAATGTAAAGGAGGCAGAGGGGCAGATAGTAACCCTTCACGAACAAGATGAGTACTGAACAAGTTAACGGAAATGAAATTACAGGCGAAGAAAACACCATGATTCCCGCACCGGAAATCATCCCGTCGATGGATGATTTTAAAGAACAGATCAACAACTCTTTTAAAAAGGTTAATGAAGGAGATATTCTGAAGGGAACTGTAATCGGTATTTCAGAGTCCGAGGTAAACCTGGATCTCGGTTATTATACCGAGGGTATCATTAAACTGGAGGAACTGAGTAACGACCCAGCCTTCTCCATTAAGGCTGATGTTACTCTCGGTGAAGAAATCTCTGCTGTTGTTCTCAGAGAGGATAACGGACAAGGAAGCATTCTTCTCTCTAAGAAACGCGCAGATGATATCCTGGCATGGGAACATTTAGATGAAATGAAAAATAGCAGAACCATAGTCCGGGTGAAGGTCTCCCAGGCCGTAAATGGCGGTGTGGTCACCTACCTGCAGGGAATCCGTGCCTTTTTACCTGCTTCCCAGCTGTCCTTATCCTATGTTGAGAACCTGGAGGCATGGGTGGGAAAAGAAGTGGACGCAATCGTTATCACCAGCTCTGAGGCAGACAAGAAGTTAGTTCTCTCTGCAAAAGAGGTGGAGAGGGACCTGGCCCAGAAAGATAAGAAGAGTAAGATCGGCAAGCTGCAGCTTGGCATCGTTACCACCGGTACCGTAGAGAAAATCGCTCCTTACGGAGCCTTCGTCAATATCGGAGAAGGATTGTCCGGCCTGGTCCATATCTCACAAATGAGCGATAAGAGGCTGAAATCCCCGAATGAGATCATGAAGGAAGGCGATACCGTAACAGTGAAGGTAACGGATATCAAGGACGGCAAGATCAGTCTCAGTATGAAGGCTGTTGAGGAGAAGGAAGAGGTTGTCGAGGATATCGAAGACGCTCCTGCTGCCTACTCCAGCGGTGAGGAAGCTACCACAGGCCTTGCAGCGTTACTGAAAAACCTTAAATTATAATACACTAAAGCCTCAGGCTCCCGGATATATAGAAGCCTGAGGCTTATTTGTTATGTCATCTGTGCTCGCGTTTATTATCCTAATAGGTCACCAGCTTTATTTGGGCCCCTAGCTTTATTCATAAATAAACTGAAGTGAAAATCAGCTGCCCAGTCCGAAGAGCATCCTCTTCCTTCCCGGTTTCTTCTTCTCTCCGGTTTTCTTCCCTTCCTCTTGTTCTGCCGGTTTTCCTGCCTCGTCCTCAATGATCGTTCCGAAGGATTCAGCTACAACCGTTTTATAGTTGGCCGTGAGCTGTGGTTCATATCCCCCCAGCTGATCTTTGCTGTAGCTCTTGATCTCCTCATTTAATGACAGCATCTTCTGGTCCAGATAGGATACGATATCAGAGCATTCTCTAAGCTCCTTCCGGATATGCTCCGGAGCTTTACCTTCAAATTTATAATAGATCTTATGCTCCAGACTTGCCCAGAAGTCCATCGCAATCGTCCGGATCTGGATCTCGACCTTCGTTTCCACCGTGGTATCCGACAGATAAACCGGTATGGATACGATCATATGATAGCT
The DNA here is from genome assembly GCA_023415595.1 of Bacillota bacterium. Taxonomy (GTDB): domain Bacteria; phylum Bacillota; class Clostridia; order Lachnospirales; family Lachnospiraceae; genus Mobilitalea. The sequence continues at coordinate 10,082 of JAEZJW010000027.1, forward strand.
TGTATACCCGTTTTCCTTCGGTTGGATGATGTAATCCTTTATTTTTAGGACCTTAACATCATTCTGATTAGTGATCAGGTCCGCTATTCTGTAGATATCAGAAGTAAAGGAACAGATAATTCTGATTCCGGCCACATCATTCACATATTTTACGATGTTCTCTACTGTCAGCTCCTTCCCGTTATGCCTCAGCTTCTTGGCGATACTCTGGGGAGTTTTTATTCTTGAGGTAATATGTTCAATCGGATTATACTGGTGGGCCAGTTTGAATTCATTATTCAGAATTTCAAGTTTTGTATTAATCTCTTTCAGTGCTGCATCATATAATAACAATGCATTGCTCCATTCCTCTGCTTCATCATAAAACATCGGAAGATCCATTCCATCACAACCTTTTCAATTTTGTATATTAAGTAGTATCCATAGCTGTTCATAAATTGTTCATTCGTTATCATTATAACATAAGAATATGAACAAACCTTGAAGATTTTAAATCTTAATGAAAATTTAATCTATTGTTCTATCCATAATTTACTATAGAATAAATCCTTGTGAAACTTACTATTATAGGTTCATCGAATGGATTTGTTAAAATATTTTTTTATATTTTTGCAAAAACTGGTTGACAATATAGAATCCTACATTTATAATTCTGGTAGACTATTACAGAAAAGGAGGTAAAAACAGATGAAGTTTGCTATTGTAAGTAACATTAATTTAATACAGCACGCATTATGTGAGATTACCTCCGGTGATAAGAAGAGATAGTATTTTGCGAGCCATCCTGTATTTCCCTGCTGCCAACAGGAGGCGAACGAGACGAATCCGTATATTCTTATGATGTTATGCCGCGGTATATCTTACTGCGGCTTATTTTTTATTCAATCAGAACTTGCGCGCAATTGAATAAAATAATCATGGTAAATACAGACTTCGTCAGGCACCATGTAATAATCATAAACATTCTATGCATCATGGAAATGCGGGAAATGGAGGAGCAATGAACATTATATCAAAGTACTTAAAAAAATACTGGTATGCGTATGCAGCTGCTGTCGTCTGCATCGTTGTAGCGGTATTCCTGGATATGCTGTCACCCCAGGTAACAAAGGTCATCATAGATGACGTCATCAATAAAGGAAAAACCGGCCTGCTTCCGAAGCTGCTGGGCATCGTCCTGTTGATTGCGGTGGGGAGATGTGTATTCCAATATATCAAAGAAATTATATTCGATCTGGTCAGTTCCAGAATCGCAGTAAAAATAAGAAAAAGTCTGTTTGAGCATATACAGAGCTTATCTTTAAGCTTTTTCGACGCCAATAACACCGGTGAGCTGATGTCCAGGGTCAAGGATGATGTTGATCGTCTTTGGGGGGCCCTTGGCTATGTCAGCATGCTGATCATCCAGGTTACGGTCCATACTGCCCTGGCGCTTTATTTCATGTTCAGCTTAAGCCCGTCACTGGCTTTGATACCAACCTTAGTCCTGCCCTGTGTGGCTGCACTGGCTATCTTAATGGAACGTAAGCTTGGCAGTGTCTACGAACAGATCAGTGAAGAAAATGCTAAGCTTAATCTGGTGGCTCAGGAGAATCTGTCCGGTGTTCGGACGGTTAAATCCTTTGCCAGAGAAAAGCATGAGATCATGAAATTTTTATCCCACAATAAGAAGTATTATGAGCTTAACATGAGGCAGTCAAGAGTATTTATAAAGATCTATCCTTACTTCCAGCTAATCACCAAGCTGCTGCCAATGTTTGTCGTTATTTATGGTGGATATAAGGTTATTCAAACAGAAATCTCATTGGGTACCTTAGGCGCTTTCATCGAGTACTCCATGAATATCGTCTGGCCGATGGAGATGTTCGGTTGGCTGGCAAACGATGCCGCTGCTGCCGTCGCTTCCTATAAGAGAATTCGGAAGATCCTGAAGGAAGCACCGGTGATTAAGGAGCCGGAAGAGCCTGTTGTTCTTGAGGAGGTAAAGGGTTCCATTCAGTTTGATAAGGTATCCTTCTCACTCAGTGATAAAACCATCTTATCCGATATCAGCTTTACGCTTCCGGCAGGTAAAACCATCGGCATCATGGGTGCTACCGGTACCGGTAAAAGCTCTATTATCAATCTGCTCCAGCGCTTTTATGATACGTCTGAGGGTGAGATCAGGCTGGATGGTGTCAATATCAAGGACCTGACCCTGAAGCAGTTAAGGAAGAGTATTTCCCTGGTAATGCAGGATGTATTCCTGTTCTCAGATACCATCAATGAAAATGTGAAGATGGGTAAAAAGCGCTCAGTTATGCAGGAAGAGGTCGTTGAGGCGGCAGAAAATGCCCAGGCAAGGGATTTCATCGAACGGATGGAGGATCAGTATGAAACCATCATCGGTGAACGGGGTGTCGGTCTGTCCGGCGGCCAGAAGCAGAGAATTAGCATTGCCAGGGCCTTGGCTAAGAAATCTCCGATCCTGGTACTCGATGATTCCACTTCCGCTCTTGATATGGAGACCGAGCATGAGATTCAGAAAGCACTCTCAGAAGTGGAGGCAACCAAGATTATCATCGCTCACAGAATTTCGGCTGTTAAAAATGCCGATGAAATTATCATCCTTGAGGATGGTAAGATCGCAGAACGCGGTACCCACCAAACTCTGTTAAAGAGTAAGGGGTATTATTATAAGACCTACATGGCTCAGTATGGGGATTATCTGAATGATCTGTCAGATCTTCCCGGGAACAGCCCTGACAAAAAGGAGGTGGCTGCATGTCAGTAAATGCCATCAAAGACGACGAATTTATGCGTAACGTCGATAAGAAAAACACATTAGTCCGTTTATTCCGATACCTGTTTGCCTATAAGCTTCCGATAACCGGTGTATTGCTTATCATGCTGGTTACGGTAGGTATCTCCATCTTAAACCCGCTGCTCATTGAGCGGGCAGTGGATGTTCACATCGCTAACGGTGATATGAAAGGTCTGTATAAATTAGGAGCTTTTGCCCTGGGCATAAATATCCTGTTTGTTATACTTGTTAAAGCAAGAATGTTCCTGATGGCTAAAATCTCGAACAACGTTCTTTTAACCATAAGACAGGAGCTCTATACACACATCCAGAAGCTGTCCTTCAGCTTCTTCGACAGCAGACCTACCGGTAAGATTCTGGCCAGAGTCATCGGGGATGTCAATTCCTTAAAGGATGTCCTATCAAACAGTGTTACCACTCTAATTCCGGATTTTATCACCATCTGCGCGGTTGTAGTAATTATGCTTATTCTTAACTGGAAACTGGCCTTAGCTTCCCTGGTCAGCCTGCCGCTGATGATCTTTGGTTTATGGTTCATCCAGACCAGAGCCCATGTGCGCTGGAGAGTCCACCGCAAGAAGAGCTCAAACCTGAATGCCTTTATCCATGAGGATTTATCCGGTATGCGAATTATACAGAGCTTCACGGCTGAGGATGAGACCGAGGAAACCTTCGATGAGCTCTTAAAGGAGCACAGGGATTCCTTTGTTAAAGCAGTTGTGCTAAACGATGCTTTCTTCCCGGTAGTGGATTTAAGCTGGGGGCTCGGCACCATCGCTCTTTATTTTGTAGCGGTTAAGCTTCTGGGCTTTACCCATGCAAATGTCGGAACCATTATTGCCTTTGGCACTTACATCGGCATGTTCTGGAACCCGATCATGAACTTAAGTAATCTATATAATCAGTTGGGCACCAATGTTACCGGTGCAGAACGTATCTTTGATATCATGGATACCGAGCCGGAGATCGTTGATCAACAGGGTGTAATAGAGCTTCCTGAGGTTGAGGGCTCTGTACGCTTCGACCATGTGACCTTTGCCTATGATGAAAACACCCTGGTTCTGAATGATGTAAGCTTCAGTGTCAAGCCGGGAGAAACCATTGCCTTAGTAGGGCCTACCGGTGCCGGCAAGACTACAATCGTTAACCTGATCAGCCGTTTCTATGATATCCAGCAGGGAAATATCTATATTGATGGCTATAATATCAAGGAAGTCTCAATAGAAAGCTTAAGAAATCAGCTGGGTGTCATGACGCAGGAGAACTTCCTGTTCTCCGGTACCGTTAAGGATAATATCCGTTACGGTAAGCTGGATGCTACGGATGAAGAAGTTATCGCAGCAGCAAAGGCCGTGAATGCCCATGATTTCATTATGAAGCTGGAGAATGGCTATGATACAGAACTGAAGGAGAGGGGATCGGGACTGTCCATCGGACAGCGACAGCTCCTTGCTTTTGCAAGAACTATGGTATCCATGCCGAAGATCCTGATTTTGGATGAAGCAACCTCAAGCATCGATACTCATACGGAGCTGCTGGTGCAGAAGGGTATCGAGGCCTTATTAAGGGGAAGAACCTCTTTTGTTATCGCCCATCGGTTATCTACAATCCGTAAGGCAGATCGAATCTTTGTCATAGATGACGGCGGAATTAAGGAAGCCGGCAGTCCTGATGAACTGCTGGCAAAGAAGGGGTTATATTATAACCTGTATATGGCTCAGTTTAAGAGCGTTTAAAAAAATAAGGCTTTTTCTTTATAGCTATGTAGATACAAGAGGCTCTATATGTTCCCCTCACAGTGCATTATGGGAAACATATAGAGCCTCTTATATCTTATAATTATTGAAAAATAGCCTTTTTGTTCTTACCTTATATTAGTTTCGTTCTCAGAAGCCGATGTCTTCCATCAGGCAAAATATATCCTTAACGAAATAATCAAAAGCATATTTGGCTCATACTTATGTAAGCCACTGAATGAAGCCAGTTTTATCCACACAGTTATAGCCTGCCTTCTTATAAAAGTCCAGGGTGCTCTCCTTCTTAGAGCCTGTTAACAACATGATCTTATAACAGTTCTTACTGACCGCCAGCTCTTTGGCATAGTCCAGAAGCTCTGTTGCATAACCCCTGTTACGGTAATCCTCGTGTGTAATTACATTTTCGATTAAGGCATAGGGTCTCTGCCCGTGGGTCAAGTTATGGATCACCGTAACCACACAGGAAGAGATGATCTTCGACTCCTCAAGTCCTAATATCACATGATGATCCGGATTCGAAAGGATGGTTTTCCAAAGATCCAAAAGCTTCTCATCCTGTACTGGAATTGGATTATCGTGAAGCTGGGTGTATAGCTCCAATAAGCCTGTCAGATCCTCTTTTTTAGCTTCCCTTATCTGCATACAGTTGCTCCCCCTTAGCTTTATTTCATTTTTTCTCATAAACAATTGCATCTCTTCTCTTTTTTGTTTGGTTATATCCGCTTAAAACCGTCTCTTCGGAATTGTGATTATAAATGCGGAACCCTTCTTAAATTGGGAACGTACTTTAATCTTACCGGTATGTGCCAGAATGATCAGCTTAGCTAAGGATAATCCCAGCCCGTGTCCGCTGATGTTCTGATTTCTTACATAGTCGGAGCGGTAGAAACGGTTGAAAATATTATCTACATCCTTCCTCGTCATTCCGATACCGGTATCCTGGACGGTAATTACGCAGTCCCCATTCACCTGCTGACAGAGGACCGTGATCTCGTCCCCTTCTCTGGTATACTTGACGGCATTGTCAATAAAGATTCTGATTGCCTGCTTCAGTGCCTGCTTATCACCATATACCATGACATCCTCTAGAATGGGGCTGTTGATCACCCGTTTATCCGCCACCAGCCTGGTCTCCCTCACCATATCCTCAACAACCGGCTTCATATTAAATCTCTTCTTATTCAGCTTCAAGGTCTTCTTATCATGTCTGGACAGGTATAACAGCTTCTCCACCAGATCCTGCATGGATCTGGCTTCGTTTTGTATCGCTTCGATAGATTCCTGAAGTACCTCTTCGTTGGAGGAGCCCCAGCGATTCAACATATTTGCATAGCCTTGGATCACTGCGATCGGCGTCCTGAGTTCATGAGAGGCATCGGAAACAAACTGCTTCTGGCTTTCGTAGGAGGTCTCGATCCGATCCAGCATGGCATTGATCACTGTTGCCAGATCCTTCAGCTCATTCTTCGTTCCCTCCACATTCAGGCGTTCGCTGTGCAGATTATTGGCCGTCAGACGGTTCGCTGCGGCAGACATGGTCCTTACCGGTTCAAACAGCTTCACATCGCTGCGTTTCCCCTTCCGGATAATCAGAGCAACCACGGCCAGATATAGAAGTACCATTTTCCACAGCAGCGATAGGAAGCTCTGATAGCTGCCCGACATATCATATTGGAATCTTGCCTGATATTTTATATCACCTTTGTTAAACTCCCGATCCTCATTCACGATCAGGATGTTCTTATCCTTGCTCTCGAAATGAATCCCATGGAAAAAAGTTTTCTCCGAATCCGGGAGAAATGCGATATCATTGTAGACCTCTGCCTTTGTATCCTTATTTTCTATCATCATCGAAAGTCCCTGCATATAATAAGGGTTTACCAACTCACTGCCGCCCTCATCCTTAATGGAAGCAATGATGTCACCTGCCATCCGGTCGAAGTTCTCCTTCTCCGAATACATGTACAGCAGGAAGAAGCCTGCCATAAATAATACTCCGTAGACCAACATAAGCCTCAGATATGCAAGGGAGATACGGAATGCCATAGACAGGCGGAAATTATGCAGAAAAGCTTCCTTTCTTGTTCTTAAAGGAAGGATGATTCTTCTCAGTATTTTTCTTATTAAGCCAATAATCTTATCCTTCATCTGGTCGGCGAAAGCTTAGCCTTCTTCCCTTCTACTCTTTGATGATATATCCCACACCACGAACGGTGGAAATCAGCCTGACACCATATTTCTCATCAATCTTCTGTCTGAGATAACGGATATAGACATCCACTACATTCGTATCCCCAAAGTATTCATAATCCCATACATGGTTCAACAACTGCTCTCTGGTCAGAACCACGTTCTTGTTCCGAAGCATATATTCTAACAGCTCATATTCCTTCTTCGTCAGCTGGAGCTCTTCCTCCTTATAATGTGCGCTATGGCTGGTCAAATTAATGTTTAAATCACCGTACTGGAGGGTTTCTGCCTTAGGCTCCCCGGTATGCTTTCTTCTGTTCAGCGCTACACGGATTCTTGCCAGCAGCTCTTCTATGGCAAAAGGTTTTGTCATATAATCATCCGCACCGGTATCGAGTCCCGCTACTTTATCCGTCACATCATCCTTCGCAGTCAGCATGATAATCGGAACCTGGGATTCTAATCGTACTCTCCGGCAAACCTCGATGCCGCTGAGCCCCGGCAGCATCAGATCCAGGATGATCAGATCCACATTTTCCTTCGTAGCCTTCTCAAGTCCGGTTCTTCCATCCCCTGCAATCAGAACCTCATAGCCCTCATGCTTTAACTCAAGCTCCAAAAACCTAGCAATCTTCGTCTCATCTTCTACAATTAATATCTTAGCCATCATAACCTCCTGCTTCCGCTTAAACGGCATACATATCCAGGGTTGAAAAACTTAACCTCCCCTGCCTATCTCTTTCCATTGTATCGGTTACAATATACTTTTTCAATACATGTATATTAAAATTCAATTAGAATAACAAAAACCGGCCCCTCCTAAGGTATTATACCTGGGGAGGAGCCGGCTAGATTATATTTGAAGATGATTCTTAAGTGTACCGATTACTTTAATACGCTCTTCACTGCTTTTACTACATTCTCAGTGGTAAAGCCGAATTTCTTGAAGAGGATGCCTGCCGGAGCGGATGCACCGAAGCCCTTCATGGTAACTGTGGTTCCGTCAAGGCCAACATATTTGCCCCATCCGAAATCAGTTAATGCTTCTACTGCTACTCTTGCTCTTACACTCTTCGGAAGAATGCTTTCCTTATAGGTCTCAGACTGCTCTTCGAATAAATCCATGGAAGGCATGCTGACAACTCTGACATCTACATTATCCTTCTGAAGCTCTGTCTGTGCATTCAATGCCAGTTCCACCTCGGAACCGCTGGCAATGATGATGGCATCCGGAGTACTCTTCTTAGAATCGGAAACCACATAAGCACCCTTTAATGCTTCCTTGGAGGAGCCGGCCAGCTGAGGCAGGTTCTGACGGGTAAGCACGAGAGCCGTAGGAGACTTCGTTGAAGTAATTGCATAATACCAGGCAGCGATACACTCGGTAGCATCTGCCGGGCGGAATACAGTGAAGTTCGGCATAGCACGAAGCATAGCCAGCTGTTCGATCGGCTCATGGGTCGGTCCGTCTTCTCCAACACCAATACTGTCATGGGTTAGGACATAGGTTACAGGTAGTCCCATTAAGGCTGCCAGTCTTGCCATCGGCTTTACATAGTCACTGAATACGAAGAAGGTGGAAACATAAGGCTTCAGACCGCCATGTAATGCCAGACCGTTTCCGATACCTGCCATTGCAAGTTCTCTTACACCAAAGTGAAGATTACGTCCTGCATAATCCTCCTTGGAGAAGTCGCCCATATCGCTCATATAGGTCTTCGTGGAAGGTGCCAGGTCTGCTGAACCTCCGAAGAAGTTCGGAAGAATATTCTTAATGCGGTTAATGATCTGTCCGGAAAGATTTCTGGTTGCTTCCGGCTTATCAGCATATGCCCAGAAATCATCGTTATCGATTAAGCTTACTGCTGCCTTCTCGTCATGATACTTCTCCCAGGCTTCCTTCATCTCAGGGAATTCCTTGGTGTAATCCGCAAAGAGCTTGTTCCATTCCTCTTCATAGCTGGCAAGCTTCTTACCGATTGCTCTATAGTTATCGTAAATTTCTTCGGGAACTTCAAATGCTGTCTCAGCGGTCCAGCCTAATTTCTCTCTTAATGCTCTTACATTATCAACTCCAAGAGGCTCGCCGTGAGCACTTGCCATACCTTCTCTCGGGCTGCCGAAGCCGATCTTGGTTTTAACCGTGATCATGGTAGGTCTGGATAAATCAGCCTTTGCTGCTTCGATAGCGGCACCGATCTCAGCCAGGTCATTACCGTCTTCTACTACAAGTGTCTGGAAACCAAAGGCTTCAAAACGCTTTTTCACGTCCTCAGTGAAGGCGATATCCGTACTTCCCTCAATAGAGATCTTATTGGAATCATATAAAACAATTAATTTACCTAAGCCAAGGGTACCAGCTAAGGACATAGCCTCTGAAGTAATACCCTCCATCATGCAGCCGTCACCGCCAAGTACAAAGGTATAATGGTCAACCACAGGATAGCCCGTCTTGTTGAATTTAGCAGCAAGATGTGCCTCTGCCATTGCCATACCAACTGACATTGCCATACCTGCACCCAAAGGTCCGGTTGTAGCTTCCACAC
>JAEZJW010000090.1 GCA_023415595.1 Bacillota bacterium
CTGTCCTTTACTCTGTGCAGGAAGCTCTACCGGATCAGGACGGTAGCCTGGACCATCCGGACGGAGGAGGAGTATGCCGGAAACAAGAACTATTATGACCTGTTTATCTTCGAGAATTTTCTCCCTCCGTCAGGCAGGGAATAGATCAGAAACGGAGTGTGTAGGAGCAGTATAAACTGACGGAACGGGGGAAGCCTTTATTTAATGAAAGGGGCTTAAGCTCATGTTCAAATACTTGTTCTTATGGTTCGCTGCAGGGTTGTGGTGGTTAACAGATCTTGTCCTGAAACCGAAGCATCTGTCCTGTGATAAAATTTTCCGGATGGAAGCACGTTTGGGAAAATTCAATCAGGAGTCTTATGAGAAGACCAATAAACTGAAATTTACTGTGATGTCCGATTTCGGATATTTTCTTTCCTGTGAGCTTCTGGAACCGGAGAGGGCAGGAGATAAGCTGGCGATTCTGTGCCATGGTTTTTCCCACTCGAAGTACGGAAGTCTGATTTATGCGGAACTGTTTCTGAAGCTCGGTTATCGTGTTGTGATCTATGACCACAGAAATCACGGACTTAGCGGTAAAGCATATACCTCTATGGGGTACTTCGAGAAATATGACTTAAAGAAGATTGTAGACTGGTGCTGCAGCCGTTTCGGACCGGAGACGAAGATCATCACCCATGGAGAATCCATGGGAGGAGCGACGGTGATCTTACACGCAGGAATAGATACCAGGATCCGCGGTGTGATTTCTGACTGCGCTTATTCAGATTTAAAGGATCTGCTGAGGCATCAATTAATGACCTATTATCATCTGCCTAAGCTCCTGATACCGTTGGAAAGTCTGATTACGTATCTGCGGGCAGGTTTTTGGTATCGGGATGTCTCTCCGATTAAGGTAGTCAGCCAGACAGATAAGCCCATCCTCTTTATCCATGGGAAGAGGGACTGTTATGTACCGGCCTCTATGGCAAAACAGATGTATGAGTGTAAGAAGGATAAGAAGGCAATCTATCTGGTGGCCGGGGCAGCCCATGCACAAAGCTGCCTGAAGAACCGTACCGGCTATGCGAAGAGGATAGAAGAATTCCTGAATAAATATAACCCCTGATACTTACTGTATGATTAAGTATAAAAAAGCCCTGGCTGCGATGCAGCCAGGGCTGAATTCTTATGTAGTGTAAAATTCTTCTGATTATTTCTCTTTTCTCTTAAGAACAACAGCACCTGAACCAAGTACAGCTGCGCCTAATCCAAATATTAAACCTAAGGACTCAACACCGGTCTTCGGAGCAGCGTCGGTAGCAGCAGCTTCTGAAGCAGCGCCATGGGATAACAGAACTGCACCGCTTGCATCCTTGAAGTCCATTCTTGCAACTGCAAGAGGGCCTTCGGTCTTATTCTGTAAGTTAACAACAACTTCTGCATAACCGGCGCCTGCCATCTTATAAGGAAGATTGATGACTAATTCGCCGTCCACAGTCTGACCATCGAATCTGTTGGGCTGCCAGCTTGTAACATCTGAGTTACAAATAAGTTCAGCGTTAAAGGAACACTTACCGGTAATAACTACATCAACGGATTCAACAGCATCGCGAAGAGCAGCGTCGTCTGTTAAAGGTGTTGCAGCAGTACCACCAAAAAGAACTACCCAAATATCATTATTAGTGGGAGCATTTGCCTCTTCGGGATAATTAAAAGGCAGTTGGTCTGTCTGTGCCAGAGCTGAGCCTACCATCATTGATAATGCTAAAACGGTAGCAGCGAAACCAGCAAAAATCTTGTTTCTTAACTTCATTTTGAACTCCTCCTTAAATTGTTATGTGTTGCTAAATCACTCCTATATTTTATCAAATATTGGATAACTTGTATACCAACATATCGGATAAGTTTGTTTTGGATTTTTGTCTAGGTTGCACAAAAAATTCCATAAATGGAATAAAATCCGATACAAAATGCAGTACTTTATTTGATGAGCGAAACAGAACACATGACTAGTTTCGGAAATAGTTACAATTTGTCGCTATCCTTCAGAGAAGCCATTTTCATGGCACGTACCTTAAGTGATAAGCCAAACAGGTTAATGAACCCTTCTGCATCATGATGATTATATAACTGGCCTGTTGTAAAGGAAGCAATACTTTCATTATAAAGGGAATAGGGTGAGGTCGTCCCCTGCTTGATGATATTTCCTTTGTATAGCTTCAACTTCACTTCTCCGGTTACATACTCCTGAGTTACATCGACAAAGGCCTGATAGGCTTCCCTTAAGGGTGTGAACCATTTGCCCTCATACACGATGTCGGCAAAGCGGTTTCCAACCTCTTTCTTGGCAGTGATCGTAGCGCGGTCGAGGATCAGCTCCTCCAGCTGGGTATGGGCTTCCATCAGGATCGTTCCACCGGGAGTCTCATAAACACCGCGGGATTTCATTCCCACCACGCGGTTCTCCACGATATCGATAATTCCGATACCATGTTTGCCTCCGATCTTGTTTAATTCTTTGATGATATCTGTAGGAGACATTTTCTCACCGTTTAATGCGGTAGGGATACCCTTATCAAAGGAAAGGCTTAAATTTACTCCCTCCTCCGGTGCCTTCTCGGGAGCTACGCCAAGTACCAGCAGATGGTCATAATTCGGTGCATTTGCAGGATCCTCCAGCTCCAGTCCCTCATGACTGATATGCCAAAGGTTGCGATCGCGGGAATAGCTGTTATCGGAAGAGAAGGGCAGGTGGATGCCATGCTGGGCACAATACTCGATCTCCTCTTCACGGGAGGACAGCTTCCAGATTCTCCAGGGTGCGATGATCTTAAGCTCCGGAGCAAGTGCTTTAATCGTAAGCTCGAAGCGTACCTGATCATTGCCCTTACCTGTAGCACCATGACAAATAGCTGTAGCTCCTTCCTTCTTAGCGATTTCGACCAGCCTCTTAGCAATAACCGGTCTTGCCATGGAAGTTCCGAGAAGATATTTATGTTCATAGACTGCGCCTGCCTTCACGCAGGGCAGTACATAATCAGTCACAAATTCATCCACTACATCTTCAATATATAACTTGGTAGCGCCGGAAAGCTTCGCTCTCTCCTCCAGACCATCCAGCTCATTCCCCTGTCCGACATCGATGCAGACACAGATTACTTCATAGTCATAATTTTCCTTGAGCCAAGGAATGATCGCGGTAGTATCAAGACCACCGGAATAAGCAAGTATAACCTTTTCTTTCATATGGAAACCTCCTCAGTTTAGGTTTAAATTTATTGTTTGATTAAATATACAACAAATTTAATTATTATGCAATAGTGAATATGAAAAAAGTATAAAAATACAATAAATGATTTCTTGGTATAAGAATTTATCCGGCCCCCTTTACAGTTTTCTTCCATGATTTATAATAAAGAATATAAGATAATATTAATATAGGAAAGTAAGAATAATAATTTCCTGAAAATGCAGTTCAAAATATGCAGCAGAGTAAGTTATTTATATTTTTATAAAGCTGAAATAATAACGATATTCACTATATAAGGAAGGATTGGAAAGTATGTACAGAATTATTCTCGCATCAGAATCACCCCGCCGCAAGGAAATCATGGAGACTATGGGAATCCCTTTTGAGACGGTCCCGGCTAACGTGGAGGAAATCGTAGAGGAAACCAAACCGGAGGAGATGGTCAAAGCGTTGGCCGGTAAGAAAGTGAGGGCAGTAGCCGAAGCTTTGGGAAATGATACAGGAGATCTGATTCTCATCGGAGCGGATACCATGGTATTCTATGACGGACATGCCCTGGGTAAGCCCAAAGATAAAGAGGATGCAGTAAGGATGCTTACCATGCTTTCAGATGCTGTTCATGAGGTATTTACCGGAGTATACATTATTATAAGAAAGAACAGCTCTGACAGGAGTCTGAGCTCTGCGGTTGGGACCAAGGTAACAGTCCAGAAGCTTACAATCGAACAGATTGAGGATTACATCGCTACAGGGGAACCGATGGATAAGGCAGGAGCCTATGCAATCCAGGGTAAATTCGGAATTCACATCAGGGAGATTGCAGGAGATTATTATAATGTGGTAGGTTTTCCGATTGCCCGAATCTATGAGAAGCTTCTGGAAGAAGGAATAAATATAAAAAAATTAAATTAAGTATTGCATAAAGTTTAGTTTCAATGTATAATTATAAAAAATTCTCCCGGACATATTTCACAAGGATGATATGTAAGCGGATAAGGGGTGATATCGGTGATCAGACTGCTGACTATTGATGATTATGATGATATCTGCCGGTTATGGAAGAACACTCCCGGACTGGGCTTAAATGGATTGGATGATTCCAGGGAAGGTATATTAAGATTTCTGCTGCGTAATCCGGCCTCAAACTTTGTTGCAGTCGAGGATGGACGTATCGTAGGTACAATCCTCAGCGGACATGATGGCAGACGGGGTCATATTTACCATGCCTGTGTAGATACGGAGTACAGACGAAGACGGATCGGTACGAAACTGGTTCATCAGGTGATCAATGCTATGAAGGAAGAAAATATACATAAGCTGACACTGGTAGCATTGAAGAACAACGATCAGGGAAATGATTTCTGGAGCAGATCGGGCTGGATGAGACGGGATGACTTAAATATGTATGCCCTCAGTCTGGAGAATGACAACTAACAGCCGAAGCAGTCGGCAGAACGGAGCAGAATATGAATGAGATTATTGGCGGCGTTACGGCTGCGAAAGGATATAAGGCAGCGGGAATCTACGCGGGAATAAAGAAGAAGAGGAAGGACCTGGCGCTGGTATACTCTACAGTACCGGCAAAGGGAGCAGGAACCTTCACAACCAACGTGGTAAAAGCAGCCCCGGTAAAATGGGATATGAAGG
>JAEZJW010000133.1 GCA_023415595.1 Bacillota bacterium
TTCCTTTTGTTTTCTTCTATATCATAGGACTTGGCTTACTCATGAGAATTAACATCTATGATGAGTTTATCAAAGGTGCGAAGGAAGGCTTTCAGGTGGTTTTTGATATCCTGCCCACCCTGATCGGCCTTATGGTAGGCATCGGAGTACTGCGTGCCTCCGGTGCGTTGGATATCCTTTCGGAGCTGATTAAGCCAATCACGGATCTGGTTCAATTTCCGTCGGACGCGGTTCCGCTGGTCCTGGTGAAGATGTTCTCCTCCTCTGCTGCGACGAGCCTGCTCCTGGATATCTTTAAGGAGCATGGACCTGATTCCTATCTGGGAAGGCTTGTATCGATTATCCTGAGCAGCACAGAGACTATATTCTATACGATGGCGGTATACTTCATGGCAGCAGGGGTGAAGAAATCCCGCTATACCCTGGTGGGTGCCCTTACAGCTACCTTTACAGGGGTGGTGGCAAGCGTAATAATTACAAATCTGGTATTCTGAGCGATCTGTTGAGAAGTAACTAAATATATCGTTGTTTTACATCGTCCTAAGCTTATGATAACATATAGGTATCATAGAGCGGAGGCAGGGATACGATGGGGATAAAGGGGTTTGATGAGAGGCTTACAAATGCACGAAAAGAAAAGGGATATACCCAGGAAGAGCTGTCTGTAAAGCTGGGAGTGACTCCCCAGGCGGTTTCAAAGTGGGAAAGGGGGATGGGCTATCCAGACCCTGAGACATTGTTATACCTAAGTGAGATATTGGATTGTTCTGTTGATTATCTGTTACATAGGGAGAGGAAAAAGGATAGGCTGACAGAGAACGGGGATGATGCCCAGAAGAAGCTTCTGCTGAATAATATCCTAGCGGAACCTGTGGTAGTGGAAGCGGGAAGTGGTCTTATCCCACTGCTGGAACAGGAAAACAGGAGCCAATTCAACAGCATCCGTAATCTGAGGATGAAGCTTGCAACTAACTATGGTATTCTTCTTCCGGTTATCAGAGTCAGGGATAACGTGGAGTTAGGCAAACAGGAGTATACGATCTCTGTCTATGATAAGTTGATCTACACAGCTGCAGCAGAAGGTGAGAAGTTTTCCTTCAGTGATATCTGTAACAGTCTTGAGACAGTATGTATAGAGAATTACGATAAAATCATGAATCATCAGATGGTACAGACACTGCTGGATAATGTGGAAGAGAAATATCCTGCTGTAGTCAAGGGGATCATTCCGGATAAAATATCCTTGGCACTTATCCAGAAGGTACTGGCAGGGATATTAAAGAGGAACAAAACCATACGGAATCTGGTGAAAATAATTGAGCTCCTGGAGGAGGAAGTACTCCATACTCGGGATGCGGAGGAATTAACCGAATTAATTGTTCATAAAATATGACAATATGGCGTGCTTCATATCCATCCACCTCGGTTGGGTTTGAAACACGCCTTTTCAATTTATAATTCTTAAAATGTCTGCGAAGCGGACATATTTTAATTTGCTTTGCATCTTGAGCTCAGAAGCATTGCTTCTATGAGAATAATCAGAGTTCAGAGAGGATCAGAATGGGAGCTCAGGATTGCATATAAAACTGAAAAGAGGTAAAATCTACTATATTATGAGACATATATTAAGTCACGTAACGGCTTAAAGGAGGATTATTATGAGCTTGTTGGGAGCTTTTATCGTACCCCATCCGCCGCTGATTGTTCCCGAGGTGGGAAAGGGGCAGGAATCGAAGGTAATGAATACAATTAACAGTTATAAGGAAGTTGCCAGGCGCATCGCTCTTCTGAAGCCGGATACCCTTATCATAACCACACCCCACTCCATCATGTACTCGGATTACTTCCACATCTCCCCGGGAAGCGGAACCAAGGGGAGCTTTGGCAGGATTGGTGCCAGAGAAGTTTCCTTCCAGGTAACCTATGATGAGGAATTCGTAGAACACCTGGAACTGGCAGTGGACAGAAGGGGAATTGAGGCCGGAACCCTGGGAGAGAAGGAGTCTGCACTGGATCATGGGACGATGGTACCGCTCTATTTTATCAATCAATATCTGAAGGACTATAAAGTGGTCAGGATCGGTCTCTCCGGGCTGCCGGTAACGGACCATTATAAGCTGGGACGGTGTGTTACCGAGACAGCGGATAAGCTTGGCAGAAATATAGTATTCGTTGCCAGCGGGGATCTCTCCCATAAACTAACGGAGGAGGGACCCTACGGATATGCACCGGAAGGACCCAGGTTCGATAAGGAAATAACCGCAGCCATGGAGAACGGCGATTTTCTTCAATTTCTGTCCTTCCAGCCAAATTACTGTGAATCGGCAGCGGAGTGTGGACTAAGATCCTTTATCATCATGGCAGGGGCTTTAAGCGGTAAAGCCGTGAAGCCTGAGCTATTATCCTATGAAGGCACTTTCGGTGTAGGGTATGCAGTCTGCGATCTCCACCCGGAGGGAGAGGATGATACCAGGCATTTTGACTTGATCTTTGAGGCAAAGCAGAAGGAATATGCCAAGGAGAGGCAGAAGTTCGAGGATGCCTATGTCAGTCTGGCACGCCATTCCCTCGAAACCTATATTAAGACCGGCAAGAGGGCAAAGCTGCCGGAAGGACTTCCGGAGGAGCTGACAGGGAAGAAGGCCGGTGTCTTCGTATCCCTGAAGAAATACGGAGATCTCAGAGGCTGTATCGGAACCACCTCCCCGGTTACGGACAGCATAGGGAAGGAAATTCTCCGGAATGCCGTCAGCGCAGGGGTTGAGGATCCGAGATTTCCTCCGGTAGGTGAGGAGGAGCTGGATGATCTGGTCTACAGTGTGGATGTCCTGTCTGAGGCAGAACCAATCAGCGGTATAGAGGAGCTTGATGTGAAGCGATACGGAGTAATCGTCTCCGCGGGAAGGAAGCGAGGACTTCTTCTCCCGAACCTGGAGGGTGTGGATACGGTAGAACAGCAGGTGTCCATCGCGAAGAAGAAAGCTGGAATCTATGATAATGAACAGGTGAAGCTGGAACGCTTCGAGGTGGTGAGACATAAATGAAGGTCGAATGTGAAATCTGTCCCCATCACTGTAAACTGGAGGAGGGGAAGCTGGGACTCTGCCGCGGAAGGATTAACCGGAAGGGGCAGGTGGTCAGTGAGAACTATGGTAAGCTGACTGCTTTTGCCCTTGATCCGATTGAGAAGAAACCGCTGTATCATTTCCACCCCGGCAGCAGGATTCTGTCCATTGGAAGCTATGGCTGTAATCTTAACTGTCCTTTCTGCCAGAACTGTGATATCTCCATGGCAGGGGGGAAGGAGATCGAACACCAAAAGGTGACCTGTGAGGAGCTGGTGGAGAAGGCATTGCAATATAAGGGCAGAGGGAATATCGGAATAGCCTATACCTATAATGAGCCTCTGATCGGGTATGAGTTTGTCCGTGACTGTGCAAAGCTGATGAAGAAAGCAGGGCTTAAGAATGTAGTAGTGACGAACGGCTATATCAACAAGGAGCCCCTTACAGAGCTTCTTCCGGTGATTGACGCCTTCAATATCGACCTTAAGGGCTTTACGGAGGAGTATTATCATAAGCTGCGGGGAGACCTGGCTACAGTGAAGCAGAGTATAGAACTGGCAGCAGCTGAATGCCATGTAGAGGTCACGACCCTGATCGTTCCCGGTGAGAACGACAGCGAGGAGGAGATGGAGGCCCTATCCGGATGGCTGGCATCGGTTAGTCCTGAGATACCGCTCCATATCTCCCGGTTCTTCCCTAGGTTTAAGATGCAGGACAGATCCTCGACTCCGGTGGAGCAGATCTACCGTCTTGCTAAGATTGCCAGAAGGAAGCTTAAATATGTTCATGAGGGCAATGTATAAATCCTGCCATACCGATGTCAGGATAAATAATTCCTTTAGTTTGTGGCATACTATCCACTGAGGTGAGATGTATGAACAAAGAAAAACGGGAAAAGCTTCATCAGAAGAAAGCGCAGGAGAAGTTCAACAGCGTAACGAATTCAGTGAAACCTGAAAATCAAAATCAGGAGCATAATGTCAGAAATGAAGGCATTCAGCCTCCCAACAACAAACGCTGAGCCGGAGGAGTACAACATCCACCGGCACCTTAAAAATATGGTTTGGTAATAAAGTCTCGCATATCACACAGATCCCTCAGTGAGAGTGCCACAAAGTACTTCCCTTTGTGGCACTCTCATTCCACGCCGTGACGGTTATTATTCAGCCGTTTATGTTTTTGACCGGACCAGAGAGATAATATTCCCATGGATGAGACGCTCCCACATAGATGCATTACGTTGTGCATTATACTCACCATGGGAACATTTTCTCCCTCGGTCCTTCCATATACTTTGTGATGGCTGAATAGTAATCATTATGGAAGGTTGGGTGTTGTCTGCGGGCAAAGTGTGTTGTATAATAGGATGAATCTATAGAAAAAAGAGGAAGACAAATGATATTTGAAACACATGCGCATTATGAGGATGAGGCTTTTGACACCGACCGTAAAGAGCTCCTGGCTTCCCTGCCGAAACAGGGGATCGAGTATGTGGTGGATGTCAGCTCATCGGTAAATTCCATAGACAAGGTTTTGAAGCTTACAGAGCTTTACCCATATATCTACGGAACCGTCGGGATCCATCCCGGAGATTCCATGCACTTAAGTGAAGAGCTGCTTTCCGATATTAAGCAGAAGGCAAAGCATCCCAAGGTCGTAGCAGTCGGAGAGATCGGACTCGATTATTACTGGGATACTCCGGACCGTGAGACCCAGAAGAAATGGTTCGCCAGACAGCTGGAGCTTGCGAGGGAGCTTGCGCTTCCGCTGGTGATTCACAGCAGGGATGCTGCCAACGATACCTACCAAATGATGAAGGAGGCAAAGGCTGAGGAGCTGGGAGGCATCATCCATTGCTTCGGGTATGGAGTTGAGCAGGCCAGACAGTACCTGAATAAGGGATATTATCTTGGCATCGGAGGAGTCGTAACCTTTACCAACGGCAAGAAGCTAAAGGAGGTCGTAGCCTACGCTCCGCTCGAGCAGCTGGTATTAGAGACGGATTGCCCCTATCTGGCTCCTGTCCCGCATCGGGGAGAGAGAAATAATTCCCTGTATCTGATGCATGTGGCGTCGGAGATCGCTAAATTAAAGAACCTGGAGACCGCGGAAGTAATCCGTATTACGAACGAGAACGCTAAGAAACTATATTTCGCTGGGAGGTAGAAGATGGCCAACCTTGGCAATCCCAAGAATACAATAGAAGTACTGAATAAGTATAAACTGGTTTTTCAGAAGAAATTCGGGCAGAACTTCTTAATCGACACCCATGTTCTGGACAAGATCATCCGTGCCGCTGAGATCACAGATAAGGATCTGGTGCTGGAGATCGGGCCCGGTATCGGTACTCTGACCCAATACCTCTGTGAAAATGCCAGAGAGGTCATAGCGGTGGAGATTGACCGGCAGCTGATACCGGTCCTTAAGGATACTCTGTCCGCTTACAACAACATAACAGTGCTGAATGAGGATATCCTGAAGGTAGACCTGAATGCCCTGGTGAAGGAAAGGAATGAAGGAAGACCAATCAAGATCGTAGCAAACCTGCCTTACTATATCACAACACCGATTATCATGGAGCTGTTTGAGAAGCATGTGCCGTTATCCAGTATCACGGTCATGGTGCAGAAGGAGGTCGCGGACCGGATGCAGGCGAAGCCGGGCTCTAAGGATTATGGTGCCCTGTCCCTGGCAGTTCAGTATTATGCGGAGCCGCATATCGCAGCCAATGTTCCGCCGAATTGCTTCATGCCCCGTCCGAATGTCGGCTCGGCGGTCATCAGCCTGAAGCTTCATGAGAAGTCTATATTAGATGTGAAGGATGAGGAATTATTGTTCAAGCTCATCCGTGCTTCGTTCAACCAGAGAAGAAAAACCCTGGTCAACGGACTAAATAACTTCACCGGACTTTCCTTTACGAAGGAACAGATCATAACAGCTCTTAAGGCAGAGGGTTTGAATGAGAATATCCGTGGAGAGGCCCTGACCCTAAGCCAATTTGCGGGACTTGCGAACCGATTGAAGGAATAAAATTAATTTTTATGCATAGAGCCATGGTTAATATGAATAGTTAACCATGGCTCATGTTAATAAAACCAAGTGTTAATAAGGATTTTAAAATATTTTTCAAAAAACAGTTGCATAAATATAAATTATATTGTATGATAATACTATAGAAGCAGAGCTAATCCAATTTATTAAAAATAATTCTTAATAATTGAAAGATATTGCTTGCTTAATGATGAGCTATCGATTATCATATTCAAAAGAACCTGAGCGGTAATCTTCTAAATAAGATAAAAGGCAGAAAAAGAAAAGAAATCACAAATTTTTTTTGCCCTTTTTTAGGAAGATGAGATAAAAGCCGGTTTCTAAGGATAATAATTTGCTTAAACGATGGGGTTTAAGCTCTCCTAAGGGTAATCTGTGACAGGATGCTAAGGAAGCTATGCCTCCGTAAGTAACATGCTACAGATTTTATCAAATATTAGGAGGTAACTATGAAGAAGAGAGATGACATTCACAAGGTACTAATTATTGGATCGGGTCCAATTGTAATCGGCCAGGCATGTGAATTCGACTATTCCGGTACGCAGGCCTGCAAGGCCTTAAGAAAGCTGGGGTATAAAATCGTCCTTGTTAATTCGAATCCCGCTACGATTATGACGGATACCACTACGGCAGATGTAACCTATATTGAACCTCTTAATGTAGAAAGACTCACACAGATCATTGACAAAGAAAGACCCGATGCTCTGCTCCCTAACCTGGGCGGACAGTCAGGTCTAAATCTTTGCGCAGAATTGGCAAATGCAGGCGTACTGGATAAATACAATGTCAAGGTCATCGGTGTTCAGGTGGATGCGATCGAACGTGGTGAGGACCGTGTAGAGTTTAAGAAAACCATGAATTCCTTAGGGATTGAGATGGCAAGGAGTGAGGTTGCCTATACTGTAGAAGAAGCACTGACGATAGCAGAGGACTTGGGATATCCGGTTGTTATCCGTCCAGCCTATACGATGGGTGGAACCGGCGGCGGATTGGTTTATAATGTAGACGAACTGAAGGTAATCGTAGACAGAGGACTGCATGCCAGTCTGGTTGGCCAGGTGCTGGTTGAGGAATCCGTCCTCGGCTGGGAAGAGCTCGAACTGGAGGTAGTACGTGACGCAACCGGTAAGATGATCACGGTCTGCTTCATCGAGAATATCGACCCGATGGGTGTCCATACGGGAGACTCCTTCTGCTCCGCCCCCATGCTGACCATTTCGAAGGAAGTACAAATGGAGCTCCAGAGACAGGCTTATAAGATCGTGGATGCGATTCAGGTCATCGGCGGAACAAACGTACAGTTTGCCCATGATCCTAAGTCAGGACGCATCGTAGTCATAGAGATTAATCCCAGAACCTCCCGTTCCTCCGCGCTCGCATCAAAGGCTACCGGCTTCCCGATCGCCCTGGTATCCTCGATGTTAGCTTCCGGACTGAACTTAAGCGATATTCCCTGCGGTAAGTACGGAACCCTGGATCAGTATGTACCGGACGGCGATTACGTGGTAATCAAATTTGCCCGCTGGGCCTTTGAAAAATTCAAGGGAGCAGAGGATAAGCTTGGTACCCAGATGCGTGCCGTAGGTGAGGTAATGAGCATCGGCAAGACCTATAAGGAAGCCTTCCAGAAGGCTATCCGAAGCCTTGAGACCGGACGCTATGGCCTCGGAAATGCTAAGAATTTCGGCTCACTTACGAAGGATGAGCTTTTAAATAAACTCCATATCCCGACCAGTGAACGCCAGTTTATAATGTACGAAGCCCTGAGAAAGGGTGCTACGGTGGAAGAGCTGCATGAGTTAACTAAAATCAAGCATTATTTTATCGAACAGATGAAGGAGCTTGTGGAGGAAGAAGAGTCTCTTAAGAAGTATAAGGGAAGTGTTCCCCCCACGGAGGTTCTGAAGCACGTGAAGCTGAACGGCTTTGCGGATAAATATTTAAGCCAGGTCCTGAATGTGCCTGAGAAGATGGTCCGTGATGCAAGATACGGAGCCGGCATCAAGGAAGCCTGGGAAGGGGTACATGTAAGCGGTACAGAGGATGCGAAATACTATTATTCCACGTATCATCTGAAGGAGGACCAGTCTCCGAGCTCTGATAAGCCGAAGGTCATGATCCTTGGCGGTGGCCCGAACCGGATCGGACAGGGCATCGAGTTCGATTACTGCTGCGTACATGCAGCCTTCGCCTTAAAGGAGCAGGGCTTTGAGACGATCATCGTTAACTGTAATCCCGAGACGGTATCAACAGATTATGACACCTCGGATAAGTTATATTTTGAGCCCCTGACGGCTGAGGATGTATTAAGCATCTATGAGAAGGAGAAGCCTCTCGGTGTAATCGCGCAGTTCGGAGGGCAGACACCTCTTAATCTTGCAGCAGAGCTTAAGGCGAACGGCGTTAATATCCTTGGAACCACACCGGAAACCATTGACCTGGCTGAGGATAGGGACCGTTTCCGTGAAATAATGAATAAGCTGAACATCCCCATGCCGGAAGCAGGCATGGCAGTCAATGTGAAGGATGCTCTTGCTATAGCAAATAAAATTAGTTACCCCGTTATGGTTCGACCGTCCTACGTTCTCGGCGGACGCGGCATGGAGATCGTCCATGATGATGAAAGCATGGAGATTTACATGAACGCGGCAGTTGGAGTAACTCCGGACCGTCCGATCCTGATTGACCGTTTCCTCCATAATGCCCTGGAGTGTGAAGCAGATGCCATCAGTGATGGCACCGACGCCTTCGTTCCGGCAGTGATGGAGCATATCGAGCTTGCAGGAATCCATTCCGGTGACTCAGCCTGTGTCATCCCTTCCTTAAACATTACGGAGGAGAACCTGACAACCATCAAGGATTATACAATGAAGATTGCAAAGGAAATGAAGGTATGCGGTCTGATGAACATGCAATATGCCATCGAGGACGGTGTCGTGTATGTTCTGGAGGCTAATCCGAGGGCATCCCGTACTGTGCCGCTGGTTTCCAAGGTCTGCAATATTCAGATGGTGAAGCTGGCTACCCAGATCATCACCTCCAAGCTGACCAATACTCCTTCTCCGGTTCCCTTCCTTAAGGAGAGCAAATTTACTCACTACGGCGTGAAGGAAGCAGTTTTCCCGTTCAATATGTTCCCTGAAGTGGATCCGGTGCTTGGACCTGAGATGCGTTCCACCGGTGAGGTTCTGGGCTTGGCAGCTACCTTTGGAGAGGCTTTCTATAAGGCACAGGAGGCTACGAAGACCAAACTTCCTCTGTCCGGAACCGTCTTGATCTCTGTCAATGACAGGGATAAGGCAGAGGTTGCGGAGGTAGCGAAGGGCTTTGCAGAATGCGGTTTCAAGATACTGGCTACCGGAGCTACCTATGACCTGATTGTAAAGAACGGTATCCCTGCCGAGAAGATATTCAAGCTGTACCAGGGAAGACCTAATATACTGGATGCTGTCGCTAACGGCCAGATTGATATCATCGTGAATACACCGATCGATAAGAAGAGTGTGAACGATGACAGCTATATCCGAAAAGCTGCAATCAAGGCGAAGATCTGTTATGTGACTACCATGGCAGCGGCTAAGGCAACCATTGCAGGTATCCGCGAGATTAAGAATAACAGTGCGGTAGGTGTAAAATCCCTTCAGGAATTCCATAAGGACATCGTTTAAACGAATAAGAGTGCTCAGAACAGATTCTAAAGTGACATTCCAACTTAATTACGATACAGAGGATCGGCTTCCTTCCCCGGGAGCCGGTCCTCTTTTGTACCTATTCTTCTTACCGGTTTAGCATAATGACAATCTAAGCGGAATATATTGAATAGAATCATCGGTACATGATCAGAAAAGTAAGGGAGTGATATTTTGGCTGACTATAAAAGAATGGTTTCGTATATGTATCAATACGAAAATGGTGTTAAGAAAAAGAATGTAGGTTATGCCCGCGTAGAAGCTAAGAACGGAGAATGCAAAGTTACTCTGCATATGCAGCTTCCGGGGCTCTTGGACAGCATCTTCCCGATCTATATGATCCAGAGGAAGAAAGGGGATATGGAACTGGTCTATGTCGGTGAGGCTGTATTGAAAGCTCAGATGATGGACAGCAGGCTGACAGCTAAGGAAGCTAATATTATGGATTCCGGTTACAATTTATCCGATATGGGTGGAATTCTGTTGTTTTTAAATGATAGTGTATTTTATGCTACGGAATGGGATGACAAACCGGTAGTATTAAGTGAAGTGATGGAAGCCTTAAAGCCGAAAAGTAAAGATAGCGGGAAGAACATCACCCCTCCTGAGAAGGAAATAGTGGAGGAGGTTAAACCGGATGAGCCGGAAATTCTAGAGGCTTTTCAGACGGAAGAGGATGAGGTGGACACCTCTGTAC
>JAEZJW010000121.1 GCA_023415595.1 Bacillota bacterium
CAGCTAGAAGATGAAGATGATGAAGAACAAATAATTGAAATCATGAAGAGCAGCCCAACGTTTGTCCAGATTGGTGCTCATGACATGGTAACTAGAAATATTGTTAATGAATTCTATTCACTTATCAATTACTTAAATAGAAGTGCTCCAGTCTTAAAGAAGTTAATCAATCTACCGAACAAACATGATATTGAAATAATAAAACAACTTTCACGATTAAAGACGTTCCGAATAACAATAACCTATACCGAGGATGTGGCTATACAGGAATTAAGATCCGATCTTCAGCGAGTTGACTATTTTAGTAAATTTGAATTGCAACCAAGAACGACTGAAGAAACAATTCAAAAACTTCAGACGGTAATTGTTCATACAAATATTGAAAAAAACATGAATGATATTCTTATGTCACTTTATGAAGTTAAGACTTCAACTATGTACGAAATTGAAAAAGTTGGTCCTCTAGTTGAGTAATTAAAGTTTCAATGTGTTCACACATCGTCGGGCAAGCCGCCTCAGTCGCTAGGAGATAACTAGGGGACGTTAAGTAAGGAGACACATCCGCACCATCATCCGCATCACGGCCGGATACTACGTAACCTTAAGGTGGTGGGACGTCGAAGTCTTACATGTTAATTCTTTATTTGATGAAGAAGTAGTGCTAGACTATATATTTTTTAAACAGTTGAGATTGTTAGCCCTTCTTAAAAAACATAAGTTTAGGATAATAGAGGCATTAACAAGGTTCCTATATGATGGTTATGAGTACGATAGAAAAAAAGGTTATATTATATATCAAAAGGTGTGGTCAATTAACAACCTATTATTCGTTAAACATAGGTTTTGCGAATAGTATGATATATTACAAACACACCTCCTCCACCTTCAGGTAACGAACTTTTTGTAAGTCCTTAGGTAATCACTCTATATTTCATCTGTGCATTCAGGATCATGATTACTACTCTATTTATTTTATGGTGTAATATCAGCTATTACATGTTATCATTGAATAATAGAATTTAAACTTTAATAATTACTTATACATAAGAAATACTCATAAAATTAATACCGGTGATCTCTATAAAAATAAATGATCATTGATGTTATATAACTATTCTAGTAACTATCGATTCATCGCCTTCACCAATGATTGTTCAGATTACTGATATTATAAGTAAATGACCATCACCACAACTTTTAGCCCTTTATTCTAGTAACTACACCTTAATAGTCATATTATCGAAATAGCTAATAGGATCAAGGAACGAATCGTCCCTGTCGCTGGTCTGACAAATCTTCCACTTTAAGGCATGCTGTAACAAGTCTGCAAGATGGATGAACAGAATAAAAAGAATTACAAAATACTAATGTGTAAATAAATCCCATATTTATGTATTTAGGCAACCTTTATAATATTTAGTATCAAAAATAACCTATTCACAGGGAGAAAATGTAAATGAGCATTAAATACAGCAAAATAAGTGATTATAAAAGGGGAACTCTCTATGAATTATTGAAGAATGCCTATTCCTTTGATGATAGATATGAGCAATCCTGCAATTCTGACTGGAAGGAATTTGATGATTTTTTTTATGACAATTTGCAGATTGCAGATAAATATGGCTTTTTCACGACTTTGAATGAAGAAGCTATAGGATTTGTGTCCTGGGATCCGAGAAATATACCCGAGTTTGCGATCATTGGCCATAACTGCATCTCTTCAAAATATAAAGGTTATGGATATGGTAAAATGCAGCTTACAGAGGCGGTGAATAGAATCACCAAAAATGAGGTGAAGAAAATCATTGTAACCACGAATGATGATCTGATCCCTGCTCAGCATATGTATGAAAGTGTCGGGTTCAAACTGTTTCAGAGAAGAAAGCTCCAAACTACTTCCGAAAGCTTTGTCTCTGAACACTTGGATTATGAATATTTGAATTAGAAAGTATTTAAAGTGAACCATATATGATAAATGCCAGTCTGGCATATATTAAATATTCAATATTAAATTAAGCAGTGCAATAGCTCTGCTTAATTTAATATATAAAACTTCAGAAGAAAGTAAGTTAGTAGGAAACCTTTATCCACGGAATTCTATCTGTTCCCCATCCGGGCCTAGAAATACTACTCTCCGCCAGCCTTCTTCCTTTGATTCCCTGGCTCCTGCCGGATGAGGTTCGGTTTGAATGGGGATACCGGCACTCTTCAAGCGATTATAATCTTCATCAAAATTATCGCTTTCCAGGCAGAAATGAAAACCCTCTATAGGAGCACCGGAAGGCATATGAAGCAGCTCCAGAATCGTATCGCCAAGCTTTAGGTAAACGATCTTCTCAATTACCGGGGCAGGAACATCGTGCTCATAATACTTCTTGAAACCAAAATACTCTTCGTAAAACCGAATGGATTTCTCCCGATCCTTCACATTAAATGCCACATGGTCGATACGTTTAAACATAATTTCGTCCTCATTTCTTTGAGTTGATGTCATTAAACTGCTTTCCTTAAGCTTGTTATATTAAGAATTTTTAGGTAAGGACAAGGTATATTTATTCTTAGCCTTGTTACTTACTCATTGTTTAGCTAAAGAAATCATATTTTTATCACAGATCCAGGGATCCCATCGCCCAGTTATCGATGCTTTTAAATCCCAGCCGATGATAGATACTACCGGCATTCGGATTATCATAGAACAAGCATAAGCTTTTGCCCTCTGACATAACATCCATACAAAGCTTTGAAAGACACGTACTCATATATCCATTACGCCTGTAATCGGGTAAAGTGGCCACTCCGACGATCATGGCTGATTTGGAATTTTCTGCTGAGGTTTGCGCAATCGATACCATCTCTCCATTCTCATTTTCAACATAGTAGATTCTGCCAGAACGGGTAGTAATCTTTTGCTTTATCCGATCAACAGAATTAACAGCCTGAAATTCTTCAATTTGCTCTATCAGCTCGTATACCCTTTCGGCATCCTCTTCCGCTGCTATTAGGATATTTCCTGAGCTTTTGATATCCATAAGACTTTCCATACTGGTAAGCTCACAGAAATACATGCTTTTGATTTTAATATCGGGCAATACCTCTTCAAATCTATTAATAAGACTTTCTTTTCCGGATAACATAATCCTTCCCTGATTATTTAATATAATCCTCCCGAGTTCGGTGATATCGAATTCCGGATCAGTAAAGTACGGGATATAGCTCTCATGGAAACGTAACAACACGCCTTCCAGAACTCCATCCTCAGAATACTGCCCCCATAAGGTCTGAAAGTCTTCCTGAAAACCAAAGCCTTCAATATCTCCTATCATAAATAAATTAATGGAGGGTTCCTGGTATAGGAAGTCCAAGACTTCTGTTCTGTCATTCTCGATTAGTTTTCTTATCATTCAATATCTCCTATCATGTTTATTTTATGGATTATAGTACGCTATCTGCTGCTCCGATAAAGCGTATAGTCCTGCATTTCCCTGATAAAACCGGCTTTTGACAGGGCATCTGCGGCTTCCTTCGGATATTGCTTAACGGTAATCCTGTTCAGTGTTGAATACAATCTTCTTCTGGCATAATCCTCTGCGAAGCTTTTCAGTGCATCTGCGATAAATTCTTCCTCAAACACCCGTAATACCTTACCCTGACGTTCCAGGACTGCGATCGGAATACCGGAACGAAGCGCAACCGCATTACCGGGTATATTCATAAAGCTTAGGTCCTGCTTATGGGGAAGAACCTTGCCCCAGGGTTGGGCCGGATCTATGGCTGACAGCCAGAGAATCTCGGGATCTGACTGCTCCAAAGCATACATGGTTCCGGCAAAGTCCTTATCCCGGATGAATTGAATCCCCGATAAGCCCTCGATAAAATAACCGCGGCGGACTCGTCCGGTATATTCCCACACACGAAGGGTTTCCAATGCAGTTACCCAGGGCAGTCCTTGAAGTGTCTCCCGGCTTAAGATTACGGCACGATCAAAGGCTCGCTCCAGCAGCTGTTCCACTGTAAAGGGAAGTAGCGGACGGGTGATCTCCCATCTCCCATTCGTCCTGGCTTTCGCACGAACACCGGCACGTTCCTTGGCGGAGCCCTTATTCAGCTTATCCCGGTTCAGCCACTGCCGGACCGGTGAATAACTGTCCGCACAGACCAATCCCTTCTCAGCCAGGTCAAGTAATGCATCATAGGGGGAGATTCCGCCAAGCAAGCTTGCCAGCCGCAGCATAAAGCTGGCTCCCCTTTTTAACAGGGCGTCATATAGAATTTTCTCATTTCCCTCCAAGTTATCTAATACAGGACTCTGATCTGACTCCCAGTCGATATCATCATAGGAATGAAAGCATAATCCTTCCTCTGCCGTCATATGCCAGAACAGATTACCCTGGGAAAGGAGGTTATCTAAGAGTTCAGGACGGTAGTTCAAAACCCTGGCGGGTAATAAGGTACTCTCCCAAAGCTCCGGTGGATAGAGCTGACCGGATAACTGTCTTAACGAGCGTTCCAGCTGTTCAGCCGGTGGAGCAGTTATTCTCATCCGGTTTGAAAGTAAGGAGGCATATCGTTCGGAAGGAAGGGTTCTGATCTGCCTTCTACGGCTTTTGATGGTCTCCTGTCTTGCACGATCATATAACTCTGCATGATAATAGAGTCCGTCGTTTAAGACAGCTTTCCCCTGTTCACATAAAGCAATGAGCAGTTCAGCTGCGGTATCATCGGTCCAGAGGTACCGTTCACCAATTCCCTCAGGGGATAGCGGCCCATGGTAACGTAATAGCCGTTGGACGATTTGTTTTCTTAATTCAACATCTCCTTGATCCAGCGCTGCTCTGTATTTCTCCTCCTGCTCGGCTGCGATCCATAATCCGGGCTCAATATAGCATGCCTGGCCCCGATGTGCGAGCAGCTCCAGCCATTCAATCGGAACCTCAAGTTCACCGGCGATCAGATCACCCTCCATCATTAACAGGGAATGGAGCTGCTTCTCATCCTCCGGAAGCCGTCTGCGCTCCGACACTCTTGCCAGCTCCTCCGCAGCAGGAGCAATCATTCTTGCTTTCTCTAAGGCATCCTCTGCCGCACGATGGATACTGATCGGGGTCGGTGTATAATCATAGAGAAGGTTTCCCTCTGCTTGTCTCCGCAGAGGTAGTGACATCGGAGAAGGTTTCTCCAAATATACCTCATAGACCTTAATACTGCCGGAACGGATACCGTTGAGGACATACTCCACCCCATTTAAATCCCAATAATCCTCAAGGCATTCCCTCTTGGTTTCGCGGATCAGCGGATGCTTCTCATACTGTATGATATGATCCAGGAGCTCTGCGCTGCGGAGTCTCTGGACCCATAAGGGCTGACGGCCGGTCTTTCTGACACCCATGAGTAATGCCCTGGCGGAGTTATAGCGGAAGGTCATATTGAAGATCGGAGTCGCGGGTAACAAGGCCTCCAGTACCGGTCTTGCATCCTCCGGCTTTAATCCCTGCAGTAAGTCTTCCGGGATATCACAGGCTCCATAGGGAAATAACAGGAAGCCGTCATCATCATCAAAGTGGCTGATATTGGTCTTTGTCAGTCTCTTGGCTGCTTCTGCAGCCAGGATCGCCAGCGGTGAATTGACCTGTTTGCCGTATACCGAATGGACCATCATCTGATGGCTTCCGGTTTCATCCGTAAAGTGTTCAATAAATATGGTACGGTCATCGGGCAGAATACCGGTTGCTTCCAGCTGACGCTTCACAAAATCTGCCGCATGGGAGGCAGTAACCTCATCAAGACCCAGATTGCACAGCTCTTCCTCCAGTGCATCTTTTTCATTTGCCTTTAATAATCTTCCGAAGATCCTGCCAAAGGCTTGTCCGGTCTGCAGAGAGCGGCCCTTTGCCTCTCCCTTCCAGAAAGGAGCCTGAGCACCGTAATGATTGGACTGTGTTACGATGATGGAATCCTTCAGGATACTCTGTATCTGCCAGGCAAAGCTGCCCAGCAGGAATTTATCACCGGCACGGGCTTCGAAGATGAATTCTTCATCCAGCTCGCCGATTTTAACACCATTTTCGGTCTTAACTGCAAATAAACCCATATCAGGAATCGTACCTCCGGCTGACACTGCCAGCATACGGCTGTAGGGGTCTCCTTCTACCCTCTCGTGGATCCGGTCATAGAGGATTCTCGGACGTGCGGGAATCTCCCTCTCATGCTCGTAATCTCCTGCCAGCATACATAATACATCCTTGACATCCTCCTTCGTAACTTCTCTGAAGGGATAGGCGCGGGGCAGGATCTCCATTACCTCGTCCAGATCATAGCCGTCTCCGGTTGCCATGGAGACCAGATGCTGTGCCAATACATCCAGGCAAAGCCTTGGAGGTCTTGAATACTCAATCCCTCCATTACGGGCTACCTCGGCTGTTAAGCCGCTATACAGCCCTTCCGAGGAGGTTCGGGGGAAGATATGCATGACACTGGTACGGCCGGGATTATGGCCGGCTCGGCCCAGTCTCTGCATCGTACTGGAGATGGAGCGGGGGCAGCCGATCTGAAATACCTGGTCGATGTCACCCACATCGATACCCAGCTCCATTGATGAAGTGGCACATAATAACCTCAGAGTACCGTTTCTTAGGGCATGCTCGACCTCAAAACGATGCTCCTTCGAGAGACTTCCATGGTGAGTACGAGCAAAGTC
The DNA here is from genome assembly GCA_023415595.1 of Bacillota bacterium. Taxonomy (GTDB): domain Bacteria; phylum Bacillota; class Clostridia; order Lachnospirales; family Lachnospiraceae; genus Mobilitalea. The sequence continues at coordinate 6,695 of JAEZJW010000121.1, forward strand.
TTCCCCGCCCAGTTGATTTACGAAGTATGCCAGCTTCTCAGCATAGGCTCTGCCATCGACAAAGGCAATCACGCTCCTGGCTCCTTCACAATGCTGATAAACGGTACTGGCAAGCTCATACCAGATGTTTTCTCTCTTCAGTCCGTTTGGATCAGAGTAAGGGCTGGTTACCTGAAGCTTGACCTCCTTATGCATCTTCGGTGCTACGATGGTCACCCTCTCGGGAGAGAGATACTCCGCTGCCGTGCTTAAGGGCTCTATCGTGGCGGACAGACCGATGCGCTGCAAGGGCTCCGGACACAGCCTGTCCAGTCGCGCGAGGGATAGCATCAGATGTGCTCCCCGCTTAGAATCAATCAGTGCATGCAGCTCATCGATGATAATGGCTTTCGCTGTTTTTAGCATCTTCTGCCCTGACTTACTGGTCAGCAGCAGATATAAGGACTCCGGAGTCGTAATCAGGATATGGGGCGGTGTCTTCGCCATACTCTTTCGTTCATTCTGCGGAGTGTCACCGGTACGGATTGCAATATTTAAGTTATAAGGAGTTGCATTCGTGGAAGGACTATCCTTCCTCTCTTCCTCAAAGATCCCGTTTAAAGGTCTGCGCAGATTCTCACGGATATCCCCGGCCAGGGATTTTAGCGGGGATACATAGATCAGCTGAAGCTCCTGTTTTAAGCTGCCTTCCCTTGCCTGAGCCTTCAGCCGGTCAATAAACACCAGAAAGGCGGACAGAGTCTTACCTGTACCTGTAGGAGCAGAAACCAGTGTATGACCGCCGGAAGCAATTGCCGGCCAGGCCTCCTCCTGTACAGCCGTAGGCGTACCCAATGTACCGGAAAACCAACTGGCAGTCAGCGGATGAAACAGACTAAGTGAGCTCATATAAATACCCTCCAGAAAAAATATGATAGAATTCAAAAAGCTTTGGTTAGTAAAATTATAGGATAATGCTTCGTCATCTTATGGTAATCCTTTGGATATAATTTCAGGCTTCACCGAATAATCTAATGCATTTATTTGTATTATAGCATTTTCCGGAGCAATAACCAGCATAAAATACCAGATTATTGAAACGAAGGAATACTGCCGGACAAAAACCATTCATCACATATTGCTGTAGTTTCACAGGCATTTAGAAGGAGAAAATAACCCGATTGATCCTGCTTTTTTTATATTCAATTGTATTTCAGTGGACACAGGCTTATAATAGGCATATTGGTATTTATGTATGTAACACATAAAGTACTATATATAACTATTCCTTTATGAATCACAATAAATCAAAGACATGGAGAAAGACCCGAAATGAGAAAATACATCATAATATTAGTTATAATACTGTTAGCTTCCCTTGCAGGAATCACCTTCCTATGGAAGCCCAGGTCAGGTAAAGTTACCGGCGGAGACGCCACCTTCTATATCACCAACGATATCCACTATGTATCGGATCTTCTGACGGATCACGGTGAGGCCTTCCAATACTTTTATACCAAAGGGGATGGCAAACAGGTAGAATATATTGACGAGATTATGGATGCCTTCTCGGAGGATATCAGTAAAAACAAGCCGGAGGTGTTAATTATCAGCGGTGATCTGACTTCTAACGGAGAGAAAGTAAACCATCTGGAGCTTGCTAAGAAGCTTAAGGAAATCGAAAATGGCGGTACTGCTGTCTATGTCGTACCAGGAAATCATGATATTCTAAATCCATATGCGAGGAGCTTTTCGGGTGACAAACAATATGTGACTGATTACATTACAAAAGAGGATTTCAGCACCATCTATTCTGAGTTCGGATATCAGGAGGCTATCTCAAGGGATCAGGAAACCTTAAGCTACCTGGCAGCACCAACGAAAGAGGTTTGGCTTCTGATGCTGGATACGGCAATTTATGAGTATAATCTAGGACTTGGTTTTCCTGCAACCGATGGTCGAATATCTCAGAATACCCTTGATTGGATCAGTGAATGCAGCAAGCTGGCACAGGAAAAAGGTGCGACAATCGTAACGGATATGCATCATAATATTCTGCACCACAGCGAGGTAATCAGAACAGGGTATACCCTAAATGATAACGAAGCAGCGCTTAAAGCCTTCAAGGAAAATTATTTGAACCTAGTCCTGAGCGGTCATATCCATATCCAGGACATCAGTTCCGATCAAAGGGACACGATTCCACTCTATGATATCGTTACCAATGCTCTGTCGGTGAACCCTCATCAGTATGGAATACTACAGTATAACGCTAAGGATAAGAGCTTCGATTACTCTACCGCGAAGGTGGATGTGGAGGGCTGGGCGGTTAAGAATAAGGAAAAGGATGAGAATCTCCTTCGATTTACGGAGTATGCGGAAGAATATTTCGGAAGCTATGCTTACAACAGGATGTATGGAAGACTGACCGACGATCTGGGCCTGACAGAACAAGAGAAAATTACGATATCAAAGACGATGGCGCTGCTTAATGTCCGATATTTTGCCGGTATAGAAAATGAAGCGGCCGATCAGATTTTAAACTCCGAGGGCTACCAGCTGATGCTCGGGCTGCCGGAGAGCTTTCATTCGAGCTATATGAAAAGTATTATTTCCGATACGGATACGGATGATAATCATTTGCATATCGAAGCCTATCATACGAGCAAATAAGTATCAAGATAAAGCAGCAGGCTGTTATACTGCTCATAGTAAAGAGGTTGAAAAAAACCGCAGGTCAGCCTGCGGTTTTTAAACTATAATCTTTGTTCTCCGATGATCCGTTCCAGCTCCATGATCTCCGCCCTGGATAGTTCCTGATTCTTCAGGAATTCGGTCAGGAAGGTGCTTAAGGATCCATTGTATAATTTATTTAACAATACCTTCGTTTCAATATTCTGCACAGTACGTTTGGAAACAGTCGCTTTACATAAGAAACCGGGATCTTCTCTTTTCACTGCTCCCTTTTCAATCAATCGCTTTATCACGGTATAAGTGGTATTCTTCTCCCATCCGATGTATTCCTTGATGATTTTGGATATATCTTTAGCAGCCAATACCTTGTTCGACCATAATAATTCCATGATATTAAGTTCACCTTCATGAAGCCGTATATCAGGCAACGACATATTGATTAACCTCCCCCAGCGCACCGCATTACTATCATCCTACATAAGTAGAACTTAGAAAAATAACTACTTATGGGAATACATACTAGTAAGGGAAAATGTATGTATCTACATATGTAGTTTAGAGCCTGCAAATCAATTCTATAATGATAGAATAAATTTGTCAATCTTTTTCTTAAGAATTTCGTAAACATTCAGTAATATTTTGGATTACAGACAGAACACAGCATAGTACGGAACGTATTTTACATCATTTGAGTATTCAAAATTCTTGGATGATATTTTCACAGCGTAGGGAAAAGACTGTTTTTGCTTCAGGACACTGATACTTTTGGATCTGGTATTCTCATCAATATGTACCTCCACCGGCAGAAAATAATCCTTCTTCGGCAGTATAAATTCTATTTTCGCCATGGAATCCGATTCCCAGAACATCAGTGGATAGCCTTTGGCTTGAAAGGTCTGAGCCACATAATTCTCCAGCAAAGCCTTCCTTACAATCGGGTCAGTAGGCAGATACTTCTCTTCTGTCAGGTTGGTGTATAATAGGCCGGTATCCGGAAGGTATAGTTTAAAATTTGTTCCGGCCTCACTTTCAACTGTATCCTCCTGATCGGAGTAATTACCGGAGGTAAGCTGCTCCGTAGTTATCTTATGGCAGGGAAGGGCATAATTGCAGTCCTTAAGATTCTGTATCGCTTCCCGATACATCGCATGGGTCGTACCCTTGCGGATCAGCTTATACTGAAATTTCTTATTGGGCTTCATCAGCTGCAAAGTAAGACTGTCAAGCACCTGATTCATCTTCAGAGCGTCACTGTCCTGATAGAGTGACAGTATGTAATCATGATAGGAAGCAATCAGGAGACAATGCTGCTCGGGAATATTTGTAAGGGAATTAAAATTCAGATATTCATTAATGGTTCCGGGCATGCCTCCGATCTTCAGATAAAGCTCATGAAGTGCTAACAGCTCCTTATGGACAATCTCGGGAAGCGGCTTATTCGCTTCAAAGTGGGTTTCAATCGCCTCAATATACCATTCGTTGGCAGTTGCCAGCAGAAATTCATCAAATTCAAGCGGTGCTACGGGCAGGATCTCGAACCAGGATTGCTTCTCCTCTGGAAGGGGAAGGCTCGATATGGCGATTATTCTTGGAAATCCTCTGCATACGTTTTCGGAAGCCAGGTACTCATATGCCTCGGGACAGAACGCAATCTCATCCAGAATTAAGAGCCTGCCGCTAACATCCATATCTTCGGTTAGGTCAAAGTAATTCAGAAGTTTATCGGTCGTCTCCTGCGGAGAATGGCCGCAGAAAAGCTCCCCGGCTGCAGGCTGCCGTTCAAAATTGAGGTATAGAATGTGCTCATAAAAGGACTTGGCAAAATCATAAGCAACATAGGTCTTACCAACTCCTTTGGCTCCGGTTAGAAGAACAGGATTGCCGGTAGGATTCTGTTTCCAATTGATTAACCCATCAATTACTTTTCTCTTCAAAGTTGTTACCCCTTATTGTCGTCTTAGTTTCTCTAATAATTCGGTAAAATAGTCAGGAAACGGTGCTGTAAATTCCATATATTCTTTCGTCGTCGGATGCAGAAAGCCC
>JAEZJW010000168.1 GCA_023415595.1 Bacillota bacterium
GAGTGCTTCATGATAACAGGGGAAGCACTCATGATCTACATGGTATTCAGGAGCATTATCCGTATAATAGCAGTATAGTTTACTGAACATCTCCAGATGCTTCAGCTCATCACAGTAGGCGTGCTCAATAAAGTCTCTGTGTAGTTTATTCGGGGCCTCCTTCATTAGGTGCCGGTAGAACTCTGCCGCAGCAGCTTCAGCTTCAACCGCTTTGCAGATATCCCGAAGGATTTGGTCAAAGGCTTTTGGCCCAAGCAGAGGAAGGTTTGGTATCTGTACATTATTACAAAGCTTACTTTCGCATTTTACACACTTGTTTGACGGTATATATTGAAACATATAGTGACCTCCTTATGAATTACGTATCCGATCTATTATATTTTACGGAGATTACTCGAAATTGTTCGTAAGCAGTCAAAATATATACATACTTGTAGAAATTTGAGTAATCACCATATAAAAGGGAATATGATACAATGAAAACATCAGGCCAACTAAGACTATAACTCTCTGCATCATATGAAGGAGATATTTGTTGATGGTCATTTCTAATACCGATATAACATGGCACTTGTCAGGTTTACATTATCCGCAAAACATGATAAAATTTAGCAAGTGTACGTCATGATTGTGACGGGAATTTTTTGTTATTTACGATATACTATGTACAGGCAGGCTTTAGGTTAATACAGTGCTGAAGCCTGAATTCGCAGAGAACGGCAGCATGGAGGATTATTATGAAAAAAGATGCGAAATTTTATTGGAAGCTGTTTACGTCAACCTTCCTACTCAGTGCTTTTACCTTTGGAGGAGGTTATGTCATTGTTCCGTTGATGAAGAAAAAGTTCGTGGACAAGTTGAATTGGATCGAAGAGAAGGAGATGCTCAATATGGTAGCGATTGCGCAGTCCTCTCCAGGCCCGATTGCTGTCAATACTTCCATTCTGGTAGGGTATCGGATGGCCGGATTACCTGGCGCCTTCTTATCCACCTTCGGTACTGTTTTACCACCCCTGATTATTCTGACGATCATCTCTTTCTTCTATCAGTCCTTTAAGGACAGCACAGTTGTACACGCATTGCTGAAGGGAATGCAGGCGGGGGTGGCTGCGGTCATTATTGATGTGGTAATCGGCATGACCGGTAAAGTACTGAAGGGAAAACAGGCATTTTCGATCCTGATGATGTTAGCGGCCTTTATAGCAACCTTTGTCTTCGATATTAATGTCATCTATATTATTCTGATTTGCGGTTTCATCGGTGCAATATCGGTAATCTACGGAGAGAAGAAGAGAAAAGGAGGTGCTGTATCATGATTTATCTTCAGTTACTGATCAGCTTCTTCCAGATTGGACTTTTTTCCATCGGCGGAGGCTATGCTGCATTGCCCCTGATTCAAGCACAGGTTGTGGACAATCATCAATGGCTTACAATGAACGAGTATACAGATCTGATCACAATTTCGCAGATGACACCGGGACCGATTGCAATAAACGCAGCCACCTTCGTGGGAAATCAGATCGCCGGGCTTCCTGGTTCTATACTTGCTACCTTTGGATGCGTACTTCCTTCCTTTCTGATTGTCATCACTTTGGCATACTTTTATTTTAAATATAAGAATATCACTATTGTACAAGGAATTCTGGGAGGCCTTCGACCTGCGGTCGTTGCTCTGATCGCCTCTGCCGGCTTATCCATCCTGATCCTGTCCTTCTGGGGGGAAGGAGGCTTTAGCCTGAAACCGGAGGATTTGAATCTCATTGCAGTAGGATTATTCCTGGTTAGCTTATTCGTTCTTAGAAAATGGAAGGTGAATCAGATTACGGTAATGTTAGGCTCCGGTATCGTCGGAATGATCCTGTATCTGCTTCAGGGTGCATAATAGGACCAAAGGGATTCCATTATTTTATCTAAAAGATTTGTCAAATCATGCTACAGCTCTGCAATCGAAATGGGCTCTCGCAATTTGAACCCGTCCTGTACTGACAGGAAACGGTTCAAGCTTGTTAAGAGCCCATTGTTTCTTATTATATTCAATATAAATGTCTGGCGTGTTATTATGAATTACTTCGTAAATTTGGTTCGGATTCTGACGCTGGAAGGAATGTTTATCACCTGCTGAATCGGTTTCCACACGAAGGTTGCGATGGATAAGTCCAACATGCTATGAATTAAACCACCGACACCGACCAGTAGGAGGACTGATACGGCATAACCGTTCTCCAGAATTGCAGCAGATACATTGCCGCCAAAGTAGAAGTAGCTTACAACAAATACCTCAGCAAGTGCATGGATGATGGAGATACCAAACGAATATAGAGCTGCAGTCTTAAAGTTATTCATTATATTTCCGTTCTTTTTTAACAGATAAGAACCGAAAGCAACAAAAATCAGGTGGGAAAATGCACGTAACACGATGATGAGAGGAAAACCTGCAAGCAGAAAGCCAAAACCGGTAACGATAGCAACAGAGATGGCAACTACAGGCGATATAAACATAGCGATAAAGATCGGCACATGACTGGCCAGGGTAAAGGAAGCAGGTCCAATCTGTATCTTCGGGAAGTACATCGGTATTAATATGCCAACTGCACAGAGCAGTGCGGCAATGGTCATGGTTTTCACCTTATTTATTTGATTCATACTTATCTACCTTCCTTTTCATGAACAAATTCCATGTTGACAGCCTACACAGCGGTATTTTTAGCTGTCTTGTCAGCTGTAATTATATATAATTTACAGGTTACTGTCAATGAAATTAAAGCATAAAAATATAGGTAAATTTACGATTCTTTTGTGAGAATTTACATAGAGAAGGATACCCGGAGCTTATTGCGACTGCGGTCTGTCAGTTGAGGCAGCAGGCAAGGAGCTTAGGGTATCCGTAAGAATTACAGGAAGGCGGGTTTTTGATTACTGTTGTATGATTAAGCTTCAAACGGGAACTTCATAGGAATGTCCAGCAGATCTCTTACCTTCAGGAATTCCTTCTGCACCTCTTCTCCTACAGGCACACCCTTGTCCTTGCGTTCCAGCCAGACCAGGTATTCCTTTTCCCCGGCAGTATAGATGTGCTCCTCTCCGGGTGCCAGCTTGGAGGAACGAAGACTGCGAAGGATATCACCGGTCGTTTTTTTGAAGCTGTCAAGACCCAGAAAGGCTTCCGGGTCGATGGCGATGAAGAAATGACCGAGATGATAAGGAGTCTTCTCTCCCTGCTCGCTAATACCGTTCAGCATCTTAAGATAGCTTCCGGCCTGTAGAGCAGCGGACAGAATCTCAACCACGGTTGCATAGCCATAGCCCTTGTAGCCGGCCAGCTCTTCCCCGATGCCTCCTAAAGGAGCCAACGCCGCGGTGCCTGCAGTAAGGTCGGCTAGAATCTGTTTACTGTCAGTCAGTGCACAACCGTCCTCTCCGATTACCATTCCCTCGGGAGTAGCTTTGCCGGTCCTGGCGTAATACTCGATCTTACCTCTTTGGGTGATACTGGTTGCACAATCAAGGATAAAAGGGAACTCCTCATCAGTTGGCATTCCGAAGGTCAGAGGATTGGTACCTAACATATTCTCAACGCCAAAGGTGGGTGCGATGGAAGGACGGGCATTCGTACCCGTTATACCGATTAAGCCTTCCTTTATTGCCATCGAAGCGTAGTAACCGGCTATCCCATAGTGGGTTGAATTGCGGGCAGCAACCATTCCCATTCCATACCTTTTAGCCTTATCGATTGCCATCTGCATGGACTTATAACCGACTACCATACCCATCCCGTCATGACCATCCACAACAGCTGTTGTTGCTGTTTCCCGCAGTATCTCAAATTCGGTAATGGGCTTTTGAATACCGGCAAGAATACGATCCACATAAATCGCCTTAAATCTGTTGCTTCCATGACTCTCGATTCCTCTCCGATCACTTTCCAACAATACATCCGCACAGAGGGCTGCTTCCTCCTGCGGAACACCTAATTTAACAAATGCGGCGGTCATAAAATCTCCAACCAGCTTCCAGGAAAGATAGGGTCTTGTTTCCATACAACGATCCTCCATATTTGATGATATTTTTACCATTTTAACACAGTTACTCCTATGATGTATACAGTAATATCTTAAGGCTGAGAAATCATATGCAGAACCAGAAAACCGATCAGGTTCAGAACCTGCTGTGCATAAATAATAAAAGTATAATGGATTTCATGATACAGTTTTTTATTCGATCTTCTCCTGCAGTTCCCACCGGGCAGCGAGTGCATTCAGAGCATCGTTATGCACACGATAAGTCGTCCAGCTGTCCATCGGGACAGCGCCCAGCTTCTTATAAAACTGTATGGAGGGCTCGTTCCAGTCCAGGCAGTTCCACTCCAGCCTGCCGCAGCTGCGCTCCTTCGTGAGCTTTGCCAGGAATGCCAGCAGAAGGGTCCCAATCCCAAGACCCCGATATTCCGGTTTCACAAACAGATCCCCAAGAAAGATCCCCGGTCTACCGAGAAAGGTAGAGAAATTATGGAAGAAAAGGGCGAAGGCTACCGGTATATTCTTATACTCACCGATGATCACTTCACACTTTTGCTGATCGAATATGGTATTCTCCAGAAGTTCATCAGTGGCAACCACTTCCTCTGACAGATTTTCATATTCGGCCAGCTCCTTAATAAAAGTAAGAATTAGGGCAGCATCCTTCCTTTCGGCAAATCTGATCTTGAATTCCTTGATTTCAGTGTCATAATGAATCATATGTATTCCTCCCGAGTAAATGATAGTACTGATGTTATGCTATATACTCCTGGCTTATTATACCGCCTAGGGAGATAGATGTATAGAATCATAATCCACAATATAACAGGGTACTGCTACTTGCCCGCTATGCAAAATAATCATATAATATAAAATAAACTTCCTTCTGCACGAGCCTCACGCTAATCGTGCAACATAACCATCTGATAAAGCATTTATAAGAAAGGGTTATCTTTATGATACTTAACATAGAGCATTTGAATATCCGTCAGATTGCGGAATCGGGACAATGCTTCCGGATGAACCCCACCGGGAAGGGGAGCTATTCTCTGATTGCATACGGACGATATCTGGAAATCACCCAGCATAAGGAGGATACCATTGAACTGGGCTGTACGGAAGCAGATTATCGGACAATTTGGAAGGATTATTTTCATCTGGAATATGATTACAGCAGCATCGTTCACAGGCTTGAGCAAGGTAACGATGAATTCCTAAGAAAAGCAGTACAATATGGCAACGGTATCAGGATTCTCAGGCAGGAGCCCTTCGAGATGCTGATCAGCTTTATCATATCCCAGAATAAGAATATTCCTTCCATTAAGACCTGTATTGAACGAATCGCTGAGAAATATGGGGATTGCCGCACCGATCAGGCAACCGGGGTGATCTACTATGCCTTTCCGTCACCGCAGCAGTTAGCAGTAGCGAAGCAGGAGGACCTAAGACAGCTGAAGCTGGGATACCGTGACACCTATATCTTAAGTGCTGCCAGGGCAGTGGCAGAAGGAACGGTCAAGCTGGAGGAGCTCAAAGCAGCCGGACATGACGAAGCAGTAAAAATATTAAGAAGTATTCACGGAGTTGGTGAAAAGGTTGCAAATTGCGTCTCCCTATATGGGCTGCATCATATCGAAGCCTTTCCTGTGGATGTCTGGATACGCAGAATATTAGCCGAGGTTTATGGGAATTGCTTTGATACGACTCCCTTCAGCGGTTACGCAGGGATCCTTCAACAATATATGTTTTATTATATCAGGAGCCAGGGAAATACACCTAATCATCGGAAGGAGCCTCTTACAGAGGCTGTCACATAAAAATTTTATTATAGTTTTCATAAAATCCAGCCTATCTTACTGGAATGGAATTCTTGATATTCCATGAAGCCTGTAAAACCTATTCTGTAATAAAGAATATAAGAAAGCAGCATCGGAGAAAATAAAGCTGAGAACTAACAATTCTCTTACGATTAGCAAGACTGCATAACAGGTAAATGAGGCTGTGTAGGATAATGCATCCTCACATTTTTGGATGTCATCGGCATCATAGGAGGTTTGTATGAATAACGGAGACAGCAGGGATAGCAGAGGTTTAGAAAATGAACGCAGGGTTGAGCATCTCTGTAATCTGGTAGAGAAGAAGACCAGAACAGAACGCCATCTCGAAGAACATTCCGATATTTCATCTTCCCCAAAGAATATTGAGCATGCCAAGGAATTGCAAAGGGAGCGCGAGCAGGAGATTAGCAATCTGAAGGATATTCTTGCCCATGGTGAAAATGCGAAGAACAGGCAGTATGAAAACACTCAGAAGAGGTTCTTGTATGCGGAAGGGTATCTGAATCATAATGCCGACCATATGGACGATCAATCCTTTCAGAATGCAAAGGAAAGACAGGAACATCGGAAGGATCAGCTGGATAGCATGAGATAACCCAAGACCTGAAGTGTGGAAAGATTGCGACAAAGATAACCGGAGCAGTATTGTGAAAGTGATGCTGCTCCGGTTGTTTTCGTGGAGGGTGAATCAACGAGGTTGCTCAGCACTAAGGAGTCAGACGCTTGAGATCCCTCGGAAACAGTGTGGAATACCGGACATTACTCTGATCAATCAGCTTACTGGTAAAGCGTTCCAGTCCAAGACCTAAGCCTCCATGGGGTGGTATTCCGTATTTATGAAGCATCAGATAGCTTTCAAAGGCTTCAGGATTCATCCCTCTCGCAAGGAGTTTTTCCACTTGCTTCCTGTAATCATGGATTCGTTGTCCTCCGGTTGTGATCTCCATGCCGCGGAACAGCAGGTCAAAGCTTAGGGTAACCTCCGGGTTTTCCGGATCCTCCAGGGCATAAAAGGGTCGTTTCTTCGTCGGATAGTGTGTAACGAATACAAATTCGCTGCCGGTGCTCTTCTTCATGATTTCATATAGAAGCTTCTCTTCCTCCGGTTCAAAGTCCAGCATATCAGTAATCTCTCTTTTATATTCCTCGGAAATCATTCTCTTGGCTTCATAGAAGCTGATTGCCGGAATTTCTTTCACTTTCGGCAGGGTAACCTTACATAGCTCCAGCTCATAAGCATAGGCTTCCTTCAAATAACAGAGTGTATATGCAAGCATTCCGGTCTCCATCTCCATCAACTCTGTGAAGTCCCTGAGATAGCCCAGCTCCAGATCCACGCTGGTATATTCGTTCAGATGCCTGGAGGTGTCATGCTTCTCTGCGCGGAAAACGGGGGCTATCTCGTACACCCTTTCATATACACCCACCATCATCTGTTTGTAGAATTGCGGGCTTTGAGCCAAATAAGCCTCCTTGCCGAAGTAATCCAGGCGGAAGATATTTGCCCCTCCCTCTGCCCCCGAAAACACTATTTTTGGGGAATGTATCTCCGTAAATCTTTGCTCGGACAGAAAGGAACGAAAGCCCTTGCAGATTCCCTCCTGGATTCGAAAGATGGCTCTTTCCTTCTCGTTACGAAGCGTCAATGGCCGGTAATTCAAAAGAGTTTCGAGGGAGGTGTCTACGATTTTATTATTGATGACGATAGGCAGCTCTTCCTCCGGACAGGAGAGTACCTCAGCCTGTTTCAGCAGGACTTCAAAACCTGACCTTGACCGTTCCTCCGCAACCACTTCTCCGTTTACGATAACACAAGCCTCCTCCTTCAGGGCTGTGATTGGAAACTGTGCTACAGCTTCATTATAAATACACTGCAGTAAGCCCCTCCTCATACGGAGAATTACAAAGGCAAAGCCGCTCATCTGCCTGATTTTATAGACGGAACCCTGAAGCCTGACGCTTTCACCGATTCTTTGGTACAGTTCTTCGGGTTCACAGGTATTTGAATATATGTTACCATGGATTGTTCTCATAAAAATCTCCTTTCAGATACCGCATGTGATGCTGGAAATACCGTTACTTGGGCATCAATTTATACTGTTTATTACGGAATTTCCTATTTGCTATAAAATATCTGAATATCATATCGGACATCATCCATATGCCGCATCATATCACAACCTTTCAGTGCTATCCCCAAATAATAAGCAATAAAAAACCACATAGGTATCATAAGAAATAGAATGACCCATGTGGATTTATATTTATAATACGGAAAAGCTCCACATAGGCACAGGACGGATAGCGCCTGCACCTATGAACTCCATAGCTGCAAGCGCTGTCAATCATTGTCCCTAACTGTGGTTAATGTTATTAAGTATCTCATGACATCCCTGCTTCCGAAATTTTTATCAAGATTATCACAAAATTAAGATGTTGTCAAATGTATTATATTATATTCTTAAGGCTACATCTCTGCTTTCTTTCTGGCTGATATGGTCTTCTCCTGGACGTTCCTTTAATCATCTCAAACAGATATTTGTCCGGACTGTATACGGAACGGTTTGAATCGGACTGAATATTTCATGATATTATTGGCAAAATGAAAATATGGGTAGATTTTTAACAGCTGATTCTTAATGGAGGATTCATATGACAAATGTAAAGGGAAAATGGGCATTGATAACAGGAGCAAGCAGAGGTATAGGTTATCTCATCGCGCTTGAAATGGCTAAGCGAGGCTGTAATCTGGTGCTTCATTCCAGAAGTATTACCCATACAGAGAAGGTACTGGAGGAAGTAAAGGAGTTAGGTGTCAAGGCATACGCCGTTCAGGCCGAGCTATCCGATATGTCTGCAGTAAACAGGATGCTGGATGAGATTGAAGAGAAGAATATCCATATCGATATTTTATTCAATGACGCCGCTGTCCAGATTGCTTATCGGCATGAATATTTTAAGACACCGGTTGAGGATTTTACTCAGAGCTTTTTGATTAATACGATTACACCGGCAATCATCTGTTACCGTCTGATTCCCAAGATGGTTGAGAAGGGCTTTGGAAGGGTGATCAATACGACCAGCGGTATCCGAAACGAACCGGAGCAGGCAGGCTATTCTGCCAGTAAAGCTGCACTCGATAAATTTACAAGGGATTTGGGCTCGAGATTGGAAGGAACAAATGTCATGATCAATCTAGCCGATCCCGGCTGGTGCAGAACGGATCTTGGAGGTCCCCACGCTCCGAATGCCGCGGAAAGCAGTATTCCCGGTATGCTGGTTGGCGCTTTTCTGGATGATAAGAAGAGTGGGAGATGGATATCGGCCCAGGATTATACCGGTATGGCGATGGAGGAAGCTGTTAAGAAGGCTCAGAACATGGAGTAGAGAACTAAGAGGAACCGGCACGCCGGTTCACGAAACAGAATCATTTCCCCGGAGTGGAAGCAGTGGCGGCATAGAGATCCTGCATTCCATCCGGGGATATTTTTGATTTATTCTTATCGTTTTGTGGATATCAAATCCTTTTACTAATATACTCGGGGAATTCAGATATGTTCCCTTTATTTCATAAACATTGAAATTTGCTAAAAACCTTCCTTGCGGCGACGGTGGCGTAGAGCATTACGTTTCTTACCTGCCTCCCATTCGGCACGTTCTGTTTCGGTTTCCGGAAGAAGCCGGGGCACTTCAGTGGGTTTTCCCGCCTCATCCAAGGCAACCAGAACCAGATAAGCACGGTTCACTACCTTTCTGACACCGTGCAGGTCCTCAACATAGGTATCCACCCTTACCTCCATGGATGTCTTTCCCACATAGGTGATGCGGCCAATCAGAACAAGTGTATTATTAATATAAGCGCCGGCTTTAAACTGTAAATTGTCTATCGCAGCGGTGGTGACATTACTGCCGGAGTGGCGTCTTGCGACAACAGCTGCTACTACATCGATCCATTCGACCAGCTGCCCTCCGAAGAGACGGTCTTGACCGTTAATGTGGTTCGGCATCAGGATCTGTACCTGCTCCGTCAGAGAATCTGCAACCCGTTTTGCTTCCATAGCTTTCGTATCCTTTCGTTATTGCATTTACATAATGAAATAGTCTTTATTTTAGGGTATCCTAATTTTATACCTTTCTAATATAATTAGCAAGGACTACTCGTTACCATTCAGTATTCCATATGATTGGGAGAGAACCAAGTGCCGATGTATGCTTATTTATGTTGGTCATTTTAGAAAAAATCTCTTTTCAAACAGTAATTATATGGTATAATATATGGAGCATGCTAACAGTGGACCTTTCAGTAAGCTTTCCTCACAATCCTCAAATGAAGATAAAGTTGCCTTGGTCTGACTGTCATGAATATTTAACAAAACGAAAGGAATGAATGAGATGGCATTAGTAACAACAAAAGAAATGTTTCAGAAGGCATATGCAGGCGGCTATGCAATCGGTGCTTTCAATGTGAATAACATGGAAATCGTTCAGGGCATCACAGAGGCAGCGAAGGAAGAAAACGCTCCCGTTATCTTACAGGTATCCGCTGGTGCAAGAAAATATGCTAAGCATAATTATCTCGTAAAATTAGTGGAGGCTGCACTGTTAGATACGGATCTTCCGATAGCGCTTCACTTAGATCACGGTGAGGATTTTGAAATCTGTAAATCCTGTATCGACGGTGGTTTCACCTCTGTTATGATTGACGGATCCAAGCACAGCTTCGAAGAAAATATAGCAGTAACCAAAAAGGTTGTAGAATACGCTCATGCTCACGGCTGTGTAGTAGAAGGTGAGTTAGGCAAGTTAGCAGGTATCGAGGACGACGTTAATGTATCTGCTGCAGATGCTTCCTATACCAGACCGGAAGAGGTAGAAGAATTCGTAAGCCGTACCGGTGTTGACTCCCTTGCAATCGCAATCGGAACTAGCCATGGCGCTTTCAAGTTCAAGCCCGGCCAGAAACCTCAGCTGCGTTTTGACATTCTGGAAGAGGTAGCTAAGAGACTTCCCAACTTCCCGATCGTATTACACGGTGCTTCCTCCGTATCCCAGGAGTATGTTGAAATCATCCGCAATAACGGCGGCAAGTTAGACGATGCAATCGGTATCCCTGAGGATATGTTAAGACAGGCTGCTAAAATGGCAGTATGTAAGATCAACATCGACTCTGATTTAAGACTTGCATTCACTGCAGGTGTAAGACAGCACATCATGAGCAATCCGAGCCACTTCGATCCCAGACAGTTCCTTACTCCGGGCAGAGATTTCGTAAAGGCTCTTGTAAAGCATAAGATCACTGAAGTTCTTGGCTGTTCAGGCGCTGCAAAGTAAGAAGTCATAATTTCCCTAGGTATTTAGGGGTTTTGCATTGTTGAGTTATATTAACCGGGGTAGTATCATCATCATCCTCGGAGAAAGATTTCCTGCTACTGTCGTGCCAGTGCCGCCTAAGTAAAACAGGCGGCCACTATCAGCGTATTACTTTATATACGCTTGCACATTACTTCCGCAGGAAACTTCTCCGTTGACAACGATGACACTACCCCGGTTATTTCTATGTATTGATGCAAAACCCTCGTTAAAGAATAAAATAAAGTTTATATATATGATACGAAATAATTATTTAATAAATATTAATTTAAATTAATTATATCAGCGCTAGATTTCTTTCTTCTAATCTACTGAAGAACAACCAAGAACATCGGTAATTATTATGATTAGTTGAAAGAAGTAGGACGGCGCCCTCAATGACTTGAATGTTTATCACATCAATAACTAAAAAGGAATAGCGTGGGATTATTATCCGCAAGGAGACCGTATGCCGCCGTCGGTACTTAGGTTGTGGCAGTGATCTTTCTGTCACAACCTTAGGTACCGCTACGTGCGAAAAGTCATTAAGTTAGGTTCTTAACTTAATGACTTTGGATCACGAGTGAGAACGTGTCTCCGGTGGATGATAATTCCATGCTATTTTCGTTAAACTAATATGTGATAAACGCCAAAAACCAAAAAGGGCGCCGTATAATTACACGATGAGTTATACCTTCCTGATTAGGTCAACCAGGTCCGGTGGATGTAAGGGGCCGCTGAAGATGAAGCCCTGGATGATGTCGCAGTGCTTTGACTTGAGCAGCCTGAGCTGGTCCTCGTGCTCAACACCTTCAGCAACTACCTTAATCTTTAGGCTGTGTGCCAATTGGATAATGGATTCGGCGATGTTGGAATCCTTCTCGCTGGTACAGATGTTATCAATGAAGGATTTATCGATCTTTAAGGTGTTGATCGGCATCTTCGTCAGGTAGTTCAATGAGGAATAACCGGTGCCGAAGTCATCCAGGGAGATGCCGACTCCGATTTCCTGCAGAGAAGCCAACAGGGTTGTTGCGTCCATTATGGATGCAACCAGAGTGCTTTCCGTAATCTCCAGCTCCAGGTACCTAGGCGGAAGTCCGGTTTCTGCAAGGATATCGGACAGCATAGTGGTGAAGCCGGGGCGATTGATCTGGACGGATGAGATGTTAACGGATACGGGTCGGGGGGTAATGCCCATATCAATCATGGACTTATTAAAACAGCAGGCTTCACGAAGAAGCCATGAGCTTAGCTCGATGATTAATCCGCTTTCCTCCGCAATCGGGATAAATTCCTCCGGTGTCAGAGAACCTAGCCGGTCACTCCGGATTCTCATCAGTGCCTCAAAACCGATGACGGACATGGTAGTAATCTCAAATAACGGCTGATATTGGATATAGACATCTTTATTATCAATTGCATTGCGCAGTACTTCAATGATCATTGTATTCCGGTTTAATTCGTCTTCCATCTTGGCGTCGAACATCGTGAATTTGTTCTTACCGGTATCCTTAGATTTATACATGGCGATATCTGCGTTTTTAATAAGTGCATTCGGTGATAGACCATTCTGAGGATATACTGCGATACCGATACTCATCGACACATAGATAATTTCGCCGTTCAATTCCAGAGGAGTGCGGAAGCATTCAATGATTTTAGCTGCAAACTCGATTGCTTCCTCCTGCGCTGAGATTCCTTCCTTAAAGAGAAGGAATTCATCACCGCCCGCTCTGGCTAACATATCGTTTTCTCCAATAACGGAGGCCAGGATCTGAGCGGTCCTCATCAGTAGGGAGTCTCCGTATTCATGTCCGAGTGTATCATTTACGGTCTTAAAATTATCCAGATCCACGAAATAAACAGCATGGGATTTCTTCATGGAAGGAGAAGCAACCAGGGCGGCATTGACATAATCCAAAAATGCCAGCTTGTTCGGCAGATTTGTTAAGGTGTCATGATAAGCCAAATACTCGATATGGTCATAATTCGTCCGAAGCTGTTCCTCATTTGACAGAAGTTCTTCATGCATGGAGGCAAGATCTTCGTAATTGGTCTTAATGATATGCAGCATTTTATTGAAATTCTTGGATAGCTCACCAAGCTCATTCTTACTTTTGATATTGGACTGTACATTTAAGTCACCATCCGAGGCCGTCCGCATAGCGTCTCTTAAGGCAATAATCGGTGCAGTTAATCTCTTGGTCAGAACATGAGCACACAGAATAATGATACCCAGCAGAACGGCACAGAGGAAAATCAGCAGGGACAGGATGATGCTGGTGATGGATAATAGCTCGGAGACATTTTGCTTTACGACTAAAACCCAGTCGAACTCAGGAATGATACAATAACCGTTGGCAAGCTCTCTGTCACCTTGGTAGCATTCAAAGGTTCCGCTCACCGGAATTAATCCCTTATTGTAGTTTTTCACTAAACCGGCCATCTTCTCGAGATGGATCTGGTCTCCAATTAAGGCTTGATCAGGATGATAAAGAATTGTTCCGTCACGATCCAAAAGAATACCGCCTCCAGTCTTTCCGACGGTGATGGAACCCATGAATTCCTGGAAATAGGAGAGATTTAAAGTACTCACAATATAACCAATTCGTTCCCCTGAGAATGACCCTCCGGCATAAACCTGACATCCGATTTCGATGGTATGGAGGTTACCATTTCCCATAACGACAGAAGTTACACCACTAATTCCGACAGCATAATTGCTCGTGGCAGACAGGTAGGAAAGTGTAAGGCTGTTATTGCTGGAGCTGCCGACAAGTGCCGGTTCCGAACTGGCGATGATCTGCTTATCTAAATCATAGAACGAGATTAGTTCACAGGAATTATAATTTTCCTTTCGGGTTTTCAGGAGTTGATTGACAGTTTCTGAAGGAACTGGGTTCTGGGAGCTGTTGGACTGTTTGGCCAGATTCTGAAGCTCATCCTGAAGGGAGAGAAGGGATAATTCCGTCTTCTGAGTGCCAATGAGTGCTTCCAGCCCACTGCGATGAGCCTCCGCCATGGTTTTAAGATTATCCGTCTGAACCTCGATCAGTCTACGGTTAATGATTCCCTGTACAATTACGGACATGAGTACAACAGGTAAAATAGAAGAAATAATCAAAAGAATTCGTAAGGATTTCTTAATTGACATGACCCATAACCTCCGTAATTTTAACAATGGCGTAAAGAAACCCCATTTATACTCATTCTATCAATTACGACATAATAATGCAATAAATTTCTATTATTAGGTAATAAAAGTGGGTATGGAAATCATTTCTCCCTGGCATATATTCTACTTCTACAAGGCTGAACCTGCCCAAAAGGTTCCATTTATGACGATCCGGGAACAGTTAATCGGAGTTTCTAAGGTTTATAGAATTTTTAGTTGAAAATATAGGATATTAAGGTTATACTTGTAATGTTATTAATCCGGGCATTCGGTAATAATATACAGCAGAGGGCATGTCTAGAAAAGAGATGCGAAAGAAGGAAAGCAGGCTGAGCTATGTACAGATTAATTGCGCAGGATGGGAGAGCCAAGAGCGGTGAATTCGAAACCGTACATGGTACAATACAGACTCCGGTATTTATGAATGTTGGAACAGTAGCAGCGATCAAAGGTGCTGTGTCCACGATGGATCTGAACGGTATAGGGACACAGGTTGAGTTATCCAATACCTATCATCTTCATGTAAGGCCCGGTGATAAAGTAATAAAGCAGATGGGCGGCCTTCATAAATTCATGGTCTGGGACAAACCGATCCTTACCGATTCCGGCGGCTTCCAAGTATTTTCCCTGTCGAGCCTTCGTAAAATCAAGGAAGAGGGAGTGTATTTCAGCTCCCATATTGATGGCAGGAAGATCTTCATGGGACCTGAGGAAAGCATGCAGATCCAATCAAATCTGGCATCCACGATTGCAATGGCCTTTGATGAATGTCCCCCGCACCCTGCAACAAGAGAATACATGCAGGCTTCCGTGGACCGGACCACACGCTGGCTGCTTCGCTGTCAGACGGAGATGAAACGGCTGAACGGGCTTCCGGATACCATTAATAAGCATCAGATGCTGTTCGGAATCAATCAGGGAGGCACCTTTGAGGATATCCGGATCGAGCATGCGAAGAGGATCACGGACTTTAATCTGGACGGATATGCTCTTGGCGGACTGGCTGTCGGTGAAAGCCATAGTGAGATGTACCGGATTATCGAAGAGACCGTACCCTATCTTCCTTTGGAAAAACCGGTTTATCTGATGGGAGTCGGTACTCCGGCAAATATTCTCGAGGCTGTGGACCGTGGTGTAGATTTCTTTGATTGTGTATATCCGTCAAGAAACGGAAGACATGGACATGCTTATACGGGCGAAGGCAAGAGGAATCTTCTGAATGCGAAGTATGAGCTGGACGACCGGCCGATTGAAGAGGGCTGTGGCTGTCCGACCTGTTCGCACTACAGCAGGGCATATATCAGACATCTCTTAAAAGCGAAGGAGATGCTGGGGATGCGGCTTCTGGTACTCCATAATCTCTATTTCTACAACCATATGATGGAGGAAATCAGAGAAGCAATCCGAGAAAAAAGTTATCAGGAATATAAGAAGAAAAAACTCGAAGGTTTTTTAAAGAGCGATGACAAATAAAATTATATTTAGGAGGTTTATGTTATGAATTATTTAACACTTTTAGCAGGTGAAGGAGCAGCAGCCGGCAACACCAACGGTTCAGGCGGTTCCTGGATGGTAATTATCATACAGATCGGTGTATTGGGACTTTTACTGTATTTTATGCTGATCCGTCCTCAGAAGAAGCAGCAGAGACAGATGCAGGCCATGTTATCCACCGTGGCAGCAGGGGATTCCGTTCTGACATCCGGCGGCTTCTACGGAGTTGTCATTGATGTTATGGATGAGATTGTAATCGTGGAATTCGGTAACAATAAGAACTGCCGTATCCCGATGAAGAAGAACGCAATCGCAGAGATCGAGAAGCCTAACACAGAGAAAAACGCATAGGAAGAAACAAGCCACCGGGGTTTAAGGCAGCAGAATAATCTAGTCTGCTAATTTATGACCGGTGGCATTTATTTTTAACCTGTATACGGCCGGAAGGAATAATGCGGTAACATAATGAGGGATGGGGATGGAATGAGGAGTATTAACTTAATATCGGTTTATAATCATATGGATGGATATTTAGAAGAGGCAGAGCAGGAAGACCATATCGCTTTTCCGGAACTATGGGATAAGTATGCTATAAAGCCATATTGGGATGACATTAGCCAATGGGCACCTTTTGATCTTTCTGATCGAAAGCCGAAACCAATAACAGATACTGTTTCCTTGAAAAAGCAGGTCGATATGCTGAGATCAATGGATCTGGGAGCAATTCAGTCAGAATTTCAAAGCGTAATGAGTAAACTTCCGGGATATGATTCGGACGATATGACAGTTGCCATATATCCGTTGGACGACAAAAATGAATTAGTCAAAGAGAGACAGAACGGAGTTCTGGGGGATTGCATCTTTGGCAATATAATGCTTCAGGTCAATCCTTTTGCAGAGAATTACTTAACATGGATTCCTTATGTATTTGCCCATGAATATCATCACTGTATCTGGGGCCATTACAGGTACGTAATTCGCGGGGGAGGGAACGGAACACTTTTAGAAGCATTATTAATTGACGGGCAGGCAGATTCCTTTGCCAAGAGCATTTATCCTTCCTTACATCCTGCCTGGATCGAACAGATTTCTGAGAATGACGAAAGGGAACTATGGAAAATGCATTACGCCGACCGGCTGAAGCATACAGAATTTGATTATCCGAAGTACATGTTTGGCAGCAGGGAGGACGGGGTTCCATGGTGTGCCGGTTATTTCTTTGGATATCGCATTATTGAAAGCTTTAGAAAGAGGTTTCCCCATATCGATTATAAAAGCATGTTGGAAATGGATACGGAGGAAATCTATACTTTAAGCTGTTATCAGCAGGATTAATTTTTATTATATCAGGAATAATAAGAATATTATGAGAACGGAGGTTTCTTATGCATCAGGGTCAGGAGAAATTTTATCAATTTATTATGGAACGGGTACAGGAGGATAAGGCGGAGGATGCCAAGGCACTGCTAGAGGAGCACTTCAGGAAGCAGCAGGAGGGTAGATTTACGAAGGATGATATCAGACAGTTTATTCCGAAGATGACTGCCATGTTGAAACCGGACCATAAGGATGAGGTTCTTGGGATTATGAACGAATTTGCTGAAAAGCATGGAGAATAATAATAGAAATAGCCGGGTTTCAGGAGCAACAAGCTCGTTGAGTCCGGCTATTTCTATATTATATGATACATTAGCATTTAATCCTCTTCGCGAAGCCGAAGCACAGCTTAAATCAGCTCGATATGATATTTCTCCAGCCAGTAGTTGATCTGAAGCAGATAGGCAATCAGCTGCGGAGCTGCCATCAGCTGTCCGTACCAGGGCTTTCCGTAATCTGAGGGGGCAGCGAGAAAGGCTTTCACCTTCCCCAGATCGATAAGTGGTCGGATCGGAGCGTTAGGGTTCTCCAGAACCTCCAGCAGCCGGTTACCCAGCATTCGCTCATATTCCGGGTGATAAGTTTTGGGATAAGGGCTTTTCTTTCGATACAGGATTTCGTCCGGAATCAGACCGCGGCCGGAATCTCTTAATAATCCTTTTACCACTCCGTTAGGAGACTTCATCTCCCAGGGAACATTCCATAGGTACTCGACGATCCGGTGGTCAGCGAAGGGAACTCTTGCTTCAAGCCCGGAGTACATACTGCAGCGGTCCATGCGGTCCAGTAACGTAACCATGAACCATTTTAAGTTCAGGTAGGAGATTTCCCTGCGTCGGGCTTCGGTTTTGTCTTCTCCTGCAAGCTTAGGGGTTTCCTCGATGGATTTTACATAGGCTGCATGAACATAGCCGTCCAGATCAGCCTTAGACAGAAAATCATCGGACAGCAGAAGCTTTCTCGTATCCATGTTCATGGACCAGGGGAAGGTATCCCGGGCCAGGATTTCCGGATTATGAAACCAGGGATAACCGCCGAAGATTTCATCCGCACACTCCCCGGTCAGAGCCACTTTTGTTTTTTCTGCCACCTTACTGCAGAAATATAGCAGAGAGGATTCCACATCGGCCATATTGGGCAGGTCCCTGGCATCCACTGCTTCAAAGAGCTTATCTGCGAGGTCGTCGTTATTACATTCCAGATAAGTATGCTTGCTTTCCACATGCTGAACCATGATATCCACATAGGGGCGGTCCCTGGAGGGCTGGAAGGAGTTTGATTTAAAATGTCTGTCATTATCCACAAAATCGAAGGAATAGGTCTCAATCTGCTTCCCGTATTTTTTTAGTTCCTTTGCGCAGATCGCAGTAACCAGACTGGAGTCCACACCTCCGGACAGGAAGGTGCAGATCGGGATATCGGAAATCATCTGTCTCTTCACGGAATCATAGATCAGGAAGGAAGTCTTCTCTACGGTATCCGCATAATTATCCATATGCGGTACACTAACCAGATTCCAATAGGGATATTCCTTTCTGCCGCTACTGTCATAGATCATATAATGCCCGGGCAGCACCTCATAGACATCCTTAAAGATACCGGTTCCATAAGATTTTGCGGGACCCAGTGCCAGTACTTCGCATAAGCCGGCAGTATCCACTCTCGGCTTGAAGCCCGGATATACCAACAGGGCTTTGATCTCGGAGGCAAAAACCAGAGTCTCTCCGATCATGGTATAAAACAGGGGCTTAACCCCGAGACGATCCCGGAACAGGAGCACCCTTTTGCTATTATCATCCCAGATGGCAAAGGAAAAGATGCCGTTCAGCTCCTTTACGAAATCCGCACCGAAGGCCATATAGCCGGTCAGGATCACCTCCGTATCCGTATGGGTCTTAAACAGGTATCCCATCCGGATCAGATTATCCCGAAGCTCTGATGTATTGTAGATTTCTCCGTTATATATGATTGTATAGGAGGTGCCGAATTTTTCCTTGGTCATTGGCTGGTGCCCGCGGTTTAAATCAATTATGGATAGCCTGGTATGGGCGAACCCTACCTGAGGGAACAGAAAATCCCCCTCATCGTCCGGACCTCTGTGTGACAGGGCCTGTTTCATTCCGTCCAATATCTTATGCCATTTACCATGCTCCTTCGTATAATCAGCCATAGGATTGCTGAAACCGGCTATGCCGCACATAGGAACCACCTCTTATATTATTTTGCACTACATTTGTTGCATATCCCTTACATAAGATGCATTAGAGATGCAATTGCCGATAGGATAAGAAAAGGTGCCCACAATCCGAATGCCACGGATACGTCAGGCTGATTATCATGGTAAGCATGAATACCGTGAATCATCATGGAGCCATAAGCCATAAGGTCCGGGCAATCGAATGGAAAGCACCTTTGCTTTCATATTGAAGAAACGGGTCTATTTCGGGCTAAGGATGACGGGCTGAAGCTGCCGCCCCTGCAGGGCCTCCAGAATCGTAGGATGGATCAGGTCAAAGTGAGCCACCATGGAATATGGCTTTGTTTTGTAATTATCCTGGCCATAGGGGACAAAAAAGAGATTCTTTGAGTTCATCAGTAATCCTATGTTTTTCATATTTGCACCCAGGGCATCATTGGTCGAGATAGCCAGAACTACGGGTTTATTATTCCTCAGATGCCCTTTTGCCGCCATGAGGACGGGAGAGTCGGTAATGCCATAAGCAAGCTTTGCCAGAGTGTTACCGGTGCAGGGTGCTATGATAAGGACATCGAGCAGATTGCTCGGTCCGAATTTTTCGGCCTCGATGATTGTTGTAACCGGTGGTTTTCCCGAGATTTTCTCCGCTCTGGTAGACCAATCCTCTGCTTTACCAAATCTGGTATCGTAGGTGGCGGAGGGGACGGAGAAGATGGGGTACAGATTGGCTCCTTCGGTAGCCAGCTTCTCGAACTCAGTAAATACTCTATCAAAAGTACAAAATGATCCGGTCAGGGCAAAGGCCACATTTTTTTCGTTAAGGGTCATTTAATCACTTCTTTCTTTCAGGAATGCAATAATTTCAGTAACCAGAATATCAGAGGAGGTCCTGGGAGCTACTTTGCCGGGGAGTCCCAGACATAGCTTTGCTTTCAGCTTCAGAGAAGTCGCATAGTTATAATCCACTCCTCCCGGCGCGGAGGAAATATCGATGATAACAGCATGGGGTTGAACAAGGCTTAAGTTATTCTGATCCAGGATCATAGAAGGAATGGTATTAAATATGAAATGGAAGGAGGGCAGAATACTGCTCATGGTAGAGATATGAATCGCATTTAAGCCTGCCGCAGTTGCATAAGCAAGGGCTTCCTTGCTTCTGGCTGCAACCGTGACATAAGCATCCAGTGCCTTCAGCTTCTGAGCCAGTACCTTGGCACAACGGCCATAGCCTAATACCAGGCAGCTGCTTCCATGGAGGTTCCGGTCGCTTTCCCGGATCGCTTCCATCAGGGAGCCTTCTGCTGTAGCAATAGCATTCAGGATGGTTATTTTCTCATCCTCCATCAAATCATAGCTTGGAATATGCCTGGAGCTGCAGAGGTCGGATAACGGAGCAGGAATGGCACCGCCAATCAGAATCTGATTTTCCCTCAGAAGATAAGCAACATGGGCAATCGTAAGATCTGTAGGAGGGTTCTTGGAGGTAATGTTAATCTGATCTCTTGTCATGGGAATCGGTCCGATCAGAACCCTGCAGTGATCAAACAGCTCACTTAAGGTATGAGCCTGATAATGGTTTTGGTCTATTACAGCATTTTCATGCCGGTCCATGTAGTCCTTTACTTCCTCTGACAAGCTGTAGGTGGCAACACGATACCCCTTGGTCAGAAAGGAAACTGCCATATATACCTGCCTAAGGTCTCCGCCGAATATACCGATATCATAAAGAGGGGACATGAAAACCTCCGTTCCGCCTAAGAATTCTGCTTTGTGAACTCTCTACACTGTGAATTGTGCTTTTCGCAATTCACATTTGGCATTCCTGATTTCCTTCATGCCACATTATATGTTTTGAGGGGTATTATGTGACGCTCTTCTGTTGAAATAGGAAGAAAGGAAAAAAATATGTATCAGATGAATAATTTGTACCATATTGGTTATAGTTATTATCTTGACTATTTTGAAGTTTTGTATTATGATTGTCTTATCATTTATATACTAAGGAAGTGTATGGAAATATACTTCCTTTTTATGTAGAAAAAGGAGGAGAATATTTATGAAATTAAAGAAAATCCTTGCCGTTTCTTTAGTCATTGCAATGTCAGTTGCGACATTAGCAGGCTGCGGCAAAAAAGCAGGCTCCGGTGCCGGTTCTGAAGACAGAAGCTTATATCCGGGTACTGCTGAGAAAAATGAGCTTATTGTTAATCTTGGAACTGAGCCCGCGGATATGTGTTCCATCAGGATGACAGATAACCCGTCCTTCAACGTACTTCGTCATGTGATTGAGAATCTGATGGTTCTGGACGCAAATGACCAGCCTATTCCCGGTGTTGCAAAGGACTACAAGGTTAGTGATGACAAGCTTACTTATACCTTCAACCTTCGTGAGGATATGAAGTGGACGAATGGTGAGCCCGTTACTGCACATGACTTCGTATTTGCTTGGACTGCACTTCTGGATCCTGCATATGCAGCTGAATATGCATCCTTCGGATACGTATTTAAGAACGGCGGCGCTTTCAACAGAGGTGAGGTTGGTGCAGACCAGCTCGGCTTCAAGGCTCTTGGTGATTATCAGTTAGAAGTAACCTTAGAGAATCCTACCGAGTATTTCCTTTCCCAGTTAGCTTTCGGTGTATTCGCACCTGTGAATGAGAAGGCTTATAACGAGTTTGGTGAAGCTTATGCTACCGATGCTGACAAGATTGTTACCAACGGACCTTTCAAGATGACTGCTTGGGAGCACGAGAACAAGATCGTTCTTGAGAAGAACGCAGATTATCCCGATAAGGATAAGATCTATCTTGATAAGCTTACATTTCTTATGATTAATGATACTAACGCAGCTCTTAACTCTTTCAAAGCCGGTGAAGTTGATATGATCGGTGTTAACGGCGATCAGGCTAAGGGACTCAGAGCTGAGAACTATCCGGTAAACGTATATGATGACGGTGCCGCAGCTTACTTAGAGTTTAACTTAAAGGATCCTATGCTTCAGAATAATAATCTTCGTAAGGCTCTTACCTATGCAATTGATAAGCAGGCCTTTGTAGATGCTATTATAAAGAACGTATCCAAGCCCGCTACTTCCTTTACACCTCCGATCATTAAGATCAACGGTAAGAGCTTCCAGGCAGCGGTTGGTGAGCTTCAGCCCGTATTTGACAAGGCTAAGGCAGTTGAGTTCTTAAATAAAGCTAAGGAAGAGTTAGGAACTCAGGATCTTAAGATCACCATGATCAGTGATGATGGTGATACAGCAGTAAAATATGCTTCCTTCGTACAGGAGCAGATCAGAGCAAACCTTGGTATTGAAATCACAGTTGAGTCCATGCCTTTCAAGAGCAGAATTGAAAGAATGCAGAACGAAGATTTCTCCATGGTAATGGCTTTATGGGGTCCCGACTATAACGATCCTATGACCTTCCTTGATTTATATGAGTCCACCAATGGCAACAACCACTCCAGTTATGCAAATCCTCAGTACGATGATTTATTAGCACAGATTCGTAAGGAGCTTGATCCCAACAAGCGTCAGGAGAAGTTCATCGAGCTGGAGAAGATCCTGCTTAATGATCTTCCGATCGGTCCTATCTACTGGAGATCCAGAGAGTATGTATACAGCGGTAAGATCAAATCCGGAATCACCAGAACAGCATTCCAGGATATGAATTACAGATACGTCAAATTAGCTAAGTAATCAGCTGCAATTAGCAGTTATACAAGGTGGTGCGGGCTGTTTAAGTGCAACCCGCACTACACTTTTGTTAAGCATCAGGCTAAAGTGGCCAAATGACAATATCACCAATAATCCCCTCGAATAAAATCGAAAAAAGAGCACGACATTTGTGCTTTACTATAGTATAATAGAACGGAAATACGTAGCAGGACAGAAAGATTGTTCCCGGATAGAATTGCCATCCTATATTACTTTTTTATGTGGTTTGGCACCTTAATAGTTTAAACTATGACACCTAAGACAGGTAAAGGTAATATAGGATAACAATTCTTTGATGTTGAAAAAGCTTTTACAGTCCTAACAACAAAAACATAAATAACAGAAAGGAGGAATGCATGTGGCAAAATATATAATTAAAAGATTATTCTATGCATTTTTAACTTTACTTACCCTGGTTGCTCTGACTTTTTTCATGATGCGTATGCTGCCCGGCGATCCCTTCATAGGTGAGAAGGCAATTGCACCGACAACAATGAATGCACTGAATGAGAAGTATGGTCTTGATCAGCCCGTTATCGTACAGTTCGGTATGTATATCAGAAATGTATTCCAGGGAGACTTAGGCCTTTCCATGCATTACGATAATCGCCCTATCACTGATATTATTGCACAAGCATTTCCATATTCATTTGACTTAGGAATCAGAGCTCTTATCTTTGCTACAATCATGGGTATCTTGCTCGGAATTGTAGCAGCTGTCAAGCGAGGAACCAAATGGGACACCATTTCCATGCTAATAGCGATTATCGGTGTGTCCGTACCGGGCTTTATCGTCGGTTCCCTGTTACAATATTTCCTTGGTTTGAAATTATTCCAGTGGACCGGAGTACGTATCTTCCCGATTACCGGTTGGAGCACCTTTTCCAGTAAGATCCTCCCGGCCTTTGCTTTAAGCTTTGGCTCATTGGCAACGATCTCCCGTTTGATGAGAACCAGTATGCTGGATGTACTTGGCCAGGATTATATTAAGACAGCAAAATCAAAGGGCTTATCTCAGAAGAGGATCGTCTGGAAGCATGCGGTAAGAAATGCAATCATGCCGGTTATCACAGTACTCGGACCGATTGCGGCTGCCGTACTGACGGGTGCATTTGTTGTTGAAAATATTTTCTCCATACCTGGTATGGGTAAATTCTTCGTGCTTAGCATCAAGGTACAGGATTATACGATGATTTCGGGAATTACCTTATTTTATGGTGCGTTCCTGGTTATCGCCAACCTGATCGTGGACCTGGCCTATGGTTTCATTGACCCTCGTGTTAAGCTATCGGATGTAAAGGAGTGATGCTATGGACAAGATAAATAAAAGCCAGTTTGAATGGGTTGGACCCAGTACGATAGATAGTGAAAGCATCACAAGACCTAGTATCAGCTACTGGAAGGATGCGATGCATCGTCTGAGAAAAAATAAGGCCGCCATGGTGTGTCTTGGTATTATTGCCTTTATCGCATTAATGTCAATTATTGTACCGTTTTTCTCTCCCTATACCATCAGTGAGCAGCATTTATTCCATACGGATGCTGGAATGTTTTTCAAGGATCCAACTGATGGCCATATGCACATTTTTGGTACCGATACCTTAGGCCGTGATATTTTCACAAGGTTATGGGCAGGCGGCAGGGTTTCCCTGTTCATCTCCATAACCGCTGTATTCGTAAACTTTGTCATCGGAATTATCTATGGTGGTATCTCCGGCTATAAGGGTGGTGCGGTAGATAATATCATGATGAGAATTATCGAAGTAATTAACGGTATTCCTTACCTGATCATTATTATTTTATTAATGATGGTGCTGAAGCAGGGTGTAGGAACCATGGTTATCGCCTATGCGACTGTAGGCTGGACCGGTATGGCCCGATTGGTCCGCGGACAGGTGATGAGCCTGAAGCAGCAGGATTATATCACTGCGGCCAGAGTTATGGGCGCCAAGCCGTCCAGAATAATCTTCAAGCATTTAATTCCGAATACATTAAGTGTCGTTATCGTAAATATTACCCTGGCGATTCCAGCCGTAATCTTTACGGAAGCATTCTTAAGCTACATCGGTCTTGGTGTGCCGATTCCGCTGCCTAGCTGGGGTATCCTGGCAGCTGATGGCAGTGCTGCGTTTCAGTCCTATCCTCACCAGTTAGCTATTCCCGCTATCTGCATTTGTTTGACCATGTTATCCTTTAATCTTCTGGGTGATGGTTTACGTGATGCATTAGATCCTAAGTTAAGGAGGTAATGTGATGAATAAAGTATTGGAAGTTAAAGATTTACACGTATCCTTCGATACTTATGCCGGTGAGGTGAAAGCAGTCCGTGGGGTTTCCTTTGAACTGAAAGAGGGAGAAGTACTCGCCATCGTTGGCGAGAGTGGCTGCGGCAAGAGTGTTACGGCCCAGACTATCATGAAGCTGAATCCCATGCCTCCGGCAAGAATTGCAAACGGAGAGATAATATTAGCAGAGAAAGATATCGTCAATGCATCCGAGAAGGATATGATGAAGATACGCGGTAAGGATGTCAGCATGATCTTCCAGGATCCTATGACCTGTCTAAATCCTACGATGCAGGTGGGTAAACAGCTGACAGAAGCAATCCGCCATCATCAGAATCTGACCCAGGAGCAGGCACATAAGGAAGCACTCCGTCTGCTGGAAATTGTTAAGATTCCCAATGCAGAACAGCGTGCGAAGCAGTACCCTCATGAGTTCTCCGGCGGTATGAGGCAGAGAGTTATGATTGCAATGGCTCTGTCCTGTGCACCGAAGCTCTTAATCGCAGATGAGCCGACAACCGCTCTGGATGTTACGATCCAGGCACAGATCATGGATCTTCTGAAGGAAATTAAGGAACAGACAAATACAGCGATTATCCTGTTTACCCATGACCTCGGTGTTGTAGCGAGCATGGCTGACCGTGTAGCGGTAATGTATGCAGGTAAAATCGTAGAGACCGGTACAGCGGAGGATATTTTCTACCGTCCGTCCCATCCCTATACGAGGGCATTATTAAAGAGCCTTCCTAAGACGGATATGGACCGCAGCGTAAGATTAGTATCCATCGCCGGAACTCCTCCGGACCTTTTAAATCCTCCGGTAGGCTGTCCGTTTGCCAGCAGATGTCTTCACACGATGAAGCTCTGCCAGGCAGAGATGCCGCCTCATTTTGCGCCTGACAAGAATCATCAGTCCGCCTGCTGGTTACTGCATCCGGATTGCCCGGGCGCTCAGGGTGGAGGTGTAGAATAATGGATCAGATGAAGAATTCCTCAGGAAACAGCCAGCAGAAGCTGGTTGAGATACAGAATGTATCTAAGCATTTCAGGGTTGCCGATGGTGTCCTGAAGGCTGTGAGTAGTGTAAATATCGATATTATGAAGGGTGAGACCTTAGGTCTGGTTGGTGAATCAGGATGCGGAAAGTCTACCTTCGGTAAGGTGCTGATGGGTATATATCCGCCTACGATGGGTAAGATCCTCTACCATGGTAAGAAGGATATGGAGATCAACCGGAAAACTCTGTTCTCCTATGCCAAGATGGCTCAGATTATCTTCCTGGATCCCTATTCCTCTCTGGATCCCCGAATGACGGTAGGCTCCATTATTGAAGAGGGTATGATCATTCATAATATGTATAATAAGCAGAAGCGTCAGCAGAGAGTATATGAGCTGTTGGAGCTGGTTGGCCTTAATAAGGAGCATGCGAACCGCTTCCCCCACGAGTTCTCCGGAGGACAGCGTCAGCGTATCGGTATCGCAAGAGCACTGGCGATTGAGCCGGAGTTCATCGTATGTGATGAACCGATCTCTGCACTTGATGTATCCATCCAGTCCCAGATCATCAACCTTCTTCATGATCTTCAGAAGAAGCTGAACCTTACCTACCTGTTCATCGCTCATGACTTAAATATCGTAAAATATATCAGTGACCGTATTGCGGTAATGTATCTTGGCAATATCGTGGAGCTGGCAACCAGTGAAGAGCTATATTCCAAGACACTTCACCCGTATTCTCAGGCACTGCTGTCCGCAGTTCCGATACCGGATCCTGATCAGGAAGCACAGAAGAAGCGCCAGATCCTGACCGGTGATGTACCGAGCCCGATCAATACACCGAAGGGCTGTCCGTTCGCCGGACGCTGCCCCCGTGCAACTGATATTTGCAGGGAAGTGAAGCCTGATCTGGAGCTGAAGCAGGGCCATATGGTGGCATGCCATCACGTGGAGAAGTAAGTTTAGTTAGTTTGAATTTGTTGAGTTATTAAAGGATTTTGCATAAATAGTTTATCGGGGGTAGCATCATCATTATCCTCGGAGAAAGATTTCCTACTACTGTCGCGCCGACCCCGCCTATATAAAGCAGGCGGCTGCCATCAGGCGCATACATTCGTAGGAAACTTCTCCGTTGACAACGATGACGCTGCCCCCCTCGCTATTTATGCAAAATCCTCTCCACACATCGATAAAAATCAATTATAACCAATCCATTTCAGAATAGTTAACGATCTTGATTTCTCTTAAATAATAAAACTGCTTACTTCTCTTATTATAATGAAGTCATTGTGATGGATGTTCTTTTAGAGGTTTAACTGCTTTTAATTCACAGACAGGATAAGTGCGCCCGTTCATAGGGGGTGTGGGCAGATGCCGGAAAACAATTAGCCAATTTTCGAGTGAGTTTAAGCATGCTAGTTCGTTTCGCGAGCGACTGACGAACCTATCAAGGAGGAGCGAAACGTAATAAACGCATGCTTAAACTTCCGAAAATTGAGCTTGTTTTACGGCACTGTCCATATCTTCCTATGAAAATGGGCGCACTTATCCGTCCGGGTATTTAACATAAACTAGAAAGCAGAAGATAGAGAATGACAAGGTCATTCTGTGGTGATATAATATCCTAAGTATTTATGAATTCTAGTTGATGGGGGTTTTGTGATGGAGAATACGTTGATCAGGATGGCAACCTTAGAGGATGCGCCTGCGATTTATAAAATCTATGAGCCTTATATTTTAGAGACGGCGATTACCTTTGAATATGATCCGGTTCCTCTTCCTGTGTTTGAGAAGCGGATGGAGACAGTGCTGGAGCAGTTCCCCTGGCTGGTTTATGAGAGGGACGGAGAGATCCTGGGTTATGCTTACTGCGCGAAATTTAAGGAGAGAGCAGCCTTTGCCTGGGACTGCGAATGTTCTGTATACATCGATCAGAGGGCACATAGGCAGGGGATCGCAACTGCCTTGTATGATAAGCTGTATGAGCTGGTGAACGAGCAGGGATATTATACAATTTATGCTTTGATTACTTATCATCATGAAAGCAGCATGGAGCTTCATAAAAGGTTCGGCTTCGAGAGGGTCGGGGTTTATGAGAAAACCGGATACAAGTTTGGGAAATGGTGGGATCTGCTGGTGATGGAGAAAAGACTGCGTCCCTGTGACGAAGTCCCTGCTCAAACCAAAACCATTCATGAGCTTCTTAAAAACAGGGATATGTTATGGCAGAAGAGATAAATTTAACGAAGAATTGCGCATTATCGATAGGAACTACAGAGAAATAATGGGTAACAACTAAGATAAAATCGAATAGTATCATACCTTGTAGAACAAGAGGAAAATCTGTAAATAGGTTTTCCTCTTTTTTACATTTATTAATTGAATTTATGATACCCGTGGTATATAATAACGACATGGAAAAATATGGGGATTAAAGTTGGCTTATATCATTCCTTCCCTTGATTTAGATAAATAAGGGGAATGATATCCTTGATCCTCGTAATGGAGGGTAAGGAGTATCAAGATGATTTTACATTCTGAGCTGTTAAGTACAGAGATGAAACAGTACCCGCAGTATTCGCGGCTGGTGGATAAGGACAAGATACCGGTATGCAATATACTGGGGGTGAATATCGCAGCTATCAATATGAACTGGCTGCTAAAGTATCTGTTTAAACACATCAAAAACCCTGAGGGGAATTTATTATCTGGCGATTATATCTGTGTTTCCAATGTACATACGACAATAACTGCATATGAGGATGCTGATTATTGCAGAATTCAGAACAACGGACTTATGGCAATACCGGATGGAGGTCCGTTAGCAAAATTCGGTCGAAGGCAGGGGCATCTGAAGATGGCAAGAACAGCGGGACCCAGTCTGATGGAAGAGGTTTTCAAAAGATCTGTGGAGTGCGGTTATTGCCATTACTTTTTGGGGTCAACTGAGGATACGCTGAACAGAATGATGGAAACCATTAGTGAGAAGTACCCCGGAATAAAAATTGTCGGTAAATTCAGTCCACCCTTCCGCCCTCTTACAGCAGAGGAGGATTGGAAAATTACTCATGAGATCAACCTGGCGGATCCGGATTTCATATGGGTCGGCCTGGGTGCACCGAAGCAGGAGAATTGGATGGCAGAACACCAGGGATCAGTCTGCGGGCTAATGATGGGGGTTGGAGCCGGGTTTGATTACTTTGCGGGTAATATAAAGAGAGCACCGGAATGGATGCAGAACAGGAATCTGGAATGGTTGTACCGTCTGCTCCAGGATCCCAGAAGGCTGTTCAAACGTTATATGAAAACTAATATTGAATTTCTTTGGTTGGTTGCAAAGGGATATTATTATAGATTATTCCGGAAGGAGAAGGGTTACGTAAGAGGATGAAGAGAAGTAAAGGGAATAACGGTTTTAATGGGACGCAGAACAATTTACAGCGGGTGTTGATCGTACATAACTATTATCAGATTCCCGGAGGGGAGGACACAGTAGTACACAATGAGAAGGAACTATTGGAGAAGCATGGTCATAAAGTATATCTATATAGCAGGAATAACAGGGAACTGAAGGAAAAGCCGCTGCGTAAGCTGCTGCTTCCTTTTACCATGATATTTTCCGTCCGG
Organism: Bacillota bacterium; assembly: GCA_023415595.1. Lineage (GTDB taxonomy): Bacteria > Bacillota > Clostridia > Lachnospirales > Lachnospiraceae > Mobilitalea. Next base: position 30,079 of record JAEZJW010000168.1, read on the forward strand.
ACCTATCGTGAGGTCAAAAGACTGATCAGCGATAAACATATCGATATCGTACATGTACATAATACGCTGAGTCTGATCAGCCCATCGGTCTATTATGCTGCGCTCCGGCGTAAGGTTCCGGTGGTACAGACCATACATAATTTCCGATTACTATGCCCTGCTGCAACCCTTTATCGTGACGGTATCTGTGAGGACTGCATCCGTCAGGGTTTGTCCTGTGCGATCAGGTACCGTTGTTATCGGGACAGTTTACTGCAGACCATGGGTTGTGTGATAAATCTAAGTCTGCATCGGTGGACCGGAGTCTACAAAAGGCTGAACTATATCTGCCTGACTGATTTCAACAAGGATAAGCTTCTGGAGATAAATCAGGGCGGAAAACAGCGGGTCGATCCGGATCGAATTTTTATCAAACCCAATTTTATAGAGTTTGGCAGGGATGTGATACCCTTTGCCGACAGAAAGAATCGATTCATATTCGTGGGGCGTCTGGATAAAACGAAGGGGATCAGGCTGCTTCTGGAGGTCTGGAAGGAAATACGGACAAGTGAGCTGATCCTGTGCGGTACCGGACCGGAGCTGGCTTGGGGTAAGGAGTATATCAGGGAGAACGGTCTTGAAAATGTTAAGCTTCTGGGGTATCGGGGGAAGGAGGAGGTTCTGGAGCTTATTGCAGAAGCAAAGGCCTTGATCCTTCCGACGCAGTGGTATGAAGGGTTTCCGATGACCATCATCGAAAGTCTTGCCTGTGGAACGCCGGTAATCGGCAGCAAGATTGGTAATGTGGGCAATCTCATCATCGACGGTATCAATGGTCTGACCTTTCAATACAACTCGGTAACCGGGCTTCGGGAGGCTGTGTCGAAGCTACAGGATATGTGCGCTTCAAGCAGGGATTATTATGAAAAGAACTTTTCAGGCGAAGATAATTACAAGCTCCTAAACAGCATTTATGAACGGTTATTATAAAATGATCAGAGAAAAAGGTGAAACGATGGACAGCGTAAACATCTTGGATAGTACGATACAGATGGTTTCAGTGAATAAACGGAAAGCCTCCCATTTGGTAATCTGCAGCCGGGACCACATACGATATCTGATATCAATGAGCGAAGGAAGAAAACAATTAAGACGAAGTCTAGCCAGTTATTCTATTAAGCTATCTCTCCTGATCAGGTTCATGAACCTGATACCGGAAAGCCTCCTCCGAAGGTTGCAGCTTGGATATTATGTTAAGGCCGTTCTTAAGGAAGACCTGAGAAATCCAATGGAAGATATTACTGAACAAAGATATGGGACCCGGGATTGCAGGTGGAACGTAATTGTCGGGACCTATGATGAGAAGCAGAAGCTGGTATTCCAGTGCTTTACGGAGGGTAAGCCACCGGTCTATCTTAAGGTAGGACTAAAAAATACTGACAAGGAGCTTAGGGCCGAGATGGACTTTCTGGAGGAGAGTCCGAAGTTCTCCGATTTTGAGGTTCCGAAGGTATTGGGCAGCAGAAGGTTAGGGGAAGGAAACAGGTTTAATATATTGATTACAGAGGAGTTTACCGGCGATAAGGTAAAACCGGAGGCAACGAAGGAGATCTGGCGGATCTTTGAAGAGATCGCATGCCATAAAAGGGATCCGGTGGAGTGGGCAGACGTAACTCAGGACTGCTTTTCCCATGGAGACTTTACACCCTGGAACATGAGGCGGAAGGGAAACAGATACGTTGTCTTTGATTGGGAACATTGTGGGCAGAGATTTTATGGATTTGATTTTATCCATTATATCTATCAGACAGAGACGCTAATAAACGGAAGGTCGCCGGAGGAAGCGGTTCAGACTGCTGTTTCCGAATTCGTAAGATACGCCGGTAACAGGATAGAAAAGGAAGCATTAATCCGCCGATATTTTACCGAACGGGAAAGATGCTTTGAGAATAACCAGTGAGGAAGATTATGCAGAAGGATATCATCTTTATTAAGAGTTTTTTTGAACAATTAGAGGCTCAGGAGATCCGATACTGTATCCTGAGGAAATATAAGGAAATTTTTCATGGCAACCTCCATGATGTTGATATGACAGTAGATTTTAAGAAGCTTCCTTCGGTCCTGCGGATCCTGAAGGAGCTGTCGGCAGTTCAGGGCTGGGAGCTTTTTTTAAGCACCACAAAGGATAACGGCAATCTCTATGCCTGTCATTATTATTTGACGGACGGATTGGAGGTTTTTATTGTTCATCTGGATCTGTTCAGGAACTTCAGCTGGAATGGAATTCCCCTGCTGAAGAATGAGGATCTCCTTCGGGGCAGCATTAAGAAGGAGGGTATCAGGGTCTGCAGTTACGGGGTAGAGGCAGTCACGAAGCTGTTCTCCAGATTTCTGTACCAAGGGCATGTGAAGGAAGAATATAAGGAGGAAATTACCGGACTCTTCCGTAACAGCTATTCAGAAACCATGCTGCTGATGGGTCTGTTCTTAAATAAGGAGCTTGCCCATCGGATCGGGAGCTTTGTCCTGACTGAGAACTGGGAGGCACTGGAAAGCTTAAGACCTCTTGTCAGGGAAAATATCCTTCATAGCCGTAAAAGAATCAGGCGGCTTTTGGGTAGAATTAAGGCTCATGCTTTCAGAGCCGGTAGGTATCTAAGACATAAAGGCGTCATGGTTGCTTTTCTCGGAACGGATGGCAGTGGGAAGAGCTCTATCATCAACTGTCTTCCAGAAGTTCTGGAGAGATCCTTTAATCAGACACAGATACGGTATTATCATTGGAGACCTCGGCTGCTATCCGGTAAGAAGAGGGACAAGCAGGTGAGTTCTTCCGGAATGGATCCCCATGGGAAGAAGCCCTATGGAAGAATTCTATCCCTGATGAAGTTTCTATATTTTAATCTGGACTATATCCTCGGATATTGGCTCTCCGTAAAGCTTAGCCTGGGTAAAAATCAGCTGGTGGTATTTGACCGGTATTATTATGACTACCTTTTGGATCAGTACCGTTACCGCCTGAAGTTGAATGAACATATTATTCGGTGGTTCAGCCATCTGATCCCCAAACCGGATATCACCTTTTTGTTGGTGGGTGATCCCGGGATTCTATATCAGAGGAAGAAGGAATTGCCTTATCAGGAAGTAGAGCAGCAGGTTAATCGCCTTCTTCAGAAGAAAGAGCTGTTTCCGAACAGCAGAGTCATTGATGTGAACGGGGAATTAAAGGAATCGGTTTTCAATGTGGCTAAGTACATTTTGGATTATATGAAAGTAAGAGAAGATAAGAATGGTTAGAAGATTATTATTGTTTTTATATTATGGCTTTGCCAGATACTACCCGGATAAGCCCTTTCCCGGGTACCGGTTCGGTAATTGGCTCCGGTCAGCCATAGGGAAGAGAGTCTTTCTGTCGGCAGGTACGAAGATCTGGATCAAGCATGGGGCACGATTTGATAATGGCAGACATATTAAGCTCGGAAATTACTCCCAGCTTGGGATCGACTGCAGAGTGGATAATGATGTAATCTTAGGGGATTATGTTCTGATGGGACCTGAGGTGGCCATCTACTCCCAGACCCATGAGTTCAAGGATTTGGAGGTTCCGGTCATGAATCAGGGAGCAATGGCGAGAAGACCCGTGGTCATCGGAGATGATGTCTGGATCGGAATCAGATCAGTCATCCTGCCCGGAGTAACGATCGGAAACCATGTTATTATCGGAGCCTGCTCTCTGGTAAACCATGATATTCCTGATTATGCAATTGTAGGTGGAATCCCGGCCAAAATCCTTAAGTTCCGGAATGCAGGTGAGGACCCGGGCAGGAAGGAATGTGCCACGAATCTGTAATAATGGAGAAAAATAATGAATATCTTAATTTCAGCGTACGCATGCGAACCGAATAAAGGCTCCGAACCCGGTGTTGGCTGGAACTGGGCAGTTACGACAGCCAGGCATCATAGTGTATGGGTCATCACCAGGGATAACAACCGGCAGGCGATAACTTCCTATCTTTTGGAGCACCCGGAGCTTGATCATCTCAGACTGCATTTTATTTATGTCGGCTTGCCAAAGAAGCTTACCTTCTGGAAAAAGGGAAGAAGAGGAATGCGTCTCTTCTATCTGTTATGGCAGAGGAAGGCTGCGAAGGTTGCTGCTGTATGGAATCGCAGCGTACATTTTGATCTGGTTCATTCTATCACGTTTGTATCCTTTACCCAGACCACTTATATGTATCGGCTCCGTATTCCTATGATCTGGGGGCCTGTCGCAGGAGGAGATAATATCCCTAAGACGTGCTCCCGTAATCTGGAACCGAAGGAGAAATTCACTGAATTGCTCCGGAGAGTATCCCAGCAGCTTGCACTGCTTACACCCAGCATCAGAAAGACCATGAAGTACAGCAGCTATCTGTTTGCTGCCACTGAGGCTACGAAGGAGCTGTTACCCCTTAAATACCGGGATAAGACCACAGTACTACCTGCGATTGGGATCGAAGCTGTTCCGATTCTGCCTATTGCGAAGAGGGAGGAAGGGAAGCTTCGCGTGGTCATGGCTGGCAATTTGAATTATTTGAAGGCAGTGGATCTGGGTATTAAGGCTTTCCTTAGGTTAGCAGAAAACTACCCTGAGATAGAGCTTCATATCCTGGGTCAGGGAAATAAGAAGGCGTATCTGAAGAAGCTTTCCGGGACCTACCTAAACCAAAGGATTTTCTTCGATCCGCCGGTACCCCATGATCAAATTACCGATTATTACAGCAGTATGGATATCTGCATCACTACGGCACTTCGGGACTCCGGCTGTATGACCATGCTGGAAGCTATGAGTGTAGGATTACCCTGCATCTGTCTGGCGAATGGCGGTCCGAAGCTTCTGGGTTCAGATACGCCGGAGCTTATGGTAGAGCCTACGAGCCGGATTGTTCAGGAGATCTCCGATCGGTTAAAGAAGCTCGTTTATGATAAGGAGCTTCGTATCGTAATGGGAAGGAAGGCTCATGAGGCTGCGATGAAATATCTCTATGATCGTAAGTGCCTGGTAATGGAGCCTTACTATAAGGAATGCGTACGGAGAAAATAAGTGAATTACATAAATGGAGAAGCTATGGAAACGAGAAAAATCAGTATTATAACCCCATCCTATCAGCAGGGAAAGTATATTGAACGGGCAATCAAAAGTGTATTGAACCAGAACTATTCCAATCTAGAGCATATTATTATCGACGGCGGCTCCGATGATGGAACACTGGATATTTTAAAAAGGTATCCTCATCTTCGCTGGATTTCGGAAAAGGATGAGGGGCAGAGTGATGCCCTGAATAAGGGCTTTCAGATGGCGTCCGGAGAGATCATCGGATGGCTGAACTGTGACGATTATTACGAGAAGGATATCTTTGGCAGGGTTATGCAGGCGTTTGAGGATCCTGAGACAGATGCTGTCTATGGGCAGAATTATTTTATCGATGTAAATGGTAATATTGTCGGAAGGAAATATCCGAATGAGCCAAACAGGCTGGTAGCCTGTTTCTACTGTTATATCCCTACGACCTCCTTCTTCTTTCGCAGAAATCTTCTGTCGGACAGGGACTTTATCGATAAGAATTTTGATATTACGATGGATAAGGAGCTATTCGCCAGACTGTTCTCGGAACAATGCCGCATGCGTTATCTTCGTGAGCCCCTGGCTTATTTCATGTGGCATGAGGATAATAAAAGCGCAAAAAGCCCCAGAGTGAAGAAGATATGTCAGAAGGAATCAATTGAAATCATGAATCGGTATTTCTTTAATTTCAGGAGACTTCCGGACCGAATTCAGTTCCTGCTGCAGAGATTATTTTATTATATCGCTATTCTAAGAAGAAAAACTATTATGTAATTTACTAACGTCTGAAAGGAATATGTATGAGCTGCTACCGCTCAATACAGGAAAATAGAATGGAGAATAGTATTACGGTTAAAACCAGCAGAAAAGTGATCGAAGCCAGTTTGGCATACACCGCAGGGAACATATTGCTGAAGGGGATCTCCTTCCTCTCAATTCCGATTTTTGCCCGAATCCTATCACAGGAGGACTTCGGTATCTTCAGCACTTTCATGGCCTATGAGTCCATCCTGTTTATCGTGATTGGAGTATCCATACATAGCAGTATCAAAAATGCCAAATATGAGTTTACAGATTCACTGGATCATTATGTATCTTCAATTACGGTCATATCCATTCTGAATATGCTTCTGCTGCTGGGACTTTCCAATGCCTTCGCCGGTCCGCTCGGTAAAGTGACCGGATTTTCCTGGGCAATTCTTAATCTGTTGGTACTGCATAGTTTTTCCTCTGCCATTATTACTGTATATAATGCCAGAATCATTCTGGATTATAACTATAAAAGCTATCTTAAGCTGGCACTGTTCAACTGTATCAGCAATATTGCCTTATCCGTTCTTTTATGCCTGACCTTATTTAAGAACACCAGGTATCTCGGGAGGATCATGGGACTGTCCCTGCCGGTTATACTGATCAGCCTCATCATCCTGTTTTTATTATATAGGAAGAAACGCCCTTCCTTTCAGCGTAAATATTTTAAGTTTGCATTGAATTACAGCATACCTATGGTTCCGGACGGGATATCGCAATGTATGCTTTCCTCCTTTGACAGGATTCTCATCAGAAATATGTTTGGAAACATGCAGGCCGGGATCTATAGCTTTGCGTATAATATCAACCTGATCTATGTCATCATAGCCTCCTCCTTAAGCTCGGTTTATACCACCTGGTTCTATGAGAAGATGAACAGCAAGGACTATATGAAGCTGGTTAAATATACGATGATCTATGCGGTGCTGCTAACCGGCCTGTGCGTGCTGCTGATCTGCATCTCTCCTGAGGTCATGCTGATTCTTGGCTCGGAGAAATATAAGGATGCTGTTTCCTGCGGCATCCCGATCCTAGCCGGAGGGTATTTCTCCCAGCTTACCATTCTTCCGATGAATATGGAACATTATTATAAGAAAACCGTTTATACGGCCTTCAGTACCAGCTCTGCTCTGGTGATTAATATTGCGCTGAATTATCTGCTGCTGCCGAGGTTTGGCTATCAGTTTGCTGCATACACTACGGTAATTTCCTACTTCTTTTATTTCTGCTTCCATTTGGCAGTATCCATTAAAGTATTGAAGAACAAAGTGCTGAACTACAAACTAATCTGGGGTAATATAATGTTCCTGCTGCTGATTGCAGCCTTGGCCGTATTCCAACTCAATTCCTTGCCAATCAGACTTGCTCTGCTCATGATTTCAGCTCTGTTCCTGGGGATAGAAATCCTGACTATTGATAAGAAATTCTTTCAGAATTTATATCACAGGTTTCTATTCAGGCATGGAACCGCTTAGGGAAACATTCATCAAATAAGTGAATTCGAAGGGACAGCACATGTATATTAAGAAGATAAAACAAACGGATTATTTTATAATGTTTTCAGTTGTTTGGCTAATACTTTCTTCCTCGAGCCTTTTTTTCTGCATGCTTCATATGGAAGCAAGCATGGCAGTGCTTGGGCTGATTGCCATCCTATGGCTGGGCATAAATCGTAAGGTAACCTACTATAATTACCGGGCTGCGGCAATATTACTCGTGATAATTCTGTTCAATTTTGCTGTGAATTATGAATTCTTGAATGTGGATAAGAATATAGCAATTATCCTGATCAGAATTCTCTCGCTGGCAGTGATTATGAGCAATATTGACAGAGATCAGTTTTTCCTGACCTATGTCAGAACCTTAGTAGTGCTTGCTGTCATCAGTCTGATCTGCTTCAGCTTTACCATGCTGCTGCCGGGAACCAGACTGCCCTTCCAGACTACCACACTTTATAACGGGAAGCCATATATCTATACCTTTTATCATACTTTGGGCAGATGGATCATCGAAAAGAGAAATTGTGGAGTATTCTGGGAACCGGGTGCCTTTCAGATATTTTTGAACCTCGCGCTACTGATCCTTGTCACGAAACCGAAGCTTTTCAATGCGAGCCGGTTTCAGGCAGAGCGCTTTATCTCCATCGTGATCCTAAGTATCACGGTATTTACGACCCTGTCAACGACCGGATATCTATGCTATATCGCAGTTCTGGGAATTGGAATGTTCCATTCTATGAGAAATGCTGCACACAACGCGCGGACAGCTATTATACTGATTCTTGCCCTGATTGCTTTCTTAATCATTGAAATGCAGCTAGGTATTGTCGAATCCAAGTTGATCAATCAGCAGGGGTCGTATTCCACCAGGCTTAACGATACCACCGTCAGCTTTGAGATCGCCGGCAGGCGGCTTCTGACCGGCTATGGCTTTTCCAATCTCCACTCACCTAAGCTGCTTGCTCAGGAAGGAGTAACCTCTAATTCGAATGGTCTTGGCAGTCTGGTTGTTAATTTTGGTTATCCGGTATTAGGAATTTATCTGATCTATCTTTATAAAAGACTGATGAATCTGTTTGATTTTAAGCTGATCACCGGCGCTCTGGTACTGGTGCTGTTCCTGTTGTTTTTTATGTCGGAGCCGGTTAATCTCATTACCCTGTTCCTGTCCTTCCTGTTTCGGTGGAGGGGGGAAGACAAGGAGCTTCAGCCACGGTTTAAGAATGCATTTGCCACAGGAAGAACGGGGCTGCAGGGAGGATATAGCTATGTTGCAAAATGATTTTATAAAGCCGGAATACAGGGATAATTATTGGATTAATGAGGAAAAGAAGGCTCTTTGGTATATAGAACTGGAGCTTTTCAGGGAATTTGATGCCGTATGCAGCAAGTATGGGATTGATTACTTCTTAGTTGGAGGGGCGTTATTAGGTGCCGTACGGCATAAAGGCTTTATTCCCTGGGATGATGATATTGATATCGGAATGCTGCGGAAGGACTATGATGAATTCTTAAGGATAGCGGAGCGTGCCTTCCATGCACCCTATTTCGTCCAAACAGGAATTAATGATCCGGACTACTTTGACTGCATCATAAGGATCAGGGACAGCAATACAACCGGTATTATCCGGAAGGATAAGAACAGAGGCTGCAATAATGGAATATTTATTGAGATATTTCCTTTTGATGATATTAATCCAAACCGGATGCTATTAAAGCTCCAGCGCTTTAAAGCGAAGTATTACAGGAACATACTCCATTATAATATCTATCCGGCGGCAAAGTGCGATTATATGCGGAGGCTGATCGCCTTCTATTCCAAGCTGTATATGAAGCTCCATCGGCTGGAAAAGGTTTTTTGGAGATATCAGCATTGGTGCAGCAGATACACGGCTACGGAATGTGAATATGTAGATCAGTTGGCTACCATCTATTACGATATGGGGGTCAGCCGCTATCTTAAGAAGGATCTGGCAAGAACGATAACCGTGGATTTTGAATATCTGAAGGCCAGAGTGCCCATAGGTTATGATAATGTCCTGAGGCATCAGTTCGGTGATTATATGAAGCTGCCGCCGGAGGAGAACAGAGGGAAGCATCATAATGACATTGTATTTTATAATCCTTATCTTCCCTATAGCGTGTACAATAATGCAGGAACAGAATTACCGGTATAAATCTTACGAATTATTACAATATGGAGGTATTTGTGTTAGATATCATTATTAGCGAAGTAACAGAATTGAGCAGACCCTGGCTGCCCCTGGCGGCCATTACCGGACTTTATGTTGTTTATGCAATCTGTATTTTAGATAGTATCAGTCAGAGGATAAGCGCAATGAGGGCTTTCCATAAGAATAGAAAGAAATTTATCATATTGTATCTTTTCTATGTCTACCTGTTTATCGTGATTGCACTTACGATACTTTCCAGAGAAACCGGCTCGAGAGGTGGGTTTAACTTAAAGCTTTTTGGTACCTTTACGGGGGATATTTATGGGGATAAGAATCCGATCGAAAATATCCTTTTATTCATTCCCCTGGGATTTTTAATGCCACTTCTATGGAGAGTTTTTTTTAAGGGATTGTGGTGCTTTACGGCAGGACTTATGTTAAGTCTGACGATTGAAGGAGTCCAGTTTTTTACCAAAAGGGGATATGTGCAGACGGATGATGTCGTTATGAATTTTATAGGGACAATCCTCGGATATACAGTCATATTTTGCTGTAAACAGGCCGGCTTATGGATACAAAGTAGAAAAATCATGAAAGAATGAAGAAATCAAATCAGAAAAAACTGATATCATTTCTTGAAATATCATGTTTAAAGAAATAATATACCGGTTTATGTAAAAAACGCCCATGAGGGTTTGGAGAAAAAAATAGTAAGGTAATATCATGGATAACGTCGATTGAAAATATATGTTAGCGAATCACTTAATATGCTGTTAGAAAATAGGGTAATAGGTAAATCGGAATTTCCTTAATTTTACAAATTATAGATTGTATTTATTGGACACCTATTATATAATTCATCTGTGGTAAAAGTTGGAAGTTTTAAAGTGCAAATGCATACTCCAAAATGGAGTTATGATGGATCCATCAATGAATGGGGTGGTAATATACAAGGTTATTTTGATATTCATAGCCATATTCTGCCGGGGGTTGATGATGGGGCTAAGAACCTGGACGAGACCAGACGGATGCTATTACGGGCATATGACGAGGGCATCCGGGTAATTGTAGCCACACCGCATTTTTTGGCCGGCGGAAAGAACCTTGAGGTTAACAGCTTAAAGGAGATATTTTATAAGGTTGCTGAGATAGCCTCCGAGGTTTCGGAAGACTTCCAGATCATTCTGGGAAATGAGTTATTCTATAATGCAAGTCTCATCGATGCGTTGAATCATGGAGAGGCACTTACCATTGACGGCACAAGATATATCCTTGTGGAATTCGGGCCTCGGGTACCTTTCCGGTTCATGTGGGAGGGATTAAATAATTGCATTTTTGCAGGATATATTCCTATCCTGGCGCATACGGAAAGATATCAGTGCCTGATGAAGGACCCTGAGCTGGTAAGTGATTTAATTAAGCTTGGAGCATACATACAGTTGAACTTCTCCTGCATCAGAAGCAAAGGCATTAGCGGAAGGTATGTGTTCTGCCGCAAATTATTAAGAAGGGGGTGGGTACATTTCTTAGGAACGGATACCCATGGTGCTTATGAAAAAACACTCCATACAAAAGAAGCCGTAGCTTTTCTTCAGAAGAAATTCGGTGAGGAAAGAACTCGGCTGCTGTTATGGGAAAATCCGATGACGATGGTAGAGGATGAGCACCTAAAAGTCTAGATAAAATGAGGAGTGAAAAATGGATACGAAGAATAATGAATATGTAGAAATTAATATCAAGGAAATAGTTAGGGTATTGTTACATAAGAGCTGCTTTATCGTTCTGAGCGCGATTTTGTTCGCCTCTGCCGCAGCCTATATCAGTCTTTATCGATTAGTACCGATGTATACCTCCACAACCAGCATCTATGTAATCAACCGGGAAGCAGAGAGTTCTCTGACTCTGGCAGATCTTCAGACGGGAAGCCAGCTGACTAAGGATTATAAGATCATAGTGAAAAGCCGCCCGGTTATGGAACAGGTAATTACGGATCTTAATTTAGCCGTAAGTCATGAAGAGCTTGCCGGTATGATCTCGGTATCCACACCTGATGATACACGAATCCTTCAAATTGCAGCGAGCTATAGCGATCCGGTACTAGCCAGGGATATCGCAGACGCGGTTGCCAGAGTTTCCATAGAAAAGATGGTCGGAGTCATGGGAATGGAGGAAGTGAATGTTGTGGAACCGGGGAATCTTCCTGAAACTCCGTCCAGTCCTAATGTGAGAAAGAATACGGTATATGGAGGTATTTTGGGTATAGCAGTAGCATCCTTCTTCATAATCCTGGCATATCTGCTTAATGACTCCATTAAGACGATTGAGGATGTTGAAAAATATCTGGGAATTACAACCCTGAGCAGTATCCCAGTTGAGGAGATTACGAGTAAAAGGATCAAAGAGAAGAAAGAGCGGGGCAGGAGTAAACAGAAAAAATCAGCCTTGGCGAGTTAAAGGAGAATGAAAATGCTGGTTAGCTTAGAGAAAGTAAATAAAGTAGGTTATAGAAGTAATGAAGCTTATAAGCTGCTAAGAACGAATATACAATTCTGCGGAAGTGATATTAAGGTGGTCTGCTTTACCAGCTGTCTTCCGAATGAAGGGAAATCCAGTGTTTCCTTCCATACGGCTGTATCCTTTGCGGAGAGCGGAAAAAGGACCCTGTTTATTGACGCGGACTTAAGAAGAAGTGTCACAGTGGGAAGGTATAAGCCTGACCAGGCAGTTCTGGGACTGACCCATTATCTGTCGGGGCAGAATGATCTGGAGGAGGTAGTATATAGAACCAACATCTCCAACCTTGATATGATCTTCACCGGGCCGGTATCCCCTAATCCCGCAGAACTGCTGGACAGTGAGTACTTTGATGATCTGTTCCGCCTGATGAAGGATGAGTATGATTATATCATTATTGATACACCACCGCTTGCCAGTGTCGTAGACGGTGCCATCATATCGGAACACTGCGACGGATTAATATTGGTAATAGAAGCAAATGCTGTCAGCTATAAGCTGGCCCAGAAGGTCATGAAACAGCTCGAGAAGGGGAAATGTAAGATCCTTGGTGCTGTGCTGAATAAGGTGGATATAAAAATGGGCCAGTTCAATTACTACGGCAGGAAGTATAAAAAGTACTCAAAATATGAAAAGAAATATTATGCCATAGATTAAGTCACGTCCAGGATCTTAAGGATACGCGATAGTCCAAGGAGCAGACAGGACAGTTCACCTACGACAGGATAAGAGTGGAAATCCCTTCAAATATGATATGCAGTATGGAGAGATCGTATGGGAATTGCGTTGGAGGAAAGTGGATCCGAAGAGAAATGCCTGGAGGTGGTAGTATGAGGAGAAAATCCGCACCTCTGAGTATGACAATTATTATTATGGTGTTCATAATCAGTATTATGGGAGTAGCAAAATGGAGCCTGACCATGGGTATGGAGATTGATGCACAAGCGGATGCAGATCAGGCGATGTTTAAGCCGGGAACCGGTTTGAACGAACCCGAGCAGCAGGTACTTCATAAGCTCTCCAGACTGATCGGTGATGTAAGGAAAGATAAGGACAGTAAGAGTATTACAGAAAACATCTATTATGAATGCCTGCTGGAACATTACAGGAATTATGGCATGGATTTAACTTCAGCGGCTGCAGCGAACATAGATCGGCTGATCAGTGACGGCAACAAATTGCTATTGCTGGAGAATGGAAGACAAATAACAGAAATGTCCTTCGACGGCAGGGAAGTTGCCATACATATTTTTAAAAAGATCTATCGGTTCAGCGGACTCAAGCTGGGGATTAACCCTGACGGAACAATAGATAAGATTGAGAACAGCACAGGAGAGCTATATTATGAGAATAATTTCAACGAGCCAGAGGAGTTCAGGCTTGATATGCTGATCATCATCCTTATGGTTCTCGGCATGCTGCTCGTTGTGTGTATCGTCATAACCAAGAGGAATCAACTATTTGTAAAAGGTGAGGAATACATAAATGAGAAAGGAATTGCTTAATAAATATCTATTAATAGTAGATATCTGCAGCCTGATCCTATCCTTTCTGGCAGCAGCCTGGATCCGATATGGCAGCATCACTGACCAATGGTATCATATACGGATCTACGGTGCAGCGATTGTGATTGTCATCCTATTATATATTGTAATTTATTATCTGTACGATACCTACAAGAATCTTTTTAAGCGTGGTTTCCTGGAAGAAATGTTTGTAGTGATAAAGATCAACAGCTTACTTGCAGTCACGCTGACCGCGATCCTCTATATTTTCCAGAGAGGGGCTTATTTTTCGAGACTGTTTTTCTTGTGCTTCTTCCTATTAAACATGCTGTTGACCTACATATTCAGGCAGTATTTTAAGCTGATTCTTCTGGGTGTATATAAGAAAAGTAATTCCAGTAATAAGATCATGGTGATGACCACCTCAGATCAGGTGAACAGCCTGCTCTATACGCTTCAGGATGAGAATGAGTGGGAATATCAGATCACCGGCTTAGTTATTCTGGATAAGACCATGATTGGGCAGAATATTAACGGCATCCTGGTAAAAGCAGATATTCAGAATATGTTTGAGGTCGTTAGGAATGAAGTGATTGACGGTGTATTCCTCCATATTCCCAACGGGAATTCCATGAACCTGGATTTAGAGGAAACAGTTCTGGAATTTCAGAATATGGGAATCACAGTAGATCTGAGTATTAATACCTTCGGATTAAGGATCCATGAGAAGGTAGTACGGGAGGTCAGCGGATACCACGTTCTTACCTTCAGCTCCAGGTTATTTACGGAGAGCCAGATGATTTTCAAGCGGTTGATCGATCTGGTGGGTGGGATAGCCGGCAGTTTGATCACCCTTCTGCTGACTATGTTCATAGCACCTGCTATTCTGATCGAATCAAGGGGTCCGGTATTCTTCTCACAGGTTCGGATCGGAAGAAACGGAAGACGTTTTAAGATACTAAAATTCCGGTCCATGTATGCCGATGCCGAGAACCGCATGGAAGAGCTGATGCAGCAGAACGAGATGAAGGGGTTCATGTTTAAGATGGAGAATGATCCCCGGGTAACCAAGGTCGGAAGATTCTTACGTAAAACAAGTCTGGACGAGTTCCCTCAGTTCTTTAACGTACTAAAAGGAGACATGAGCCTCGTGGGGACAAGACCTCCTACTGAGAAAGAATTCTATCAGTATGAAAACAGACATAAGAGACGTCTCGCTTTAAAAGCAGGGCTGACGGGCCTTTGGCAGGTCAGTGGGCGAAGTGAGATCAATGATTTTGAAGATGTGGTAAAGCTCGATTTAGAATATATCGATAACTGGACATTAAAGATGGATATCAGGATAATACTGAAAACGATTGGGGTTGTGCTGTTTGGGAAAGGGGCAAAGTAATTCATGCACCAGAAAAGACATCAGGAAAAGAAAGATGGCCGGAAGGGAAACGCCCTGAGAATTGCGATGATCGGGCATAAACGTATTCCTTCCAGAGAGGGTGGCATTGAGGTGGTTGTTGAGGAGATCTCCAGACGGTTAGTAACAGAAGGGCATGAGGTTTTTGCCTATAACCGGAAAGCTCCTGCTGTTCATGAAACGCGGCTCGAAGACAGGGAAGTCGCAGCTGCCGGGAACCGGAAGGAATATCAGGGGATACATCTGATCACCATACCCACTCTCTACAAAAGTAAATACAATGCATTGATCTATTCCATCCTTGGTTCAGTAAGGGCTCTGCGAGGCCGTTATGACGCAATCCATTACCATGCGGAAGGACCCTGTGCCATGCTATGGCTTCCGCATATGTTCGGAATCAGGACTGTTGCTACGATCCATGGACTGGACTGGCAAAGATCGAAATGGAAGGGTTTTGCGGTCAGATATCTTAAATTCGGCGAAAAAATAGCTGCAAAATATGCGGACGAGATTATCGTATTATCGAGGAATATACAGAACTACTTCATGGATACCTATCAGAGAGCGGTTCACTATATACCTAACGGGATAGAGAAACCTGTGTTAAGGGATGCTCGGGTCATCTCGCAGAAATGGGGTCTGAAGAAGAGGAACTATCTGCTTTTTCTGGCCAGAATCGTTCCTGAGAAAGGGCTTCATTATTTGATTGACACCTTCAAGGAGCTGGAAACCTCTATGAAATTAGTGATCGCCGGTGGCAGCAGCCATACGGACAGATACCTGCAGGAGGTTGTCAGCGGTGCAGCTTCAGATCCGCGCATTTTGTTTACCGGGTTTATTCAGGGGGAAGAGCTGGAGGAACTCTACAGTAATACTTACCTCTATATTTTGCCCTCCGATCTGGAGGGTATGCCGGTCAGCCTGTTGGAAGCTATGAGCTACGGAAACTGCTGCCTGGTAAGTGATATCCCGGAGTGCGCCGAGGTTGTAGAGGACAGAGCAGTAACCTTCAGAAGAGGCGATCTGTCCGATCTGAAGGAAAAGCTGCAATTTCTGATCGATCAACCCGAAGCGGTAAATCAGTATAGGGAAAGGGCTTCGGACTATATCTGCGGAAAATATAACTGGGACAATATTGTAAAGGACACCTTGGCTTTATATGGCGAACCTTGAGGAGAATATCATGCATGGTAAGGACAACGTAATACTTGTGGATTTTAAACCCGGGACTGAATGGAAATTCCTGAGTGGTATCAAAGAAAAGACACTGAGAGAATGGAAAGTCATTAATTATGTGAGCAACAAGGATAGAGGCAGTGTTCGGTTTAACATAAAACGGTATGTAAAATACTTCACATTTACCTTCAGAATATTCCTGCATAGAAAAGAGTTTTCGAATATTATTGCATGGCAGCAGTTCTATGGGTTGATTTATGCATTCTACTGCAGGATGTTCCATTGCCGGAAAGTAAATAAACTGGTTGTTATGACTTTCATCTATAAGGATAAGGCCGGTCCGATAGGATATCTCTACCGTAGCTTTATCAGATATATCCTCAGAAGTAACTACATAGACAGGATCATATGTTTTTCATCCGGTGAATGCTCTTACTATGCTTCGCTGTTTCAAATAAAAGAGGATATCTTCAGTTTCATTCCTTTGGGTGAAGAGTTACCAGCTGCGGATTCTGCCGGTACGACTGAGGTGGATGGGGAAAAGGATTATATACTGGCGATCGGATATAGCTGCAGGGATTATGAATTTCTCATAGATACTCTGAAGAACAAGAAATACCAGGTCAGGATCTACGCCGATAAAAATGATTGCTCTTCCAGCAGTAATATTAAGATGTATAAGAGCATATCCCACAATCTGATCGACCTTTTTTCCAACAGCAGATGTATCGCCATTCCGCTGAAGAATACCGATATAGCGGCCGGGCAGCTCTCAATGCTTCATGCCATGCAGCTTGGAAAGCCGGTAATCGTAACAGATACCAAAGGAGCCTGGGATTATATCAGCCATGGTGAGAATGGGTTTATCGCTCCGAATAAGAAGCAGGTTTGGTTGGATTATATAGACAAAATGTATAACGATGAAGCGCTATACCAATCCCTGTGCAACAATGCCGTCAAAAGGTATCAGGCCTATCATTCCCTGGAAGCAATGGGTAGAAGTATAGGGAATCTGGTTTTATCGATTTAATACATACCGGAGGAAGTTTTAAATGAAGGTAGTTATTCTGGCAGGCGGCTTAGGCACCAGAATTATGGAGGAGTCGCATCTGAAACCCAAACCAATGATAGAAATAGGCGGAAAGCCTATCCTATGGCACATCATGAAGGGGTATTCCCATTATGGCTTTAATGACTTTATCATCTGTTCCGGTTACAAGCAAAATGTGATTAAGGAATGGTTTGCCCACTATTTTATCCATACCAGTGATATTACCTTTGACTTCACCGAAGGAAATAAAGTAATTCTCCACAATCAGTTCTCCGAACCCTGGAAGGTGACTGTCATAGATACCGGCTTATATACTGCTACCGGTGGCCGTGTAAAACGAGTCAGGGACTATATCGGAGCTGAGACCTTCTTTCTTACCTATGGGGACGGAGTTTCAGATGTAGATATCTCTGAGGTCCTTAAGTTTCACAGGGACAATGGAAAGCTGGCTACCCTGACTGCTATCCAGCCGGATGGCCGCTTTGGGATTATGGACCTTCAGGAAAACCAGATACTATCCTTCCGGGAAAAAAGCCGTAAGGACAGTAACTGGGTGAACGGCGGCTTCATGGTGCTGGAACCGGAGGTAATCGATTATGTCGCTGATGAAACCGTAATGTTTGAGAAGGAGCCGCTGGAGCAGCTATCCAGGGAGGGGGAACTCTTGTGCTACAAGCATGACGGGTTCTGGCAGTGCATGGATACCCTAAGGGATAAGGAAAAGCTGGAAAGCTTATGGGCTGCGGGAAATGCACCCTGGAAGGTATGGCAATGAGAGGAAATAAATGGTTCGTTGGAGGTTATGATGAAGCCGGAAGTTATGAATGACATATCATTTGATCTGGATTTTTATCGGGGGAAAAAGGTATTTGTTACCGGGCATACCGGATTTAAAGGTGCATGGATCTGTAGAATGCTGCAAAATGCAGGTGCGATCCTGACAGGCTATTCTCTTGACCCTCCTACAAATCCTTCTCTTTATGAAATAGCTGGGATAGGAAAAGGAATCACTGCAATATCCGGAGATATCAGGGACCTGGCTGCCCTAAAGGAAGCCTTTGACCGGGCACAGCCGGAGATCGTATTTCATCTGGCTGCACAGCCCATTGTCCGTGACAGCTACAAGGAGCCTGTTTATACCTATGAAACGAATGTCATGGGTACGGTTCACATCCTGGAATGCATCCGGTTATCCCGGTGCGTGAGGTCCTTTGTGAATATTACCACCGATAAGGTGTATCAGAACAGGGAGAGAGAATGGGCCTACAGGGAGAATGAACCCCTGGATGGCTATGATCCGTATTCTAACAGCAAGTCCTGTTCTGAACTGGTAACTCATTGTTATAAGAATTCCTTCTTTGCTGACGAACGAGTGGCCATCTCTACGGTAAGGGCAGGAAATGTCATTGGAGGAGGGGACTTTGCCGTTGACCGTATTCTGCCTGACTGTATCCGGGCTGCCATGGAGGGGAGAGTAATTCCCTTAAGGAATCCATATTCCATCAGGCCCTACCAGCATGTGCTGGAGGCAGTTTATGCCTATCTCATGATCGCTGCGATGCAGTATAAAGACCACAGCTATGCTGGTTATTATAATGTAGGACCGGAGGAAACAGATTGTTACCGGACCATCAATCTTGTGGACTTATTTGTTAGGAAATGGGGAGAAGGGGTGACTTATCTGAATCAGTACGATGGTGGACCCTATGAAGCCAGGTGTCTGAAGCTGGATTGTTCGAAGCTTAAGAATACCTTCGGCTGGAGACCGCGCCTCAATCTGGAAGCTGCAGTGGAATTGACTGTGGAGTGGTTTCGGTGCTGGCGCAGCCACGGAGATGCAGCAGCCTGCATGGATAGTCAGATAGGGAGGTTTCTCCGATCGGGCCAGAACACAGAACGAAGAAAAGAGATCATATTTATTGGAGGATAACAAAAGTGCAGGATCATAGTACACAAGCTCAGGCAAGGGAACATATCCTTACTCTGGTTAAGGAATATTGCAATACCTATCATAACAGAAAAGCTTACGAGGAGGGAGATAGAATTCCATATGCTGCCCGTGTTTACGATCAAGATGAAATGTGCGCTCTGGTAGATGCAGGTCTGGACTTTTGGCTGACCTCCGGAAGATATACGGAGCTATTTGAGACCGAACTGGCAAAATATCTGGGAATCAGATACTGCAGCCTGGTGAATTCAGGTTCGAGTGCCAATCTGCTTGCCTTCATGGCACTGACCTCCCCTCTGCTCGGAAAAAGAATGATAGGCAGGGGAGATGAGGTGATTACCGTAGCGGCAGGTTTTCCAACGACAGTCGCTCCCTGTATCCAGTATGGAGCTGTACCGGTCTTCGTAGATGTTACAATCCCCGAGTATAACGTGGATATTACTAAGCTGGAGGCTGCCGTCTCAGACCGGACGAAGGCGGTCATGCTTGCACACACATTGGGGAATCCGTTTCCGGTCGGAGCTGTCAAGGCCTTCTGCCGTAAATATGATCTGTGGCTGATAGAGGACAATTGTGACGCTCTGGGCGCTAAATACAGGCTGCACGGAGAGATGAAAATGACGGGTACCTTTGGAGATATCGGAACCAGCAGCTTCTATCCTCCCCATCATATGACCATGGGAGAGGGTGGAGCGGTATATACCGATAATCCGATGCTGCATAAGATCCTGCGCTCTCTTCGGGATTGGGGAAGGGACTGCAGCTGCCCTTCCGGCAGTGATAATCTGTGCGGACATCGCTTTGAGAAGCAATATCCTAATCTGCCCTTCGGCTATGACCATAAATACGTTTATTCCCATTTCGGCTATAACCTGAAGGCAACCGATCTTCAGGCGGCGGTGGGCTGTGCCCAGTTAAAGAAGCTGCCGGACTTTATTGCACGCAGGAATCACAATTTTAACAGACTAAGGGCTGCACTTGCAGCAGCATCGGATCGTCTGATCCTGCCGAAGCCCTGTGAGAACTCGGAACCCTCCTGGTTCGGCTTCCCGATTACCTGCAGGGAGGGTACGGATAAGAATTCCCTGGTCAGGGCATTAGAAACGAAAGGCGTCCAGACCAGGATGCTGTTTGCCGGTAATCTGATCAGACAGCCCTGTTTCCATGAGATGGCGGAGAAGCAGGAGGGCTATCGGATTGCAGGTGAGCTTAAGGTAACGGATCAAATCATGGAACATACCTTCTGGGTTGGAGTCTATCCCGGCTTGACCGACCGGATGATTGATGCAATGGCAGAACGGCTTCTGCAGGTTCTGTAGGTCTGCCCGGTATTCAAATACCGGTTGTTACTGCGGGGATGAGTTTTGGTTATGGGGCAATAGGGCAGAAAATATGAGAGATATGTTATCGGGGAATAGTTAGGATTTGGGGATATGGGAATATGGGAACACAGAACAACAGTATCACAGTGAGGGATACCGATATGGATGGGCTGAAAATCATCAGCCCCTGCTATACGGAGGATAACAGAGGGTATTTTATCAAGAGCCTTGAGCGGGATGCCTTAAAGCAGTATGGACTGGAGCTTGATATCCATGAGGAGTTTGAGTCCTATTCTAAGAAAGACGTAATCCGTGGATTACACTTTCAATTAAAGAATCCTCAGATAAAGATTGTGAAGGTGATCAGAGGAACTGTATATGATGTAGCGGTGGATCTAAGAAAGGGTTCGCCCACCTTCGGTATGCATTTCGGGCTGGAGCTGTCGGATAAAAACCATAACAGCTTATGGATCCCTTCCGGCTTTGCCCATGGTTTTAGGGTGTTATCGGAGGATGCAATTATGTCCTACCGCTGCATCGGTAAGTATGATAGATACTATGATACAGGAATTAGATGGGATGATCCTGATTTGGCGATAAAGTGGAATGATAATCAACCTATTGTCTCAGATAAAGATTACCATCTGCAAAGCTTCAAAGAGTTTGTAAGAAGCTGCGGCGGCTTATAGAAGCCTTAAGAAAATGGTAATGATGATTTAAAAAAATTCAACTTGAGGTGGAATCGTGTTGGAGACAATCAAACATATAATTGTGAACCCAGAGAAAATTATTTACGGACTGGAACGGAAGGGACTGCTGGACTGGCTGAATGATAGAACTTATCTGAAAATCATCTACAGGCTAATCTTTAAAAGAAAGCTTCACCTGGATCATCCGGTGGCCTTCACGGAAAAACTGTCGTGGTATAAGCTATACTGGCGGAATGCTTTGGCTCATACCTGTACGGATAAATATTATGTCAGAGAATATATTGCGGAGAAGATTGGATCGAACTATTTATTGGATTGCTATGGCTGTTGGGATAACTTCGATGAGATAGATTTTGACAAGCTGCCGGACCAATTTGTATTAAAGCCTACGAACGGCAGCGGTAATGTCGTGATCTGCAGGGATAAGAGCACCTTTGATTATGAAAAGGCCAGGAAAACGCTTTATCTTTACCGCAAGAGGCATTTCTCAAGTAAGACCAAGGAATGGACCTACTACAACCTCCCAAATAAGATAGTTGCGGAACACTTTATCACACGGGAGGACAATTCAGCTGTTTATGATTATAAATTCTTCTGCTTTAACGGAAAACCTGAATTTTTACTGGTCGGATCAGACAGGGATAAGGATGTGAAGTTTACTTACTTTGATATGGACTGGAATTATATCCCTGTGGAGTGTGGTCATGGCAATAACCCGAATGTTCCGAAGCCGGTGCATTTTGATGAGATGGTAGAGGTAGCAAAGAAGCTGTCTGAGGATTTTCCCCATGTAAGAGTGGACTTATATGATGAAGAAGGGAAGGTCTGGTTCGGAGAGCTTACCTTTTACCATTACGGCGGTACTACAAAGTTTAAACCAGATAAGTGGGATTTTGAATTCGGTAAATATTTTAATCTGGTTGAGATACCGAAGGAGCAGAGAATTTTGAATTCCTGAGGATGTATGGAGATGCTATGAAGATATTACTGGTGAACTACAGATACTTTATTTCCGGCGGGCCGGAGAAATACATGTTCAATATCAAGGAAAAGCTGGAGGAGGAGGGACATGAGGTAATTCCCTTCTCCATCCATTCCAATAAGAATGTTGAGACTGAATACTCTAAATATTTCGTAGAGCCAATAGGGAGCAGGGATGCTACCTATTATGATGACTACAGGAAAACACCCGGAACGATCCTGCAGATGATTTCCCGCAGTGTATATTCACTTTCGGTGAAAAGAGCAATCAAAAGAGCAATTGCTGCGACTAAGCCGGATATGGTATATATCCTGCATTTCATTAATAAATTATCTCCGAGCGTAATCAAAGGAGCGAAAGAAATGGGATTGCCGGTGGTCCTCCGGCTATCGGACTATTTTTTGCTCTGCCCCAGATTTGACTTTCTGTATCAGAAGAAAATATGTGAGGACTGTCTGACTCATGGGTATCGGTCCTGTATCAGAAAGCGTTGTATCAAGAATTCCTTGTCAGCCTCCCTGATCAGGGTATTCTCTATGAAGGTACATAAATTTCTTGGGGTCTATAAACATCTGGATGCAATCATAGCACCCTCGAGGTTTCTGTTACATAAGCTATTAGCCAATGGCTTTGAGGGCAGCAGGATAAACCATATACCCACCTTTACCGCAGGTAAGGAGGAGGCAAAAGAACCGACGGTCGGAAGCTATGGCTTATATTTCGGAAGAATTACCGAGGAGAAGGGGGTGGATACCCTGATCCGTGCGTATGAATTGTTGGGAAAGGGATACCGTCTGGTTGTCGTAGGAGATGACACGACGGAGGAGGCGTATCGCCTGAAGGAATATGTGAAGGAGCATGGGCTTGAGCAGATTACCTTTACCGGTTTTTGTTCCGGGGCAGAGTTATCGGGCATCATTCAGAATGCAAGATTTACCCTGATTCCGTCCATCTGGTATGACAACCTGCCGAATACTGCTTTGGAGGCCTTTCAGCATTATAAGCCGGTTCTGGCAAGTAACATCGGCAGCCTTCCGGAGCTGGTTATTCCCGGGGTGAACGGGTATCTGTTTGAAGCCGGCAACGCAGTGGAAGCAGCAGCCATGATCAGGTCCATGGAGGACGATGAGCTGGTTCGAAGGATGGGCTTTCACAGCCATCAGCTCCTTAAAGAGCAATTCTCTGCAGATAGACATTATAACGATTTGATCAGATTGTTTCATTCCCTTATTCCCCGGAATATTCCGGATTAGGACATAGCAATGCGGATGCTGCAACATGCATTCAAGCAATTCGCTTAGGAGTTGGAGGTTAGTATGGCCAAAAGAACATTATATGGTACCGTTATTGTTACTTATCGCTGCAATGCACACTGCAATATGTGCGACTGCTTTAAGGACCCCACGAAGCCGGAGGAAGAGATCACCCTGGAGGATATTAAGAAACTTCCGGAGATGGCGTTCACCAATATCACCGGCGGAGAGCCCTTCATTCGTAAGGATTTGGAGGAGATTGTAGAGGAACTCTGCAGAAAATCGAACCGGATCGTCATCTCAACGAACGGATACTTTACGGACAGGATCATTTCGCTCTGTAAACGGTTTCCGAAGGTCGGGATCCGGATCAGCATCGAAGGCTTACAGAAGACGAATGATGCGATCCGCGGGATACCGAATGGCTTTCAGAGAGGTTATCAGACACTGAAGACCCTGGTCGAAATGAAGCATCCGGATGTGGGCTTCGGCATGACAGTACAGGATATGAACTGTGAGGACCTGGTCCCGCTGTATCAGCTGTCAGACGATTTAGGAATGGAGTTTGCCACAGCCACCCTGCATAATTCGTTCTATTTCCGGAAAACAGACAATAAGATTGATGATAAATATCATGTCGCAAAGAACTTTGAGAAGCTGATTAATGAGCTGCTTAAGAGCAGCTCGCCGAAGAAATGGTTCCGGGCATATTTTAACCATGGCCTGATCAACTACATCTATGGCAACAAACGTCTGCTGCCCTGTAATATGTCAAGGAATGCATTCTTTATCGATCCCTTCTGTGATGTCATCCCCTGCAATGGAATGATAGAGAAGGCGGTGATGGGCAATCTCCATGAACAGACCTGGGAGGAGCTCTGGAACTCAGATCGGGCAGAGGAGGTCCGCAGTCAGACGAAGCATTGCGACCGCAACTGCTGGATGATCGGGAGTGCTTCCCCGGCGATGCATGATTATGTCTGGGTGCCCGGCTGGTGGGTTCTGAAGCATAAAATATTTAAGCGCGGCAGATATCATCTGAAGGAAAACAGGTTTATTCCGGAGCACAATAGTTAATACACTGAAAAAGGAGGCGGTTCTTATGGATAGGAGAATATTTCTATGTGCCAACGTAAAATTCCCCCGGGGAGAAGCGGGAGCAAATTATGTTCAATACATTGCCCTCGCCCTGAAGGATAGAAACTGGAAGGTCATTATCATAGGAGAGGGTGAGAACCGGCTGCAGGATTTTATAGAAGAGAAGGGCATTTACGAGTATCAGGGGATTGAATATGATAACCTGAAACTAAAAGACCGCGGAGTGCTGAATTTTGTTACCTATAATTTTCTATATGGGAGTTACTATAAGAAAGCTTTGGAGCGTTATGGACTACGTAAGGAGGATTATGTTTATCTGTATACCTCCAGTATCGGCCTGATCAATTATGTGAAGAAGCTGGTTCCGAAGGAACAATTATCGATCAGTATTGTCGAGTGGCACCGTCCGTCCCAGTTCCGCATGAATTTTATCAGCCCAAGCTACATCATGACCCGGTATTCTTATCGGTATATCCATCAGCATATCAATAAGATATTTCCGATCAGCACCATGCTGGAGCAGTATTTCTGCAGAAACTCCTGCAGTACACTCTTGCTCCCGGCCCTGGCTGACCCGATGGAGTATGAATATTCTCCCGGTAAGGATGACTTCGATAAGATCAGGTTCATATACTCCGGTACCAAGAGTACGAGGCATGAGGATGCAATAGAATCTATGCTGAAAGCCTTTCTGTTACTTGAGGATAAGGAACGCAGCAGAGTTGAGCTGCATATCACCGGTTTGAGCCGGTCCAGAATATTGAAGGTAATTAATGAGAATGAAAAGCTGCTGGCTGATCTTGGCCATTTGCTGGTAATACACTCCTGGCTGGAATACAGTGAGTTGGTTAAGCTATATCTAAAGTCAGATTTTCTGTTGCTGGCAAGGAACAATAATGCGGTTACAAGAGCAAATTTTCCCAGCAAAATCCCTGAGATATTATGCTATGGAGTCATCCCCGTATGCACGGATATTGGGGATTACACCAAAATGTACCTAAAGGATGGGGAGAACAGTATTATTTTTGAAGGCTGCTCCGAAGTAAATTGCCTCCGGGCGATCCGAAGAGCCCTTCACCTTAGCAAGGAGGAGAGGCTGAGACTCAGGGAAAACTGCAGGGAAACAGCCCTGAATCAATTTAATTACAGAGCCTGGTCGGATAGGATATCGGATTTTATTATGGAGTAGGCCCTAAACCAAGGAGTAGCATAATTATGATAAAGAAAAAACATGTTTTATTTCTATCGATGGGACTTTATCCCTTAAACTCGGGTCTTTCCCTTTACTCTTACGGGATATGCGAGGAGCTTTCTAAATCAGTGGAGCTTACGGTTTTCTCTATACTGGAGAATACCCAGAGGGTAAGGGAAGCATATGAGAAAATCGGCAGCTCGCTTCGTCTGCACTTGTATGCTTATAAAGATAAGGAGAGATCCTTAGGAGCTAAGTTAATCAACTTAAGTTTAAAGGTAGAAGCCATATTCAGATATGTCTACCCGTTGGTGAGAGAATTTTACAAGGGAATTACGGAATATCTGGATCAGAATAAAGTAGATACCATCATCATTGACCATGTTGCTATGGCGATGTACTTTAGGGCCTTACATAGAAGGTATCCGGAGATAACCTTCATCTATAACTCCCATAATGTGGAGTTTTTGAACAACAAAGCGAACTATTATGACAGAAGGGTGTTTCAGAATTCTATCGGCGGAAGAGTCAGGAAAGCTGTAACCGCATGCCGATGCAGGCTGCATAAAAGATTGGAGAGAATGTTGCTTAACAAATGCAGCTATACGTTCTGCATCTCCAAATGTGATGCTGAAATCCTAGGGAAGGAATTTGGGAACGGTGATAAATTAAGGTGCCTGAAACCCTTAATCCATTTTCCGAGAGTTAAAAATAAGGAGAGTATGGACCAAACAAATAAGAAGCTTTTGATTATCGGATCCATGAGCTGGTTCCCAAACTATAACGGCATTGTCTGGTTCGTTGAGAAGGTTTTTGGAAAGCTTTTAGAAATTGATCCGGAGTATGAGCTTTATCTGGTTGGGAGGGATCCGGACCCTCATCTTGCCGAGCTGGTACAGAGATATCCGGATAATATCATACTAACCGGTGGCGTCCCTGATACGGAGGAGTATTTCAAGTTATGCAGTATCAGTATTATTCCGATTTTTGAAGGTACCGGAGCTAAAATAAAAGTTCTGGAATCGATTGCCCGTGGAATTCCTACCGTATGCTCCGCCTTTGCTGCGAAAGATTATGATATCACAGATGAAATTTTTGTTGCTGATTCGGAACAGAAATTTCTGGAGGGGATCTTGACAATCAGTAACCAGCCGGAGCTTAGAAATAAGTATTATGACAGAATGGCCCGTTACTATGACCGGTACTTCCATATAAACCAGGAAATATTAGATATTCTGCATCCCAATGCATCTTGATAGTGTTACTGTTACCTATATTAAAAATAAAGCAGGTAAAATATGAAGATAAAAATAGTATCCATTATAAAAGGCGTTATCTTTTTTATCATGATATTAAATCTTGGCTACAGTAAAATGTTTCATTTTAAGCATTTGACGAATAGCTTTTATATCAACCTAATAACCTCTGCTGCTTCGTTAGGCATGTTTTTGTTCTGCAGATTCCGTAAGAGTGTATATCGAAGTTTATGGCCTTTTGTAAGAAAAATAAATCTCAGCATAGGAATTATACTTTTCCTTCTGCTCCTTGAATGTTCTTATACCGTTATCAGATACAACCAGGGCTTGTGGGATTTGTTTACTGTGGCTCATAGATTTTCCGTCATCCTTTTGGTTTATCCCATTGTATATATCTTTATTTGCGACGGGGGGGACCAGAAATTTACTAAGTATATTGTGATACTGCTGTGCGGATCTCTTCTGATCAGAGTGCTAAGCTGGTATCTGTACAATTTCCAAGGTGCTATTCTTTTTAAAAACCTCGTGTTCGAATTTAATAATACCTGGACCAGGGCGGGTTTACACCGAATTATGGATACATCCTTCGGCGGCCTTGGAGCTATATTGGCAGGATATTACTTTATAAGTGAAAAGCACGCGAAGAAGCGTCTGGTGTATGGCCTTTGCCTGGCATTAAGTATTTTTTTCTCTGTTTTCGTATATGCCTCCCGTGCGCAGCTGATCTCGATTCTGTTCAGTGTATTCATTATGTACGTAGCAAAAAAGGAATTATATAGGGACCGGTTTTTAATGAAATGGACCATTGTGCTGGTCATCCTGTTTCTTGTCTTTGGAACAGGATATATTCAGAATCTGATTGGCAGTTTTTCTGCAAGTAATTCTCAATTTGGAAAGTCTACCACGACGAGAATTAGAACCTTTGAATATTATTACAGTCTATGGAAGAGCAATAAGCTGTTCGGCATTGGACTATTAAGCATTAATGTTGATCGTCTTAACAATATTTTAAGAGGGCCGAGCGGTAGCGCATGGTTTGAGGATCTGGGGATCCTTGGCTTCGTCATGAATCTCGGTCTCCTCGGTGCAGCAATATTTCTGATTATCACGGTCAGATTTGTGAAGATTACATACCGGTGCCTGTGCCTGAAAAATGGGAAGAGCATGCTCTTATTGTCACTAACCGCCTACTTCCTGACGTCATCCGTACTATCCCAATGTATCTTTGATGAAATGAGGATTTTCAGCCTGCCGTTCTATTTATCGATTTTCGAATATATCAACAGAGAACTGGTGCTCAGTGAAGCACCGGTCCTTCCTATTAAGGACAGTAAGGAGATTAGAAATGCAAATCGAGTATATACCTAAAACTCATTCTGGATTGAAGTCATTGAAAAGGTTTCTGGTCGGGGTGAAAGTAGACTTTATCTATGTCTTTTTAAATTATTTCATTGCTTCCCTGCCTTGCTGGACGATTCGAAAGCTATTCTACCGCGCTGCCGGGATGAAAATAGGCAAGGGATCAAGGATTAATATGAAGGCGATGGTATTAAGCCCTGACAGGATAACAATCGGTGAAAGAACTATCATAAATGAATACACCTATATCGATGGACGGGGCGGCTTGACCATCGGGAACGATGTGTCGATCTCCGTATTCTCAATGCTGATTACCGGAAGCCATGATAAAGCCTCGGAATTTTTTGCTTTTAAATCCGGCCCCATTTTAATCGAGGACAATGTATGGGTCTGCTCCAGGGCAATCGTCCTGGAAAACTCCGTTCTTAAAGCTTCCTCTGTCATCGGGGCTAACAGCGTTTTTAAAGGGATTGCCGGGGAGGGTAAGGTATATGGCGGGAACCCTGCGAAAGAATACACCGACAGAAATCTGATAAGCCCTTACCAACAAAATTATAAACCATATTTCAGGTAGGAATGGATCATGACTAATGTAAGATACTCAATTATCGCAACAACCTACAATGATACAGAATCAATCATCAGTTATTTGAGTAACATCGTCCGTCAGGAACTGAAGCCCAGTGAGATCGTAATTGCAGACGGAGGTTCAAAGGACGATACGGTTTCTAAGATCATCCACTTTTCTAAAACCTGTGTAATTCCAATTCGGGTGATCCATGGAAAGCGCTTGAATATATCCCAGGGCTACAACGAAGCGATAAAGGCCTGTACGACGGACCGGATCGGATTAACCGGACTGGGTAATTATTATGGGGATAAATGCTTTAAGCTGCTGATGAAGGAAATGGATATGGAACAAGCTGATATTACATACAGTCCGATCCGGGGTTATGATAGTAACCGGTTCTCGAGAATATATAACCGGACGTTTCTAAACGGTGATGAGGGTAATGTATTGGAGATTGCCTCAAATCATGGTGCGCTTGTAAAAAAGAAGGTGTTTGAGGAACTGGGTTACTTTTATGAAAACTTTATTTATGCAGGAGAAGACGCAGAGTTTTATAACCTGGCTCTGAAATGCGGATATAAGATGATATGTGTGAGAGAAGCGGTATGTCTCTGGGATACACCTGTGAGTATGAGGGATTTTGTAAAGCAGATTAAGAATTATACCTTAGCTGATATGCAGATATATCCGAATGGGGAGCTGTTCCTGGAGAAAAGGCGCGCGGTGATCCGGTTGGTTGTTCTTCTTGCCTTCCTGACAGGCATCGTCATCCATATCAGAAGCCCGGTATCGGTCCTATTACTGACGATCCTGCTGGCTTACTTCATAAGGACTAAATTCAAGCGTTTTAAAGGGAAGTCCATCCTTTTGAATTACCTATGGAGTTATATTCCGCTTTACTACATGTTCAAATTCAAAAGATATCTGGCAAACAACTATAAGGTAACCAGAGCATCACTGCAATAATTTAGTATTTGCGAGAGGAATATAAGAATGAAGTATTTGATTTTAGGAGCCGGACCTGCCGGGCTCACATTTGCACATAGGCTGAAGGAAGCAGGGGAAACCTCATTTCTGGTATTGGAGAAGGAGGGACAGGCAGGCGGGTTATGCCGGTCCGTTATAGCGGATGGTGCGCCCTTTGATATAGGCGGCGGGCATTTTCTCGATGTCAGAAGACCCAAGGTAAATGAATTCCTATTCCGGTTCATGCCGGAAGAGGAATGGAATATCTTTGACCGGGATTCCCGGATTGACCTAAAGGGCCATGTGATCAGTCATCCTCTGGAAGCGAATATCTGGCAGCTTCCGGTGGAGTGGCAGGTGGATTACCTGAAATCTATTGCAGCTGCAGGCTGCAGTACCGGAAAACCGATGCCGGAGAGGTTCACCGAATGGATCTGCTGGAAGCTTGGAAGCAGGATCTCTGAGGATTATATGCTCCCTTATAACCGTAAGCTATTTGGAAGTCAGCTGGATGAGCTGGGAACCTACTGGCTGAATAAGCTGCCGGAGGTCTCGTTTGAGGAAGTACTCTTAAGCTGTCTCAATAAGCAGGCATATGGAAATCAGCCTGGGCATGCACGTTTTTATTATCCGAAGCAGTATGGTTATGGCGAGTTATGGCTCAGAATGGCAGAGGAATTGGGGGATCAAATCGAATATCACAGGGAAGTTGCAGGAATAGATTTTAACAGAAGGACAATAACAACAAAGGATCAGTGTATCTATCAGGCGGAGAACATCATCACTACCATACCCTGGCAGGAACTCTCAGATCTGACCGGAATGCCGGAGGAGCTCCGGAGGAGCATCGGACAGTTGAAGCATGTATCGGTTCAGACAGAATATCAGCAGGAGAATCTGGATACTGCTGCACACTGGATCTATCATCCGGACCCGAACATCCCCTATCACAGGACACTGGTCCGCAGTAACTTCTGCCCCGGTGCAAGGGGGCATTGGACGGAAACAAATGGGGACAGGGTCCTGTCCGAAGCCGGAAGGGCAAGAAAAGACGCCTATTATAATAAGTACGCCTACCCTCTCAATACTCTTGGCAAACCACAGATTATGGAGAAGCTGTTGCACTGGGCGAGAAGTAAAGGGGTCTATGGCTTAGGACGTTGGGGGGAGCATGAGCATTACAATTCCGACCTAACGGCGGAACTGTCAATCCGGTTAGGAGACCGGATGCTTAACATGTGTGGATTACAGGCGGCGGATGCAGGAAGGTAACGATGAAGACGAAATCCTTAAAAAAGAATGCTGTTTTAAATGCAGCCCGAAATATACTGACCATTATATTTCCATTCATCACTTTTCCATATGCGACAAAGGTGCTGCAGGTGGAGAATATCGGAAAAGTGAATTTTGCCAGTTCAATATTATCTTATTTTATATTAATAGCCGGACTGGGAATTGCCAATTATGCTGTCAGGGAAGGAGCCGGTTTAAGGGATAGAAAGGATGATTTTACGAGGTTCTCCAATGAGATCTTTACCATTAACATGATAGCCTCTGTTATCTCTTATATCGCCCTATATGTAAGTATTTCTCTGGTTCCGAAGCTGCGGGGGTATCGGATGCTGTTCCTCCTTCTCAGTATAGAGATCATATTTGTTACGATTGGCATGGAATGGATCTTTACCATCTATGAAGATTATCTGTTTATAACAATTAGATCGATAATTTTTCAGTTAATATCCTTTGTACTGCTTTTTACCCTGGTCAGATCGAAGGAGGATTATCTGAAATATGCGCTGATAGCAGTGATAGCAGGTGCTGGAGGGAATATTCTGAATTTTATATTTGCCAGAAAGTACTGTAAGGTGGGTTTCACCCTTCATATTAACTGGAGAAAGCATCTAAAGCCGATATTGGTCATCTTCTCTATAGCACTAACAACCACCATCTATGTCAGTTCTGATATGACGATGCTGGGCTTTATGGCAGGTGATTATTATGTGGGCTTATATAGTGTAGGAGCTAAGATCTACAGGATTGTGAAAAATGTTTTGGGTGCGCTGCTGATCGTATCTGTTCCAAGAATATCCTATTATTACATACAAAAAAGGGACAGAGAATTATTACATACCCTTTCAGACATATTCAATGCATTGGTCTTTCTGTTATTACCATCGGTGACCGGGCTGATTGTTTTAAGTAAGGAGATCGTTCTGATCATATCAGGAGAGAAATTTATTGAGGCAACCGGCTCCATGGCTATCCTCAGTGTTTCATTGATTTTCTGCCTGTTTGCCTGGTTCTATTCACAATGTATCCTGATGCCATTCCGGTATGAGAAAACGATACTTTACGTAACGATTTTCAGTGCAATTTTAAATGTGGCCTTAAATTTTGCGCTGATACCCATCTGGAAGCACTATGCAGCAGCATTATCCACTGCAGTGGCAGAAGCGGTTACCATGGGAATCTGTATCTATAAGTCAAGGAAGTTTATCAGGCTTATTGGAGTGGTCCATAACCTGGTATCATCGGTTGCCGGCTGTCTTGGAATTGTATTGGTCTCACTTGTTTTGAAAAGAGTTGTTACCGATACAATCCTCTGTACCATAGTAACTGTGCTTGCCGGCGTGCTAACCTATATCATAATTCAGATACTTATGAAAAATGATTTTGTCTTTATCTATATTAAGAAGCTGCGAAACAGGATAAAAAAGACCCGTCTGAAGGAACCGGCAGCTTATGAATAACAGGATTATATAGTTATATATAACATATATAAGTAACCACCTTACAGAAGATGAGAGGTAATAGGAATGAAAATCATTTGATTTAGGGGGAAAGTTATGAGTGAAATGAGAAAAGTTGCGTTGATTACAGGAATTACGGGACAGGATGGCTCCTACCTTACGGAGCTCTTATTGGAAAAGGGTTATGAGGTGCACGGGATCATAAGAAGGCACAGTATGATCAGTACCACTCGAATTGATAACCTGTTCGAGGACCCTTCCATAGGAAACCGTTCCTTGTTCCTTCATTATGGTGACCTGACGGATTCCAGCAATCTGAACAGAATTATTGAGAAGGTCCGGCCGAATGAAATCTACAATCTGGCGGCACAATCCCATGTGGCAGTATCCTTTGAGGTCCCGGAGTATACGGCGGAAGCCACCGGGATAGGTACCCTTAGAATACTGGATGCCATCCGGGAGACAGGACTTAACTGCAGGTTTTATCAAGCCTCCACCTCGGAGCTGTTCGGAGGGCTGCCCGGCACCGCTCCTCAGAGTGAGAAGACACCTTTTTATCCGAAAAGTCCTTACGGTGCAGCAAAGCTGTATTCCTACTGGATCACTGTAAATTACCGGGAGGCATATAACCTTTTTGCATGCAACGGTATCCTATTTAATCACGAATCTCCCAGAAGAGGAGAAACCTTTGTAACCAGGAAGATCACCAGAGCAGTAGCTGCCATCATGGCCGGGAAACAGCAGAAGATATCCCTCGGAAATCTGGATGCGAAGCGTGACTGGGGTTTTGCCGGTGATTATGTGGAAGGCATGTGGAGAATGCTTCAGCAGGAGAAGCCCGGAGATTATGTACTTGCCACCAATGAGACTCATACCGTCAAGGAATTTGCCGAACTGGCCTTTGCGGAAGTCGGTATCGAGCTGAAATGGAATGGTAAGGGTGTTGAGGAGAAGGGTTATGACAAAAAGACCGGAAGCCTTCTGGTGGACATTAATCCGAAATATTTCCGTCCGACAGAAGTAGAGATCCTATGGGGGGATAGCAGTAAGGCTGAGCGGGAGCTGGGTTGGAAACGGAAGATGGATTTTAAAGGGTTGGTCCATGAAATGGTGGCAGCCGATATGATGGAGATAGCAGGAATAGATATTAACGCAGATATTGATATGGGGTTACCTACGGCTTCAGAAGAATTGGAGGCGATCTGATGGAAACGGGCAGTAAAATCTATGTGGCGGGCGACAGCGGCATGGTAGGCTCTGCCATTATAAGGAGACTGAAAGCGGAGGGCTATGAGAATATCATCTCCAGAGACCTGACGGAGCTTAACCTGTGCCGGCAGGCGGAGGTCGAGAGCTTCTTTGAAGAAGAGAAGCCGGAGTATGTATTTCTGGCAGCAGCGAAGGTAGGAGGAATCCTGGCAAACAGTACCTACCCGGCGGATTTTATGTATGACAATCTCATGATCGAGATGAATGTAATTAGATCAGCCTTCAACTTCGGAGTTAAAAAATTGTTATTTTTGGGAAGCTCCTGCATCTATCCGAGAATGGCTCCCCAGCCGATGCCGGAAAGCTGCCTCTTAACCAGCGAGCTGGAGAAAACGAATGAGGCCTATGCCCTCGCTAAGATTTCGGGACTGAAATACTGTGAATATCTGAACAGGCAGTACGGAGCAGATTTTATTACAGTTATGCCAACGAATCTTTATGGGCCGAATGATAATTACCACCCTGAGAATTCCCACGTTCTCCCGGCTCTGATCCGGCGCTTCCATGAGGCAAAGAACGCGGGAGCTGCAACGGTTACGATCTGGGGAACGGGTACACCTTTCCGGGAATTCCTGTACGTGGATGATCTGGCGGATGCCTGTGTCTACCTTATGAACCATTACTCCGGGTCCGAGACGGTCAACATCGGAACAGGGAAGGAAATTACGATCGGAGAACTCGCGAATATCGTGAAGCTGATTACGGGCTTTGAAGGAGAGATCCTCTATGATACCGAAAAACCGGATGGCACTCCGAGAAAGCTTCTGGATGTCACGAAGCTCTTCACCCTGGGCTGGAGATATAAGACTGAGCTGGAGGAGGGCATCCGTCTCGCTTATCAGGACTTCCAAACCAGGGCAATCAGAACATAGCGTAAGAAGTCAGGATCTAATACAATCAAGGCAGTTAGGACATATATTAATATGTAAGGAATTCTTAACTAAGGTGATAAAGACAGAAGTTTGTGCCGAGGTAAAAGTCCCGCAATTGAGGGACTATGCAGGTACAAACTTCTAATGTGAATGAATTTATTCATTCACAATTTGCTTCTACGAAAGAACGATACAGATGTGAAGTGGGAATTGAAATGAAAATCATATTATTATCCGGCGGCTCGGGGAAAAGACTCTGGCCCCTGTCCAATGAGCTCAGGTCAAAGCAATTCTTAAGGCTTCTAAAGAATGAAGAGGGCAACTTCCAATCCATGGTGCAGCGGGTTTACAGCCAGATCAGAAAAGCAGGGATTGAGGCTGAGATCGTAGTGGCAACCGGTGCAGCCCAAGCGGATGCCATCATAAGCCACCTGGGAAATGAGGTGGAGATTCTGAAGGAGCCGGAACGGAGGGATACCTTCCCGGCGATAGCCCTGGCTTCCGCCTATCTGGCTCTGGAGAAGAATACGGACCCGGAGGAGGTAATCCTTGTACTGCCGGTAGATCCCTATGCGGACATGGAATACTTTAATGTACTGGTCCGGATGGAAGAGGCGGTTCAGAAACAGATGGCTGACTTGGTATTAATGGGGATCAAGCCCAGTCATCCTTCCTCTAAGTTCGGTTACATCGTCCCTGCAAAGGAGACTGATGAGAAGAAAGATAATCAGGATGATACCGAAGGAATGAAAATATATCGGGTAGAGAGATTTACGGAGAAACCCTCCGAGGAAACGGCGCAAGCTCTGCTTGCGGAGGGAGCCGTATGGAACGGAGGAGTCTTTGCTTTCCGACTGGGATATCTGATGGATATCGTACGAAGGTATGCCGAAGAAGCCGGGGTCGGACTTAACTATCGGGAGCTATACAATAACTACCGGATGTTTAAGAAAACCAGCTTCGATTATGAGGTGGCGGAAAGAGCGGAATCCGTGGCTATGTTAGAATACCGGGGATATTGGAAGGATCTTGGGACCTGGAATATGCTCACAGAGGAGATGAGTGAGAAGGTGATCGGAAGGGTTACCATGGGGGAAGATACCTGCAATACGGCGGTCATTAATGAACTATCCATACCGATTATAGCACTTGGAGTGAAGGACCTCGTCGTGGCGGCCAGTCCGGATGGGATATTAATTACGGATAAGGAAAAGAGCGCATATCTGAAGCCCTATGCCGATCAATTGAATGAAAGACCGATGACCGGGGAAGGCTCCTGGGGTAATTTCACAGCCTATGATTATATCAGGTATGAGGATGATATCAGGTCGCTGACGAAGCATCTGACCGTGAAAGCAGGCCGTACG
Source organism: Bacillota bacterium (assembly GCA_023415595.1). Lineage (GTDB taxonomy): Bacteria > Bacillota > Clostridia > Lachnospirales > Lachnospiraceae > Mobilitalea. Next base: position 66,217 of record JAEZJW010000168.1, read on the forward strand.
ATCGGTTACCAGATCCATCGGATCAGAGATGAGATTCTGACCTTTGTGGACGGGATTGGGGATATGGTGGTGGACGGCAGGAAATTCAAGGTGGGCCGGGGAGATGTGGTGTATATTGCCAAGGGCCAGATGCATGCAATCAAGGCCGGGGATATGTCAGACCTGCATTATATCGAAGTTCAGATCGGCAGCGAATTGTCGGAGGAGGATACGGAAGGGTTTGAATGGCAGTGGCAGCCGGACTCAGGGTTATGATAGAAAGGACAGTACTGTATGTTTAAAATTGCGGTCGCAGGAACAGGTTACGTAGGATTAGTCGCAGGGGTATGCTTTGCCGAGGTAGGACATGCCGTCACCTGCGTGGATATTGATGAGAAAAAGGTGAAGCTGATGAAATCCGGGATCGCTCCCATCTATGAAGCGGATCTGGAGAGACTGATGAGGAAGAATTATGAGGAGGGCAGGCTTAATTATACTACGGATTACCGCGGTGCCTACCGGGAAGCGGACATCATCTTCATCGGTGTCGGTACGCCGGAGCAGCCGGACGGGTCAGCGGATCTGTCCTATATAGCGGCTGTGGCGAGGCAGATCGCTGAAACGATCGAGAAGGATTGTCTGGTTGTCGTGAAATCCACGGTTCCGGTTGGAACGAACGATAAGGTAGAACAGTTCATCAATGATTTTCTGGTACATAAGGTGAAGGTGGAGGTCGCTTCCAATCCGGAATTTCTTGCCCAGGGCTGTGCTGTCCATGATACGCTCCATGCGGACAGAATAATAATCGGTACTCAGAGCAGATGGGCGGAGGATGTGTTGAAGAGAGTGTATGAGCCCTTTGATCTGCCAATCGTCTCCGTAAGCAGAAGATCGGCTGAGATGATAAAGTATGCCTCGAATGTGTTCCTGGCATTAAAGCTCTCCTATATCAATGATATCGCCAACCTGTGCGAGCTGGTCCATGCGGATATTGATGATGTAGCCCGTGGTATGTCCTATGACAAACGGATCGGCGGAAAGTTCTTAAATGCAGGAATAGGCTATGGGGGCTCCTGTTTCCCCAAGGATACGAAGGCTCTGGATTATCTCGCAAAACAGAACGGCTATGAATTAAGAACGGTGAAGGCTGCCATTGAAGTGAATAGAGATCAGAAGTGCCTGTTATTTAAGAAAGCAAATAATCGGCTGATTACATTTTCAGGACTGAAGGTTGCGATCCTGGGTCTGACCTTTAAGCCAGGTACGGACGATTTACGCGGAGCGCCTTCCATGGAAAATATTCCGTTATTGCTGGAGAAGGGGGCCGCAATCTATGCCTATGATCCGGTCGGAGCGGAGCATGTGAAGAAGCTTTATCCGGAAGGTCCCATGATGAGCGGCAGCATTGCCTATGTGAATTGTGCAGAGGCTGCACTGGATAAGGCCAATGTATGCTTTATATTTACGGAATGGAATACGATTCAGATGATAACACCTGATCAATATAAGAAGCTGATGAAGAATCCATTGGTATATGACGGAAGGAATATCTATGAAGTAGAAGAAATGAGGATGGCAGGTGTGGAGTATTACTCCGTTGGCAGAAGACCCTCTTACCGCATTGCTTCCGCGGAAGAGAAGGAGGGAGTAAAAAATGGCCGAAATCTTACCGGATACCGGAACAAGATTTCTGGTAACAGGAGCAGCAGGCTTCATCGGCTGCTTCCTGTCGAAGAAACTACTTGAGGAAGGATATGAGGTGATCGGTATTGATAATCTGAATGATTATTATGATGTGAACCTTAAACTGTCGAGGCTGGAGCTGTTAAAGCGGTTCGATCGCTTTTCCTTTCTCAGGGAGGATATTTCGGATAAAGCTGCCGTGATGAAGGCTTTTTCCATTTATCGCCCGGACTATGTGATTCATCTGGCAGCACAAGCGGGAGTAAGGTATTCGATTGAGGACCCGGATGTATATATGAACAGTAATGTTCTTGGTTTCTTTCATATACTGGAGGCCTGTAGAAGATACCCTGTCAGGCATCTGCTTTATGCTTCCTCCAGCTCTGTCTATGGAGCAAACAAGAAGGTGCCCTTTGAAGAGACGGACTTTGTAGACCATCCGGTCTCTCTTTATGCTGCTACGAAGAAGTCTAATGAATTGATGGCATATACGTATAGCCATCTGTTCCGAATCCCCTCCACGGGGCTCAGGTTTTTTACCGTATATGGGCCGATGGGAAGACCGGATATGGCATATTATAGCTTTACAAATCAGTATTTTAAGAATGAACCGGTTAGGATTTTTAATAATGGGGATTTTGACCATGACCTTTATAGGGATTTTACTTATATCGATGATATCGTGAATGGAATTCTGACACTGCTTACAGCACCGCCATCCGGAGAAACTCCGGCTATGATCTTTAATATCGGTAATAATAAACCGGAGAAGCTGATGGTATTCATAGAATACTTGGAAAAAGCCTTAAGCAGGAAGCTTAAAAGAGAAGTAACATTTCAAAAGGCATTTGAACCGATGAAGGCAGGTGATGTTCCTGCTACCTATGCATCGACGACCCTTTTGGAAGAGGCGACAGGGTTCCGGCCGGTGACTCCGATCGGGGATGGTTTACAGAAATTTGCTGACTGGTATGTGGATTATTACAAGGTAGTTTAGTCGCATTGAGGAGGCACTGCTATGCTTAGGCTAAAATTTAAGAAATTCTTTTCAGAACTATATAACATGTATCATTATTTTTATATCGTCAGGTGCGAAAAAGCAGCGATAGCAGCAAAAAAAAATCAATGGAAGCAGATCGTACTTACACCGGAGCAGGAACAGGAAATTAAAAGCATATACGGCAAAAGGATCAGCTGTAAGTGGCACAGGCTTTATCAGTCCTATACAGGAGTTTTTAATAAGGATTATTTTCCTGAAATCCTGTTCTCATCTAAGCTGGAGCCCAAGCTTTGTCCCCGAAATATCTGCAAGGTTCTGCAGGATAAAAGCCTGGTTGAGATCCTGTATGCGTCGGTGCCCGGTCTGAAATTTCCCAGAACGGTTATTGTAAACAGCTCGGGGATATACTATGATGCGGAACGAAATATCATTACGAAGGAAGCTGCAGCATACTCCGTAGAACGATGGTGTGCCCAAAATGCGTTTATCATTAAGCCAACCACAGATACCAAAGAAGGGCATAATGTTCTGAAATTTAGGTCGGCAACCGTAAACAGAGACAAAGCACTGGAGCTGTTTCGAAAGTACGGGAAGAACTTCATCATACAGGAATGCATGAGAAATCAGGAAGAGATACAGGCCTTGTATGACAAAGCCTTTAATACCTTCCGGATCATGACCTATATTTTGAACGATAAGCTGTACCATATTCCACCTATTTTAAGGGTTGGCAGATTTGGCAAGGAAATAGACGACGAGCTCTATATCGGTGTAAGCGATGAGGGAATATTATCTGCTGAAGCCTTCAGCTATGAGGGCGAACGGTATCTGGCACATCCTGACAGCCATATCACCTTTTCGGGATATCATATTCCGGGAGTTCCTAAACTGGTGGAATGCGCCTATGCATGCCATAAGAAAACGCCCCATACCAAGTTTATTTCCTGGGATTTGTCTTTGAGTGAGGCCGGGGATCCTATCCTGATCGAAGCGAATCTGTTAGGACATTCGGCATGGTTTCCCCAGGTGGTCTGCGGTGCCAGTACCTTTGGAGAAAATACAAAGCCGATGCTGGAGCTGATAGGAATCCAGCAGGGCTAAGAGGCATTACTTTATTAACCGTATATAGTATAGTGATGGGAGGTACGATATGTATAGATTAGCAATCGCAGGAGCAGGGTACAATACGATGATTGTGGGAGTATGCTTTGCAGAGGCGGGGCATCAGGTTTCTCTGTTGGATGCTGACGTCAACAGGATCATTGATCAGGAAGAAGACGGAGGATCCTTAGCCTTTGAACCGGATTTACTGAGGCTGATTAAAAAGCATCTTGCAGCGGGAAGACTTCATTTTAACCCGGATTATGAAGCGGTCTGCTTTGAAGCCGATGCCATTTTCATCGGGGGCAGAGAGGATATCCCGCCAGATCAGCAGTTTATCAACCTGGCATCGATCCTGCGTAAGATTTCAGATTCTGTCTCAAAGGACAGTCTGGTAGCCATCCAGGCTACAATACCGGTTGGAACCTGTGACCAGCTGGAACAGTATTTTAACGAATTGCCGGCAAATGGCTATCGGATGGAAATCGTGGCGAATCCTCAATTCTTTTCGAAGGGAACCGCTATCAGGGATACCCTGTATACCGGCAGGATTGTCATCGGTACTGAAAGCGATTGGGCCAGGGAACTATTATCACAGATCTATAAACCGTTTCGGGCACCGATTCTTAAGGTATCCAGGAAATCGGCAGAGATGATAAAGGTTGCAGCAAATAATTTCCTTGCAGTCAAGCTGTCCTATATGAATGAGCTGGCTAACCTATGTGAGCTTTCCGGGGCAGATATTGATGAAGTTACGATTGGGATGTCCTATGATGAACGGATTGGCAGCAGTTTTCTGGGAGTAGGGGTCGGTTATGGAGGATACGGGATTGTGTCCGATACAAAATCATTGATGGAGCTGGCTGAAGGTAACGAATATGGGATGAAGTTGGTAAAGGCTGCAAACGAAGTAAATCAGGTGCAGAAGCTCTCTCTGTACAGAAAAGCCAGGGGAAGACTGTCCGATTTCAAAGGGAAAAAAATTGCTATACTTGGATTAACCTATAAGCCTGGAACGGATGACTGTAAGGACGCACCTTCGATTGAAAACATCAGGCTTCTTCTGGAGGAGGGAGCGGATATCTGGGCTTATGATCCGGTCGGGATCAGGAACTATAAAAAGATCTTTCCGGAAGGAAGAAATGGTAACGGCTACATTACCTATACAGAGAACAGTGTGGATGCTCTGATCGATGCTGAGGCGTGCTTTATATTTACAGGCTGGGGCAAAATCAAAGCAATAAAACCGGATATGTACCGTAAGCTGATGAAGGCTCCTTTGATTTTTGACGGTAGGAACCTCTATCCTATAGCAGATATGCAGAATGCCGGAATGGAATACTATTCCGTCGGCAGGAAAGAAACCAAGTCCCGTGAGCAGGAGCTTATGTTTCCCGCCGAACTGATCTATTCCCGGCAGCTTACGATTCTTGGGTAATGGAGGAAGGAAAGGATGAGAAGGGACATGGAAAAGTCCCTTCTTTGTCGTATCAGGACTAATTTCACTTTCCATTTTGCAGTTCAGGCTCACTGAGTATATCCTAGTATTATGATTTGTGATATAATTGAATCAGGACATGCATATACTACTATATGTTTGTGAACAGCTGAGAATTAGGAGGAAGTATGGATGAAGAGATTAATCCTGGTAACATCACCCCCAGCCTGCGGTAAAACCTATGTGTCAAAGCAATTGGCAAAGGCATTAAAGCATGTGGTATACCTGGATAAGGATACTCTGATCTGCCTGTCAAAACAGATTTTTAAAGTTGCCGGTGAACCCTATAACAGAAGCTCCAGCTTTTTTGAAGAAAATATCAGGGATTATGAGTATGAAGCAATCGTAGCCCTGGCCTTGGAAGCATTGGATTATGCCGATACAGTCCTGATCAATGCTCCGTTTACAAGGGAAATCAGAGACATGAATTATATTA